>NZ_JBFTLN010000006.1:0-463516 GCF_056396465.1 Chitinophaga sp. 05T412
GTATCAAAAAAATGTATCAAAAAAATGGACCATGCCCATTAGAAACTGGGGCATGATCCTAAATCAGTTTTTAACTATTTTTGATAAAAGAGTGAGAATCTAACTTTTAATTTGATCCCCCGATTTTTAAGTTTACACACTTAGTGAAATAGTCCCTAAAAATTACTTATACGCTCTGGTCATTCGCTTTAATAGCTTTATGCTTTCAGCTTTACGCTTTCTGCTCTAACTTATATTTTCTCTATTTCTGCTTTTACGAAATCAGCCAGTTCCTTTACGTATGCAGGGGAGAAGTCAAACTTAATACCCGCTGCTTTATACAATTCAGGCAGCGTTTTGGTATTACCTAAACTCAATGCCTGCACGTAATTATTCAGGGCCTGTGTTTTATTCTCCTTGTATTGCTTCCACATCGCAATAGCACCAAGTTGTGCAATACCGTATTCAATATAGTAGAACGGTACTTCAAACAGGTGCAATTGCTTCTGCCAGGTGATAGCACGATAATCTTCATTACCGCTCCAGTCAACTATTGCAGGGGAGAACTCATTCAGAATCTCCAGCCATTTAGCAGTACGCTCTTCGGTAGTATGTTGCGGATGTTCGTATATCCAATGCTGGAATTTATCAATGGTAGCAATCCATGGGAAGATAGTGATAGCGCGTTCCAGCTGTTGCAGACGTGCACGGCGTAGTTGGGTAGCGTCATCGAAGAAAATGTTCCAGTGATCCATGGTAAACAGTTCCATGCTCATGCTGGCCACTTCTGCGATTTCCATGGGATACTCTTTGAATGCGCTGAGCGACAAATGATGGCTCAGGAAAGAGTGTACAGCATGGCCACCTTCGTGTACCATAGTAGTAAGGTCTTTCATCTGGCCGGCGGCATTCATGAAAATGAATGGCACGCCTGTTTCTGCCAAAGGACAGTTGTAACCACCGGGTGCTTTGCCCTTGCGGCTTTCGAGATCCAGGCGACCCATTTGTTTCATGACGCGGAGGCAGTTTCCAAAGAAAGGACCCAGTTCATCAAAAGTGGCAATGGCCTTATTTACCAGCTCATCACCAGTTTGGAAGGGTTCCAATGGTTTCACGCCAACCGGCTCTGCATCTGTATCCCAGGGCTTCAGGGTATCGAGTTGCAATTTTTCCTTTTGCTTTTCCAGGATTTGCTGCACCAACGGTACAATATGCGCTTTAATAGCAGCGTGGAACTGAAATGCATCTTCTTTGGTATAGTCGAAGCGACCCAGTTCTTCAAATTTGTAATCGCGGTAATTAGCGAATCCTGCATTTTTAGCTACCTGATCACGTTTCACCACCAGTCCGGTATACAACTCATCTAAAGCTTTCCTGTCTTCCAAACGACGTGCAGCCGTTTTCGTGAATACTTCTTCTCTCAGGGAGCGGTCGCTGTTTTCCAGGAATTTTGCCGCCTGTTGCAGGGTATATTCCTGGTCTTTTACGATAATGCTCATTTTACCGGATATAACACCGTACTGTTGCGCCATCACGCTCAGTTCTGCCTGCAGGGGAATATTTTCTTCTCTGAACAGTTTTACCTGTTTTTCCACATTGCGGAGGTAGGTTTTATAGAGGTCCTGATCCAGTTCTTTGCGGAAAGGGCTGTCGAGGAGTTTTTTATTGAGTGCATCTGCGTAGGGTTGCAGCTTAGGCTGAATTTCCATGCAGAAGTAAGTGAATGCTTCTTCCAGTTCTTTGTTGTTGGTATCGCAGGTCATACGAATCTGGCGCCAGCAGGCATCTTCGCTGATGACTGCTTCCAGTTCGCTCATATCTTCCAACCATTTCTCCAGGTCGGCAACGTTGTTGATGGGTCTTTGCTGCAGGGCTTCGAAGTAGGGCTGTAGCGTATCCCAGGTAGTTACCGTGAATGTTTCGGGGAGAAATTGACGGGGGAGTTTTTTTATATCTGCACTTAAATTATCCATGCTATCAAATATTTTAAAATTTTTCGAATGTAGAAATTTAGGAATTTTTGTGCGAATGCAGGGCGAATCGGCTTAAAAGAATCGTTAAAAAACGGGAATGCTAAAACGATTCAGGCTTCTATTCACAGAAATATGATTCTGTAAATAGAAGCCTGACCTATAATATTATTGTTGGAAACGATCTGTTATCCATCAATAACTGATTCTTACTATTCTTCTGTTTTCTTCTTGCGTGGCTTTGCAACTTTTTTAGGTTCTTCACCTTCTGCTGCCGGCGCGTCATCTTTCTTTGCTTTGGCTTTTTTAGGCGCTTTTTCTTCGGCCCCTTCTTCGCCTTCTACAGCCTTTTTAGCACGTGGCTTTTTAGGCTTTTCTTCTGTGGCTACTTCTGCAGCTTCAGCGGCAGGAGCGGCTTTTGTCTTTTTCTCTGGAGCAGCGGTTTCTTCTACTGCCACTTCTTCTACTTCACCTTCACCATTGGCCAGGATCTCGTCAAATTTCAACAGATCGTTTGATTTGAGGATGCCGAACCATTTTACCATCTTCTTCATATCACTCACATACACTCTGTCTTCATCAAATTCAGGGAATACGTTTTTGAAATAAGCTTTGATAGCATTGTTATCTGCTTTACCTGCTACAAGCGGGAATGCCGCTGCTTTTTCATCCATGGCTTTAAATACTTCAGCCAGGTTTACGTTTTCGCCGGTAGTGAATACTTCAATACTTTCCAGTGGAGTAAAATTATGCACGCGGGAAGATACAAACCTTGTACTTTTATCTTCCAGTGACCTTACGATGGCGCCATCTTGTTTGCTGGCTACTAACTGAAACAAACCGCCCAATCCGGTTACTGCAACAATTTCTCTGTACTGCATGTTCAAATTTTTAGGAAGCGCAAATATAAATAATTATAATAGATTGACCGCTGGTATTTTTAACGGCTAAAAAGCCTGCAACGGGGGAGTCGGTCAGGTCAACTTTCGTGCCATGACCACTGTGCGTTTCCAGTGTTTGACCTCTCCTTTGAGATTAAATATCTCTATAAAAAATATATAAATCCCTGACGGTAAAACTACTGCATTTTCGCCAATTCCATTCCACTGCAAATATCCGTTGTTTCCCAATAATAAATTACGCGCCAGCAAGCGCACGGGCCTCCCTCGTATATCAAAGATGGTAATATTTCCAAGATAGCCGGGGCCAGGTAGCTGCCAGGAAATTTTCACCATATCATCTATTCCGTCGTTGTCTGGCGTAAACGCGGACGGATCGATTACAATATTGAGGGAATCCGCTGCTTCCACCCGGCGCTGGGAATTAAGTGCGCCAGGGGTAGCATAACCCGCAGTTGCCGCGGCAGAATGCCAGTTGTTACCCTGGCTGGCGGGAACATCATACTGCAAACGCTCCAGGGAAATGCCTTGTAAGGAACTGGCGAGGGGAAAGTGTTGGCTATCCTGGTAAGGCAATTCATCTATAATGGTACTATCTGCCCTTAACAGCAAAATATCTCCGGCAGCCATAGGCATAGTGGGTAAACTACTCACTTCCTGTATATTTTCAGGGGCCTTACAAAGGTAATGGCGACATAACAATGCCGCATCCGTAGTGATAGCCAGCCATTGTCCCGGCATTAATAGCCGGCCTGCTGTACTTAAAGGCTTTAAGGACGCAGGCTTTCCGTCCTTTCGTACCCCGAAATATAATTGCTTCAGCGCAACGGCTTTCTGGCTGCGGTTGTAGATTTCTATAAACTCCGGTACACCGGGAGGTGGATAAAAAAGAACTTCATTGATCACTACATCCTGCGCCAGTGGCAGTTGCGGCGTGCCAATGGTAACACTGGTATGGATATTACTCTCTTCCTGGTAACAGCCGGTAACGCCTGTTGTATTTAGCAAATAGTTTTGTTCCGCCTGTATTGGTGCAGAGAGCCGCAATGTTACGCTGGTGAACAGCGGAGGTAGCACCTCGCAGCCGGTTATTTTTATGCCCCCACTCAGTTGATAATGCGCAGGATCTGCTACTACGGCGCTATCCAGCGTTTTACTGTATTGCAATAGCAGCTGCAGGCTATCTGTTATAGCAGCAAAGAGCAAGTCCGGCCGGGTATCATCTACGGTGGTAGCGGCTACCGCATTGGCTTTGCCGGGAGTGCCTCCGGCAACCGCCGTGCTGGCCCGCCAGTTCATTTTTCCGCTGCAGGGCAGCGCAGTATTAATCATTTCCAGGCTGATGCCTCCCTTTGGTTTAACAGGTCCATACCAGCCCTGGTGATAGCTTACCGCATGTATAACGCTCCTGGAGGGATTATACAGCACTATCAGCGCTGTATCGTCCGCTATAGCAGGAAAACGCTCCAATCCCCGCACATTGGCCAAATGATAACTATCCACTGCGATGGACGGGCATAACAACAACAAGCTATCTGCGGGGAGCAGATATTCCGGCAGTACTACTTCGCGCTTATTCACCGCCAGGCGCCAGTTTTTCAGTTGTACCGGCTGCTGGCTCACATTTCGGAGCTCTATAAATTCATAAGGCGGTAAACCGGCAACAGGAATGGCTTTGGGCATTATTTCGTGTATGACTACGTCATAACGGTGAGCCGTTTGGGTAAAACCGGCGAAGGCCTGCAACAGTATGCAGCCACAAACAATGGGCATTCTCATATTTGGGGTTTTATGGGCCTCAAACTTACTATTCAAAATATTACACCTTGTTAATGCGATGTAAACAGTAAAAAAAAATCTTAATGCTATGAAAACCGCTTGCTATATATTAATTTTGGGCTTCCAAAATTTAAAATGTAAAAACAAATGAAAGTTGCCGTAGTAGGAGCGACCGGATTGGTAGGCTCAAAAATGTTACAAGTGTTAACGGAAAGAAATTTTCCCGTTACTGAATTGATTCCAGTGGCTTCTGAGAAGTCCGTAGGTAAGGAAGTAACATTTAAGGGCAAGACCTGGAAGGTGGTAAATGCTGAAACGGCTATTTCCATGCAGCCTAATGTGGCTATCTTTTCTGCCGGCGGTAGTACCTCCCTGGAATGGGCGCCTAAATTTGCGGCAGCTGGTATTACCGTAATCGACAACTCCAGCGCATGGAGAATGGACCCGACCAAAAAGTTGGTAGTACCGGAAGTAAATGGTGATGCTATTACCCAGGAAGATAAAATCATTGCCAATCCTAACTGTTCAACGATACAGATGGTGCTGGTGCTGAAACCATTGCACGAGAAATACAAAATTAAAAGGGTAGTGGTGTCCACTTATCAGTCCGTAACGGGTACTGGTGTAAAAGCGGTAACACAGTTAATGAATGAAAGACAAGGCATTACCGGTGAAATGGCCTATGCTTATCCGATAGATCTGAATGTTATTCCGCAGATAGACGTGTTTCTCGACAACGGCTATACGAAAGAAGAGATGAAGATGGTGAATGAAACGAAGAAAATTATGGGAGATGACAGCATCCTGGTAACGGCTACGACTGTACGTATTCCGGTAATGGGTGGTCATAGTGAATCCGTGAATATTGAGTTTGAAAATGAATACGAAGTAGCAGATATACGTGCTTTACTGGCGCAAACACCGGGCGTGATTGTAGTAGATGATCCGTCTAAAGCACTGTATCCAATGCCTAAAGACGCGCACGATAAAGATGAAGTGTTTGTGGGCCGTATCCGCAGGGATGAAACACAGCCTAAAACAGTGAATATGTGGATTGTAGCGGACAATCTCCGTAAAGGTGCAGCAACTAACGCAGTACAGATTGCAGAATACCTCAGTGGTAAGCACTGGCTGTAATCATACTGTTGTGCTATGTAATTAAGGGGCTAAATTACCCTTAAATGCATCTCTCGCAGATGACTATACGAAAACAGATCTATAACTCATTAAGAGCAAGCGCTTTACCGCTTGCTCTTTTTTATGCGATTCATAAAACGATAACACAAAAAGCTTAAAAATTACACGGAAGTAGTATTGATTTGTGCGGGATAAAATCCAATTTTGGAAACAATAATCCTATGCCAACTAAAACTCTTTGAAAAAGAAGAGTAGTCCAATTTTAGAGATGCCGGTATTTTTCGTTATTTTCTAATCAGAAAACACCCTTAAGTCCTATGAAAACCAACACCAATCGCGAACTTTTGTTAATGCACAAGTTCACCGAAGAGTGGAGCACCAATTTCTCTTCACAGGTATCACGGATCATGAACATCGTTGATCAGCAGGATACTTTGGACGGAATTATACCTATTATTGAGGTGGCGAATGTTTATAATCAACGTTTTGCCCACGCGCGTACGGACAAAGAAAATCTTTTAAAACATCGTAAAGCTCGTCCGTTCGAATTCCTGATTCACAAAAATTAATCCTGGATGAAACCAGGAAGTGGTTTATTGGTTTATGGAAGATGTATTAACTTTTATAAACTAATAAACCACTTTTATGTTAATCCATTGCCCGGTTGAGAAACCGGATTAATGGTTGCATGATGTTAAATGTTTTCAGTATTTCTCTCACAAGGGAAGGCTGCGTACAGGATTCATCTGTAACAGGGCGTGACACCAATACGCTTTTAAGCTTCAGGTAGGCAATAGCAGGATTATCCGGTTGATATCCCTGCGGAGCTGTTTTCAATGCATCTCCATCTACCTTTCCGAAGTGTTTGATAAATTCCTTATTGGAAATGATTTGCTCAAACTCGTGGAAGTTATAATCTATTTCCTGTCTGATTTTTTTTAGATCTGGTGCAGCTGGCATCCAGATACCACCACCGACAAAACTGTTTCCTCCCGGTTCCAGTTGAAAATAATACCCCGCCAAAGTTGATTTCTTCCCGCCTGGCTGAAAGGCAGCACCCAGATTAGTTTTATAAGGCGTTTTATCTTTTGAAAACCGAACATCCTTATAAATACGATACACACAATCTTTCACCTGTAATCCCTGCACTGTCGCATCCTGTTTAGCCAACCCATCTATGAGTTGTTGTACCATGCTTTCAAAATCATCTTTTGCTGCTAAATATTCGGTTCGGTGTTCGTCAAACCAAACTTTATTGTTATTCAGTTTGAGCGATTTTAAAAATTTTAACGTGGATGGTTGCAACATCATTATTTTATTTTAATCTCAAGATAATACAAAAGCACAGAAAGCTAAAAGGCTAAGTGCTAAAGCACCTGTAAACAAAGCATAAAGCTATCGAAGCGATTGACAGTAGTGAGTATTAATTTTACTCATCTAATTTCCATCATTCGCTTCGATAGCTTTATGCTTTTGCCTTCCGCTTTCCGCTTTCGCTAAAAGTGGTACGTGGCGGCTAACAATACATTGGAAGTCATATCATAGGGCTTCCCGTCAGACTTGCTGAATATATCAGCAGATGCTTTATCTAATCTGAATTCCGGCATAATAGTAAGGTTTCCTACCTTATAATTCAACGTAACTGTACCGGCCACTACATTTCCACCACCAGGTACAGCACTAAACACTTTCAGCCCATCTTTATCACTGAAGTATTCACCGCGCACAGTGAGTCCTACTTTATCCGTGAAGTCAAGATTTACATAGAGCGCATTTCCCCACCACTTTGCATTTTCACGGATATTTTTCGGAGTACGTGTATTTGAATAAGTACTGTAAGTAGCGTTATAGCCCAGGCCAATTACTTTATTAATCTGGTAAGTAGCTACCAGGTCTACCTGGTGATTCTGCACGCCGGAGGTATCTTTTCCTTCGAGGTAATTCAGGTACAATTTAATAGGCGTTTCAGCGGGAGCAAAGCCCAGTTGTGCCCCAATATATTTATGACTGTTTTGGGATACTGATTTCAGATCAGTAGGATTGAATACTCCCACCATGGCACTTAAGGAAGATGTGATGGCAATGTCTGCTTTAACACCCGTATTAAAGAAAGGACCGTAGCTGAACATATAGCTCATGCTATAATTTCTGTTAGCGTAAGCATCTACCAACTCATATCCTATGTGGGTGGCAAAACTACCCAGACTCACTTTTATTTTATCCGTTAGCTGATAGGCCACATACAATTGCTTGATGGCCATGGATAACCCATTTGATGAGCCAGGCGTATCATTATATGAAAATTCTCCTGCTCTTCTACCAAATCCCAGATCTGCCACAATGCTTCCTTTCTTAAATCCATGCTCTACCTTCAGCGATACCATTCCTAACTCGAAAGAATTATGTGAATTGGTAAAGCTGGTTTTATTATCTGTATTGTTGCCGTTTAAATTATACTTGTAATATACATCAGCAGATCCGGATAGCTTGAACGCTGGAGCCACAGTGGTATCCGTTGTAGATTGAGACATGGCAACGAGACTGCTGCCCATGACAAATAAGGTCGTTAACATTTTCTTCATACTTGTGAGTTTGGTTGATAAAATGTATGTACTAATCGGCCTTGTCTTGCTCGTGGATTGTTTCGGGGAGGGTGTACGCGTGCTTTCTGATGATGCTACAATCAGAATAGAAGGAATGGATAACCGGTAGCCAATGATTGGATGCGAGTTTCACTTTTTACAGCGACTTATCTACCAATTATCCATTCCAGGTTCTTACAACATAAAGTATATGTTTAATAAAGTTGATAAAGATCGAATTCAGGGAGTGTGAACTCCTGCCTGATCACTATTGTTTTTCAAGAGTGTATCAGTTCATCTTCTTCTTTCAGTGAGCCATTATCAGAAACGCTGATCAGAGAAGGGTGATAGTGTTCGTTGTGTTGAGTAAGATCCAGTCCCAGTTCTTCTTCTTCTTCCGATACGCGGAGCGGGTGAATAAAGTTGATGAGCTTAAAGATACCATAGGAGACAGTAAAGCTGTAACCCACTACCAGCAGCAAACCGAGCACCTGATTTTTGAACAGCTCAAAGTTGCCATAGAACCAGCCGTTGTTACCAGCATCATTCACTGCTTTAGTAGCGAAAACACCAGTGAGCAACATACCTACCATACCACCTAAGCCATGGCAAGGGAATACATCCAGCGTATCATCAATGCTTGTTTTTGATTTCCAGTGAACTGCTACGTTAGAAATAATAGCAGCAATGAATCCGATAAATATACTTTGTGGGATAGCAACGAAACCTGCAGCAGGTGTAATAGCCACCAGTCCAACTACTGCACCGATGCAGAAACCAAGTGCTGATGGTTTTCTACCGCGGATTACATCAAAAAACACCCATGATAAACCAGCAGCAGCAGTAGCAGTATTAGTAGTAGCAAAAGCTGATGCCGCCAGTGCGTTAGCAGATAATGCAGATCCTGCGTTAAATCCGAACCAGCCAAACCAGAGCAAACCGGTACCCAGTAACACAAACGGAATGTTTGCTGGTTGCAGTTCTTTCTTCTCAATATGATCTTTTCTTCTTTTCAATACCAGCGCTCCGGCCAGTGCCGCACAACCAGCAGTAATGTGTACTACCGTACCACCAGCAAAATCCAGTACACCTAATTTAAACAGGATACCATCCGGATGCCAGGTCCAATGTGCAATAGGGGCGTATACTAATAAGCTGAACAGCACCATGAACAGTACATAAGAAGTAAAGCGAATTCTTTCCGCTACCGCACCTACTACCAGCGCCGGTGTAATGATGGCAAACTTCATCTGGAAAAGTGCAAACAGCAGCAGTGGAATAGAGGGAGCAAGGCTCCATGGTCCGCTTGAACTCACGTTCTGGAACATGAAGAATGTGCGGGGATCACCTATAATACCTCCGTGAGACTTACCAAACGCCAGACTAAAACCAACTACCAGCCAAACTACACTTATCAGGCCTGTTGCTATGAAGCTTTGCATCATGGTAGAAATAACATTCTTCTTATTTACCATGCCTCCATAAAAGAAGGACAAACCGGGGGTCATCAAAAATACCAGGGAAGACGCTACCAGGATCCAGGCAATATCAGCGGAATTATATTTACTGGTATCTGCAAAATTCGGTAGGGTAGGGATAAAAATTCCAACAATTGCAACAATCGCAAGAAAAATGAAGGGCAGGTAGTCCTGTAGTGATATTTTCTTCATAGCGTTTGATTTTTAAATTTCTTAAATAAAAGTAGGTGTGAAATTTAAAACATCAAATAGAAGGCGCTAAAAATAGAAATATTTGAATGAACGGTACGATATTTAGGATTAAGTCAATTATATTATAATTAATAATAATATTAATTATATTTTTTTTGGAATATCGTCTTCTCTCAAAGGAATAAAATAGACATAAGTATTTGGTTATTAATTAATTATACAAACATTACGGAAAGGTTAACAATTTTCAAATTTATCAGGTGCATGTGCCACAGTGTAGTGAAGAATAGTTGCCCAAACACCTGATAAAGAATTAAATATAAATTAAATAATAATTATTATAATATGGAAAAGAGGATAATTATATTATAATTAATTCTATATAATATTATAATCAGACAAAGCCATTTATTGTTTCATTTCTAACAATTCCCGCTCCATCGCAAACATCTGATCCCTTAAACGAGCCGCTTCCATAAAATCAAGATCGCGGGCCGCCTTTTCCATATCCTTCTTCACCTTCGCAATAGATTTCTCCATCTGTGGGATCGTCTTTACCGCTGCAGCAGAAGATTTCGCATACTCCATCGCATCTTCCGCCACCAGCTGTACCTCATCATGTACTGCCATCGGAGAATTTTCATCGAAGTGCTTAATTTCCAATACAGACGTTTGTCCCAGAATCTGCTCCTTGGTTTTGCGAACCGTTCTGGGGGTTATATTATGCGCCAGGTTAAAAGCCACCTGCTTTTCCCGACGGCGATCTGTTTCATCTATGGTGCGCTGCATGCTCTCCGTAATGGTATCTGCATAGAAAATTACCAATCCATCCACATTACGAGCCGCACGACCCGCCGTTTGCGTCAATGAACGTTCATCGCGCAGGAAGCCTTCTTTATCGGCATCCAGAATGGCCACCAATGATACTTCCGGTAAGTCCAACCCCTCTCTCAGCAGGTTTACCCCTACTAATACATCTATATTACCCAACCGCAGGTCACGCAGGATTTCGATACGCTCCAGCGTATCTACCTCCGAGTGGATATAGCGCGACTTAATATTAATGCGTCCCAGGTATTTGTCCATTTCCTCGGCCATACGCTTGGTGAGCGTAGTCACCAGCACACGATCTCCTTTTTGAACCCGTTTATCTATTTCCTCCAACAGGTCATCTACCTGGTTTATGCTGGGTCTTACTTCAATAGGTGGCTCCAGCAGACCAGTAGGACGCACCACCTGCTCTACCACCACCCCTTCAGTTTTCTTCAACTCATAATCACCGGGGGTAGCGCTCACGAAAATGGCCTGGTTCACCAGGTTCTCAAACTCATAAAAATTGAGTGGACGGTTATCCATTGCTGATGGTAAACGGAAGCCAAATTCCACCAGGTTCAGTTTACGGGAACGATCACCGCCATACATAGCGCCGATTTGCGGAATCGTTACGTGACTTTCATCYATTACCAGCAGAAAGTCGTCCGGAAAATAATCCAACAGGCAGAATGGCCTTGCACCAGGTTTACGGCGGTCCAGGAACCGGGAATAGTTCTCAATACCGCTACAGTAGCCTAGTTCACGGATCATCTCCACATCATAATTTACCCGTTCGGATAAACGTTGGGCTTCTATCAGTTTACCGTTGGCTTTAAAATACTCTACCTGTGCATTCAGCTCATCCTGTATTTCAAAGATGATTTGTTGCATCATCTCTTTAGGAGCCAGGTACATATTAGCCGGGAAAATGGCGGCATTTTCCACAACGGCAATACGCTTGCTGTTTTGTACATCAATGGTTTCTATCTCTTCTATCTCATCTCCAAAAAAAGTAATCCGGTAGCCATAATCTACATAAGACAGGTTAATATCTACCGTATCTCCTTTTACCCGGAAGTTGCCTCTATTGAAATCGGCTGTGGTACGGCTATACAGGGAATTTACCAGTCCGTGCAACAACGTATTACGGCTCAGGGTTTGTCCTTTCTGGATGCGGATAATCCCATTTTCATAATCTGTAGGGTTACCGATACCATAGATACAGGACACGCTGGCTACCACAATGATATCGCGACGGCCAGAAAGCAGGTTAGCGGTGGTTTTCAACCGGAGTTTATCCAACTCCTCGTTGATGGCCAGATCTTTTTCTATATAAGTATCACTCACCGGCATATAAGCTTCCGGCTGGTAATAGTCGTAGTAGGATACATAATATTCCACCGCATTATCCGGGAAAAACTGTCTGAATTCGCCGTACAGCTGTGCTACCAGCGTTTTGTTATGTGTCAAAACGAGGGTAGGGCGTTGTACCTCTTGTATTACATTGGCTACGGTGTAGGTTTTTCCAGAACCGGTTACCCCCAGCAGGGTCTGAAATGCTTCTCCTTCGTTGAGGCCCTGGGTTAATTGTTTAATAGCTTCCGGCTGATCTCCAGCAGGAGAATATGGTGCATGGATACTAAAAGGCATATTGAAATGATATTTGAGCAGTATCTGTAAAAATACTAAAGAATAAGGAAGTTAAAGTGTTAAAAAAGAAGCTTTAATTTTGCGGCTTAGACTAAGGACAGACTTATGAGAAAAAAAATTTTAATGGGCCTGATAGCGGCCTTCCTGCTTCCGCTTGCCACCTTTGCCTGGGGCCCTAATGGTCACCGTATTACCGCTGAAATTGCCTGGCTTCATCTGACGCCCAAAGCGCGTAAAGCGGTGATGCAGATCCTGGGACCACAAAGCATGGCCATGATTGCCAACTGGCCTGACTTTATTAAGTCGGATACCACCCACCAATATGACCATACCAACTCATGGCACTACCTTGATTTCCCTGCAGGCGTTGAGCGCGAGCAGTTCAATCAATTACTGGCAGCGGCTACCGGCGAAAACCTGTATGCCGAAACCCAGGCCATGATTAAAGACCTGAAAAACCGTACACTGACTAAGGAAAAGCATTTATTTGCCCTCACTTTCCTGGTACATATGATGGGAGATATGCATCAGCCCCTGCATGTGGGCCGTGATGAAGACATGGGCGGCAACAAAATCAACGTAATGTGGTTCGATAAAGCCTCTAACCTTCACCGGGTATGGGATGAACAACTGATCGATTTCCAGCAGCTGAGCTATACCGAATATACCAAAGCCCTGAATATTGCTTCTGCTAGCGAAATTAAGCGCTTACAGCAGGGTTCTATCGCCGACTGGATGTTTGAGTCGCATTTGCTGGCGGACAGGGTTTATGGCTATACTAAACCTGATTCTAAACTCAGCTATCGCTACAACTATGTTTTTGTAGCTGATTTGAACCAACAATTATTGAAAGGAGGGCTGAGACTGGCCGCTGTTCTGAACAGTATTTATCAGTAATCATCTTCATAAGATAAAAAACAAAAGAGACGAACATCATATGTGTTCCTCTCTTTTGTTTTTTATCTTATGAAGATGATTACTATACCAGGTCTATATCAAAATTCACCAGCTGCACAAACTGCTCCAGACGGGCAGAGATATCTTCATGCGTAATTTCGCGGATACGCTCTGTACCGAATTTTTCCACGCAGAAAGACGCCAGGGCAGAACCCACGATGATAGCGGTTTTCATATTTTCGAAAGAGATATCCTTTGTCTTAGCCAGGTGACCTATAAAACCACCCGCGAAAGTATCACCAGCACCGGTTGGATCATATACATCATCCAGTGGCATAGCAGGTGCAAAGAATACATGGTTTTCGTAGAACAACAATGCGCCATGTTCTCCCTTTTTAATGATCAGGTAACGAGGACCCATCTCCATAATCTTACGGGCAGCTTTTACCAGGGAATATTCACCACTCAGCTGGCGGGCTTCTCCATCGTTCACCATCAGCACATCTACTCTTTTTAACACTTTCAGCAGATCATCCAGTGCTACTTCCATCCAGAAGTTCATAGTGTCCATTACGATCAGCTTAGGACGTACTTTCAACTGATCCAATACACTCATTTGTACCTGTGGCGTGAGGTTACCCAAAATCAGGAATTCGCTTCCCTGATAGCTTTCAGGAATAACTGGTTTAAAATCTGCCAGTACATTCAGTTCTGTAGCCAGTGAATCGCGGGTATTCATGTCCATGTGGTACTTTCCTGACCAATAGAAAGTTTTCTCTCCCGGTTTGTGTTGCACACCATCCAGTGCTACGCCCTTTGCAGCCAGTGCATCCAGCTCTGATTGAGGAAAGTCTTCCCCAATAACAGATACCTGGTTAATTGGCTGAACAAAGTTAGACGCAGCCCATGCGATGTAAGTGGCGGAACCACCAATGATTTTACCTGATTTGCCAAAGGGGGTTTCGATTTCATCGAACGCCATAGTGCCTACGACCGTGAGTGACATGCTATTTAGTGATTTTTATTTTTAAAATTTAATACAAAACCTGGCAAAGGTAACTACTTCTATAGAAAGCGGAAAGCTAAATCTTTACTGCCTTCCAGGCCCCACGGCGGAACAACAGGATAGACGCTATAGCGGCTGCAGAATCTGCCAGTACCATTGCCCATATCACCCCGTTAGGTCCCATTTTTAGCACTACCGAAAGTGTATAAGCCATCGGCATCTGGAACATCCACAGCGCAACAAGGTTGATTAGCATGGGCGTTCGGGTGTCACCGGCGCCATTAAAAGACTGGGTTAATACCATGCCGAACGCGTAAAAAATATAACCTCCGCTCATGAGTTGAAGAGATTGTACCGCAATTACCCTTACGTTGGCATCGTCAGTAAAGAAACCTATAACGGCAGGTGCTCCGGTCATAAAAAAGATAGCTACGATGGCCAGGAAAATCATATTGAAGAATGCTGCCCGCCATGCTGAAGTAGCCGCCCGATCCGGTTGTTGCGCCCCCAGGTTTTGCCCCACCAGTGCGGCAGCAGCGTTGGCCATTCCCCATGCAGGTAAAATGGTAAAAACAACCACCCGGATGGCGATGGTATAACCGGCTACGGCATCTTTTCCAAAATGAGAAATGATACGCACCAGGAAAATCCAGCTCGCGGAAGCAATCAGCATTTGAGCGGTTGCGCCGATGGCTATTTTCAGCACCGCAACAATCAATGACCACACTGGCGCCAAATGTCGTTTTGCTATTCGTATTAATCCTTTTCCTTTCACCAGGTGATACAACTGATAAGTTACACCAACACCTCTGCCAATAAGGGTAGCAATGGCCGCTCCTTCCAACCCCAGGGCAGGAACAGGCCCCCAGCCTGAGATCAGTAACGGGCAGAGCAAAATATTCAATCCGTTGGCCAACCACAATGTTCTCATCGCTAATGCAGCATCACCGGCACCACGAAAAATACCATTGATCAAAAACAACAAGATAACTACCACATTTCCACCAAGTACTATTTTCGTATATACAACACCGTAGTCAACAACTTCTTTGGCGGCACCCATCAGGAGTAATATATCTTTCGAAAAAAATATCCCAACTATACCTATCAATACTGAAACCATCAGGCCCGGATATAGTACCTGGACAGCGGCATGTGCAGCACCATCCGGGTCTTTTTCACCAGTTCGTCTGGCAATCATAGCGGTAGCCGCCATACTCAATCCCATAGCACCGGTATACACCAGTGACAATACCGATTCTGTTAACCCTACCGTAGTAATAGCATTTACTCCCAGGTGGCTCACAAAATAAATATCCACTACTGCAAACAGCGATTCCATGGCCATTTCCAGGATCATTGGGATAGATAACAAAAAAATAGCGCGGTTAATACTACCTGTTGTAAAGTCTTTTTCGCTACCAGTAACGGCTATCTTAAATAATTGAAAGAAACGAGCTACGCCAGATAGCATCTTCTTAAAAACATGCATACAATAAATTTGAAAATAAGGGGAGACACTGCGCCGTGAGGGCGTAGCAAACTAGAAAAGTAGAAGTGGGAGGGCGACAAACGGAAGTACCGTGTCTAATTAGTTTTTCATATTTCCATCAGTTGGCGCATCATAAGATGCCTTACAAATGTAATTCAATTTCTGAATCCTCAAAATGATCTTGTGAGAAAATTTAGCTCACAAAAATATAAATGGTTAAACATGTAGTTATACTTACCATGTTATGAAAAATATTTTTTTACCACTCTGCAATTCTTTACCAGCAAGGATTACATAAGATTAAAATAAACATTTAAAAAAATTTCTACTTATAGCTGTAACTTTTTATTTCATGCCTCGTTTAACATCTACTAGTAAGCGCTGAAAACCTATATAGAAAAAATCATCACAAAAAAATCACAAGATCAACATCAGTTGTAAAACTACAACTGTGAAAATCGCAATCTAAAAAACTCTTATAAAACTGAAATCATGCTTATGTTCAACAAAAACACGCTCCTGACGGGAGTAGTGCTCGCTACTGTATTGGGTATCACTTTCACATCCTGCAAAAAAGATGATGATGCACCTACACCTCCTCCAACACCACGCTCTAAAACCTTTGATCTGAAAGGTACTGGCGCTGACAAGGATACTAAAATAGGTAGCCTCGTACTGACTGAAAATACTGATAGCTCTGTTAATGTGGTATTGAACCTTACTAAGAATACTAAAGACGCCGTACATAATGTTTACCTGATTGGCGGTACTCCTACTGTGCCTCTTAAAGATACCCTGTACAAAGGTAACTTTACCGGAACCGGCGCTGTACAAGCTGTAAAGATTTTCGAAAATGTAAAATCTATCAAGGTTAGCAAAGAAAGTGGTCCTCAAAGAGATACTGCTTTCAAATATAACAACGCAGTGGCTATCGCTTCTCACATTAAAGTATTGAAAGGTAATGACACGCTGGCTATTGGCCTGTTTGGAAAAACCAACTAATATTTTTTAGCGTTTACATTAAAACTATCAAAAGCATATCCTTGAAAAGGGATATGCTTTTCCTATTGATATATTTAAGCAGGAAACCTTACTAAATAAAAATAGCCGCGCATACACTGCGCGGCTATGGTAAATGTAGGATATGGAAGCAATCGGTGTACGACCGTGCTTAGAAAAAATATTATTGACTACTACTATTATCGTATTCTTCTTTTACCTGCACCTGTCTTTTCAACACCTTGAATTCTGTTCTACGATTCAGCTGACGGCCTTCCGGATTATCTTTATGATTAGGCAATGAATTTGGTGCAATTGGTCTTGATTTACCATAACCTTTTGCAATGAGCCTATCAGATGAAATGCCTCTGCTTATCAGGTAGTCAACACAAGACTGCGCCCGTGCCTGAGACAACTTCTCATTATACTTTACAGAACCCACACTATCTGTGTGTGCGCTCATCTCAATGGTCAGTTTCGGATTGTCTTTCAACATATCCACGACGGTATCCAGCACCATTTTCGATTCCTCTCGAAGCGTGGCTTTATTGAAATCGTAGTAAATATTATTGAGCACAATTGGTTTCTCAATTTCATAATGCTTGAGACAGAGCGTTGGGTTATCCATAGAATCTACCCGTTGCAATTCGTCTGTATTGAAATAGAGTGCTTTGGTGAAATAGTTATCTTTCTCGGCGATTATCTTGTAGTAGCGTTGTGGGTCTACTTCAAAGGTATATCTGCCATCGGTGCCCAGGGTTACTTTCTTAATCGTTTTTCTTCTCACCGTATCCAGCAGGGTAACAGTTGCTCCCTGTAATGGCAGATGAGTATCGCAATCAACGATAAGTCCACTCGCTATTTTACGGATACGTTGAATACCAAATACTTCCAGACAGCAGATAGATTCCCTGTCGGAGCTAATGAAACCTGCCGCGAAAGGATGCGTATTATCAAGTGCTGTATAATAGATATCGTCTTTAGGAGAATTCAATGGCTTTCCCATATTCACGGGTGTTGACCAGGTACCGAAATCGCCTTCACTCTGGAAGAAATCCAGTCCACCTAAACCTACGCGACCGTCGGAGCTGAATACCAGCAGGTTCTTTTCTGCATCATAGAAAGGTGCCTGTTCTTCATCTTTGGTATTAATAGCAGTTCCCATGTTACGTGCACCACCTGGCACTCCATTGGTCATAATACAATACCACAAGTCATTCTTTCCCATACCACCAGGTCTGTTGGAAGCAAACAACAGGTATTTTCCATCGGCTGTGATATACGGCTGCATGGAATTATATCCAGGTACGTTTACATTATCTCCCAGTATTTTAGGTTCAGACCATACCCCATTTTGACGGGTGCTGAGGTAAATAGCAGATTGCTTTATCCCCTCCTTCATTTGCCAACGGGTAAGATAGAGGGAGTTACCATCTGGTGTAACTGCAGATACACCCTGGTCATAACCTTTAGCAAGAGGTATTTTTACTTTCTGACTATTGTTATAATTATTATCACTGCCGGTAGCAGTATACAATGTGTTTACATAGGGGGTACCCTTAGGCTGTTTCTTATTAGCTGCAGCTGATTTAGTAGCAGGGGTAGGCAAGGGTGGATTATCAGAACGGGAAGAAGTATACATTAAAGTACTTCCATCCAGTACTACCGGGGCGTAGTTGGCGCCTCCTTCATTCACGTTCCCTGATGTTTTTACGATTGTAAATCTTGGTTCTTTATTCGCTTCAGACAAAGCGAACTGGCAGCAGGCAATTTCAAGTGGGGTTCTTACAGATAGCTCATCTGCAGCAGTATAGCTTTGTTTGAACTTGGTAAATTCATCCAACGCCTGCTGATATTTCCCATTGAAGCGCAAGCATACTGCATACCAGTAGCGTGCCTGGGGAAATGCAGGATTATTGAAGCCTACCAGCTGAGCGTACCAGGTTTCTGCGTTACCATAGTCATAGAACAGGCGGTAAGATTCAGCCAATCTGGCTACTACCTGTTGATAATCTTTCAATTTCCCACTGGGAGGAGCGGAACCGGCAAGGGTATAGGGTAATACCTGTTCTGGTTTGATCTTGAAAGTGCCAAGCGCTTTATTATAATATTGCGCTGCGGAATAATAATCTCTTGAATTGTAAAAAACATCCGCAGTATGTTTGTAATCGTAAACATATTGCGCCTGTATCGCATTCATTATTCCTAAAAAAACTACCAGCCAACAGAGTGTAATTTTTTTCATGAGGGTTCCATTTCTTTTTTCAGTATAAGTTTTTTCCTCCATTCTGATCCGGTTGCTTGCTGATTATAACCTGGGACAAATAAAGTATTCTTCGTTCAACACTCTTCTTTTGCGGCTGATAAAGGAAAGAGATACTTCAAAGCTTTGGCTGCCATTTACCAGGCGGCGCATGTTAGAAGTATTGGCATCATAACTCAATCCCAGTGTAAAGCTTTTAAAATGGAATCCGGCGAAAGGAATTACCGCATCATTAAAGCGATAGTTACCTCCTACCAGGAAATCAAATTCGGGGTTTACCATCAACTGAGCATACATGCCTGCCACTATTTCCTCTGCATTACCTTGTCTCATATAAAGCCCTGTGGGGGTAAGGTGTATCCTATCATTCAGTTTAATCTTTGTACCACCATGTACCAGATAGCGTATTGGCAATTTTCTTTCTGTACCATCAGAAGAGAAAGGATCTTTAGGTTGTGTAAGGTGGGCGGCGGCAAATCCGGCAAATGGATTGAACATGTGATTCGGATTACCGTCAAAGAAAACCGCACCAGCGCCGGCATCAAACTGTGTAGAAGATGTTTTACTTACATTTTCTCCGTTAAAGATGCTGGGATCAAAACCTGTTACTGGTTGGTATTGGCTACCTGTTTGAAATTTAGCCGGATCAAGGCGTCTGTTAATCAGGCCCGCATTGATACCAAACACGATTTGGCTCGTTTTGGTAGGCCCGAATTTCACACCACTATAGGAAACACTGGCCATGGCATTAAAGTAATTATAGCCGGCATCTCCTGCCGACATATTCATTACGTTCAATCCCACACCAACATTTTTATCCGTGGCGGCATCAATAGACACACCGGCAGTAGAGAATGGCTTGCCGTAGTTCGCCCACTGATTACGATAATCACCGCTAATGCGGTAATCACCATCTATTACGCCCGTCAGCGCAGGATTCAACCATAACGGGTAGGCATAATATTGTGAGAAGTGTGGATCTACCTGGGCAGCACATATCCTGGGCAACAAACTGCTCCATAAAATTATTGCGACTATAAAAATCCTTTTCATAGGAACATTTTTTAGCATTTTCTGGATAAACCGGGATGCATAGTTGCACCCCGGTTTTATGATTGACTTTATATTACGCTGATGAAGCATCATTATCTCATGAGTGTTACGTTACCTTTCTTCGTGATTACAGTGCCGTCCTGCATAGTAGCTTTCAGGATGTATACGTAAACGCCTACTGGTTGTTTCTGACCACTCATGGTACCATCCCATCCCTGACGTTGATCTTTGGATGTGAATACCAATTGACCCCACTGGTTGTAAATCCTGAATTCCATTTGTGCAATAGCTGTTGAGTACACATACTCGATATCATTTACACCGTCTCCATTCGGGCTGAAGAGGTTCGGTACAAAGATGTTATTGCCTTGAGGATTAGTTGTTTTACCTGTAACGGCAGTAGACAATGCACTGGTTTCACAGTCGGAAGCGCCGATTGCTCTTACCTGTATGGTTGCGCTCTGGTTAGGTTGTAAGCCTGTTACCGTATGCGTTGTACCATTTGCGCCGGAACTTGGTGCGATGAAGGTGACACCGTTGTCGAGTGTTACTTCATAACGTTGTGCTCCGGTTATCGGTGCCCAGCGGAAGGTAATTGTAGTAGCGGTGGTGTTATCCACAGTAACTACTGGCGCTGGCAGTGGTTGTGCGATGTCAACTTCTACTATTGTTCTCTGACCTGCACTGATACAGCCACCGGTGGTAAATGCTTCCACATAATAAGTGGTGTTGTTATTCAGCGCTGGCGTTACAAATGTGGCGCCGGTATATATTGGCGTTCCACCTGTAGCGAGGGTGTACCAGCGGAAGTCTACACCTGCAGTTGTTGAAGCTGCGATGAGGGTAGCTGTTTTACCAGGGCATACACCAGCATCGTTACCTGTTACAGTTGGTTTACCAGGTGCCGGAGTAGCGAGTACGCTTACTGCGGTGCGTGTTGGGCTTGAACAGCCGTTGCTGTTGGTTGCCTGCAGATAGTACATCTGATTTGCATTTACCGGAGGTGTAACATATGTTGCTCCGTTAGCTACTGGTGTACCACCTACTGCGCTGGTGAACCATTGGTAAGTAAGCGCAGGATCAGGGTTGAGTGCATTGAGTGTTACCGTTTGACCAGGGCAAGCCTGCAGGGTTGCATTTGCAACAGCCGGTGCTGATGGTGACGGATTCACGGATACATTTACCTGTGTTCTGCTGGCGCTTACACAACCACCACTGGTAGAAGATTCCAGGTAGTATACGGTATTCGATGTTGGCTTGATAGTAAAGTCGCCACCAGTGAATACTGCCGTACCACCTACGAGTGAAGTATACCATTTATAGATCACACCAGCTTGTTTGTTCTTCACTGTCAGCACTCCTGTTTGACCGCTACATACGGTGATCGGATCTGCCAGTGGTGCATCTATGGTGCTTACTACTGTTGCGGTTAATCCTTTACGTGCACTGCTACATCCTGCGCCATTCAATGCTTCCAGGTAGAAGACAGTTGTTTGTGCGAGTGGTGCGGTAGTATATGCGTTACCGGTAGCCAGCAGTGTTCCGTTAGACGGTGCATCGAACCAGCGGTAAGTCATAGCAGGATCAGGATTAGTGATAGTAAATGTAGCAGTACCGCCTATGCAGGTGACTACATTATCCAGGTCTACTGTTGGAATTGGCGGAGCCGGATCAACAGATACGCTCACCGCAGTTCTGGTAGAGCTGGAGCAACCACTGCCCAGGTTAGCCTGTACATAATAAGTGGTATTCTGTGTTACTACTGGTACGCTGTAAACAGGACCGGTAAAGAGCAATGATCCATTTGTAGCCGCATCATACCATTGGTAGGTAATATTAGGCTGTATAGTTTTCACTGCTACGGTAACGCCTGTACCTGCACATGTTTTGAGAGAAGATGCTACCACATCCGGTGCATTTGGTGCTACTACCACAGTTACGGTAGCTTTCACTCTTGCGGATGGGTTACCACATTGACCTGTAGTACCGGTAGCCTCTACCCAGAAGTCCATGCTGGTATTCAGCGGATCTGTTGTAAATATTGGGCCTGTGAATACTGCAGTACCACCGGCTGCCTGAGTATACCATTTGTAGATGATACCATTGGTGGCTGAAGTTACACGGAGTGTAGCTGAAGTACCCTGACAAGTGGTTACTGCATTAGATTCCAGTATTGGTGTTGGTGCTTGTCCTACGCCTATGGAAACCTTGGTTCTTTGCGTGCTGCTACAGTTACCATTGCTGGCTTCTGCATAGAAATCAGTATTCGCATTCAGTGCACCGGTAGTAAAGCTGGTGCCTGTGAACAGGAGGTTACCGGCAGCGGCAGCATCAAACCAGCGGTAGGTAGTACCTGGCACCGGATCTTTAATGGCCAGTGTTACGCTTCCGCCCTGACAAACGAACAGGGAAGAAGAAGTAATAACCGGTGCGGTTGGTATACTGTTCACCTTGATGGTACCGCTGGTTCTGGTGGCGCTTGGGCAGCCTCCATTTACCAATGCCTGTACATAATAGGTGACGGTGCTATCCAGCGCAGTGATATTAAATACTGGTCCTTCGAATACTAATGTACCTCCGGTAGCTGCGTTGAACCATTGGTAGGTAGTACCTGCAGCAGGGTTTTGGATGGCCAGTGAAGCTGGCTGACCGATACAACCCTGTACGTTATTGCTTACCAGGGTTGGAGCTCCCGGCACTGGCACCACGGTTACTTTCGCGGCGGCGCGTGCAGATGGCTTACCACATTTCGAAGTATCACCAATTGCTTCTACATAGAAGGTAGTATTAGCATTGATGGTTCCGGTAGTATAAATCGGACCTGTGAATATTGCGGTACCGCCTGTAGCCTGAGTGTACCATTTGTAAGTGATGTTATTTACGGAAGAAGTCACCTTCAATACCGCTGTTCCACCCTGACAAACTGTTACATTATTAGATTCCAGGATCGGAGTTGGTGCTACACCTACGCCTATGGATACTTTGGTTCTGGTAGCACTGGTACATGCACCGGCAGATGCTTCTGCGTAGAAGTCTGTTGATGTGGTAAGGCCTTTCACCTCATACACTGGTCCGGTGAATAATAATGTGCCACCTATTGCCGCATTGTACCAGCGGTAAGTGAGCGTATTATCTGCATTTTGAACAGTTAAGGTTGTAGTATCACCCACACAGATGCTGATAGCAGAAGCGGATATGATTGGTACTGGTACGTCACGTACAGTTACTGTTACCACTTTCGCATTGGCGGCTGTGTTAGCGCACTTGTTAGCACCTTCTACTGTCACATAGTAAGAAGTAGTAGCGGTGATTTGTCCGGTGGTATATGATGGACCAGTAAACAGCAATGTAGTGAGTGCTGCGTCTTTATACCATTTGAAGACAGGGTTGGTTACAGTTGTGCTGGTAGCAGTCAGTTTCACGGTACTGTTTGCACAGATCGTTGAATCTGCCAGTATGATGTCTGCTGCTGTTGCGTTTGCATTTACTGTTACTTTCACTGCTTTCAGTGCACCGGCAGCATTTTCACACTTGCCAGCATTGCTTACACTTACATAGTAGGTGTATGTTCCGGTAGCCAGGCCTGAGATGGTCAATACACCGGCAGCACTTACTCCCTGTGTGATTGGGCCTGTTTTATCAGGGTTTGCATACCATTTGAACACTGGGTTCTGAACAGTGGTGCTGGTTGGCGTTAATACTGCCACACCGCCTGCGCAGACTACCTGGTCAGCTGCCTGAATGTCGGCTGCTGTGGATGCGCTGTCTACTGTCAGGGTGATCTTCACGCGTCCGCTATCGTTGGTGCAGTTACCTGCATTCACGGCTTCTACATAGAAGTTATAAGTACCTGCCTGCAGATTGGCTGGAGTAGTGTATGTGTTACTGTTTGCGAACAGTATAGCTCCACCGGTTGCTGCATCGTACCAGTTGAACTGAACACCGGTCACAGCTTTTACGCTGAGGGTTACAGGTGTATTCAGACAAGTAGATACGTTGTTATTTACCGGCACTGGTACTGATGGTATTCCTTTCACTGTTACCATTACAGGTGCAGAAGCAGCTCCCGTACAACCATTCCTGGTAGCTCTTACATAGTAAGTATAAGTACCTGAATCCAGGGTAGTTGGTGTTACGAATGCGATACTATCAAGCAAGTGGTTACCCGCACTGTTGTACCAGCTGTATACTACACCCTGAGCAGGGTTCACTACGTTGAGTGTAGCTTGTTTTCCTTTACAGATAGTAGCGTTGGTAGCCTGTACGGTCGGTTGTACGATAGCACGTTGTGCGTAGTTGAAGTCTACCGCTGTCAGCGCACCTAAGATGCCTGATTTCAGTTTCACTTCTACTGCATCGAATGCTTTCGTTGGAACGAATGACAGTACTGCACCTCTGCTACCGCTGAGCAGTTCGAAATGGATCAGCGGATTAGATACTACTACGGAGTCGCCCGCGGTATTACCATTGTATGTAGTCAGTTGTACGCTCGCAAGTACTGCGGCAGAAAGCACCTGACCTGGATTAGACAGCATCACTCTCACGGTATCGCCTGGTGTAGACAAGCCATTGAATGTAGCTTTTTCAAACACACTGGCATTGATTGCTCCGAGGTTAATTACCAGAGAAGATGCGGTATTCTTATTATTATCTACTGCCAGCGCAGGGTTGTAAACATTACCCAGTATGAGCAGACCAGATCCGCCGATCGTTTGACCAGTTGCGCCTTCGCAAGGCACCAGATCCAGGTTACCACTTACGGTGAGTGCGTTCACAGCCACTCTTGCTGACTTACAGGTAGCTGCTCCCGGCAGGGCGGCTTCTACCCAGTAAGTAATAGTTCCTAATACATTAGAGGCAGGCGGCGCAAAGGTAGATCCCTTGAACAGGGTATCAGTACCTGTTTGCGTAGCGAACCAGTAGAATTGTGCATTTGCAGTAGCTGCGCTTGCCCTGAATACTGGTTGCTGACCTGCTACCACTGTATCTGTTGTTGGTGTTACAGTTGGAGGAGCCAATGCAGCAGCTGTGTTAACAGTTACGGCTGTTCTTGTAGCAGATACTGTATGACAGCTATCATTTATAGCTTCCACATAGTAAATGACCTTAGTGGTAACGTTCACTACTTTATAAGTGAAGCCACTGTCGGTATTCAGTTTAGCGCCACCTTGTGCCACGTTGTACCATCCATAAGTGTATCCTTTTACAGGGTTCACTACTGCCAGTACTGCATCAGAGCCAGCGCATACATCTACGTTAGCAGCTTGTACCTGTGGCGCTGTTGGTGCCGCGGTTACTTTTACATCAACCCTTGCACGTCCTTTGCTTACGCAACCATTTCTGGATGCTTCCACATAGAAGGTAGTGTCCTGGGTGAGCGCACCAGTTGTGAAGGATGCTCCGTCTTTACCAGTGAGATAAATACCGTTACTGTTGTACCAGCGATAAGTAACTCCTGTTACCGGATTCTGTACATTCAGTGTAGCAGTATTTCCTGCGCAAACGGTTACCTGTGCGGCCTGTACTGTTGGTGCTACCAGGGCACGTTGTGCGTAGTTAAAGTCTATTGTTGTTAATGCTCCTGCAATACCTGATTTCAGTTTCACTTCTATCGCGTCAAATGCTTTCGTTGGTACGAATTCAACGATCGCTTGTTTACCACTGCTCAGGAGTGTCAGTTTAATCAGCGGGTTATTGATGGCTACAGAATCACCTGGTGTGTTACCATTATAAGTGGTTAACTGCACACCACCCAGTAATCCTACAGACAATACCTGACTTGGGTTAGACAGTAATACTCTTACCGTATCACCCGCACCGGATATGCCATTGAATTTAGCTCTCTGCCATACCTGTGCATTCAGTGCACCCAGGTTGATTACCAGGGAAGATGCCGTGTTTGCATCATTGTCCACTGCTAGGGCAGGGTTATATACATTACCCAGTATCAGCAATCCGCTACCGCCGATAGTTTGAGAAGAAGCGCCTTCGCAAGGTACTCCCTGACGAGGACCTGTTGGGCCATATACCACTATTACAGGTACCCTGATTGACTTACAAGTAGTACCACCAGTGAGGGAAGCTTCTACCCAATAAGTAACAGATCCTAATGTATTCTGCGTGGCTGGTGCGAAGATCTGACCTGTAAACAGGCTATCGTTGCCTGCCTGACTGCCATACCATTTGAATACCACATTAGCGGCATTGGAAGTAGCAGTGAGTACTGCTTGTGTACCAATAGCCACTGTATCTGGATTTGGTGATACAACTGGTGCACTCAATGAAGAAGAAAGTACAATACTGATGGCTTGTCTTGGAGACGCCGCACCACAGCTGCTTACTGCTTCTACATAGAATGTTGTATCTCTCATTACTGCTGGCACCTTGAATACGAAACCACTGTCTGTATTCAGCTTAGTGCCACCTGTGGCAACATTGTACCAGTTATAAGTGAGTTTATGATCCGGATTAGTTACCTGCAACAGTGCATCAGAGCCTGGGCAGATATTAACGGTAGCCGGAGCACCTGGTACTGCCGGAGCAGGAGATACTGTAACGCTTACCGGTACACGTTCAGGGTTTGGACAGTTATTAGGTCCACCCAGTACGGCAACATAGTAAGTTATTTTTCCTGCTGTTTTCAGCGTATCCGTAGTATAAGTTGCCTGTGTGCTTAATACGGTAGTGCTGGTTGAGTCAGCATACCAGCGTACAGAGGTACCTGCTGCCGGAGTTACAGAAAGTGTTGCTTTATTGTTGATGCAAACACTTGCATTCGTTGTATTTACCACTGGTTTAGGATAGAAGATCCGGGCACCATAGATATCTATTGAATTCAACAGATTTAACACACCCGTTAATCTTACTTCTACGCGATCGTAAGCAGCAGGTGCTGTGATAGTTGCAGTAAACTGCTGTCCCTGGAGCAAGCGTAAAGTAAGCAGACGTGATAAGGTATCTGCTTTCACAAGCGTGTTGTTGTTGTACAGTGAAATCAGTGTACCACCCAACAGGCTTACATCAGCCAGGCCTACAGGGGTAGCCAGACGGATCTGGATACTATCTGTTGCCTTACCTGGGTTCGGGAATATCAGTTGTTGATAAACTGATCCACCCAGTAATCCAACAGGAATAGACAATCTGGTGAAGTTAGTCTGAACGCTGTCGATGTCGTTAGTAGGTCCATTTACGCTACACAATACACAACCGAGGGTAGTACCGGAGTTCTGGCTGGTTGGCACATTACAATCCGGAGATGGGATTACTGGTCCTGTTACCACCACATGTACAGGTACGCGTGCAGAAGAGCAGGCGCCTGTAATTTGTATAGCTGCGAAGTAGGTATATGTACCTGGATTATTGAACGGTCCTACCTGGATAGAAGCGCCGGAACCTATTGGAGTAGTACTTGTGGAATCGCTATACCATACAATGGTAGCGTTACCACCTACTACTGGTGTAGCATTCAGCGTCGCTTTCACACCGGTTTGTACTACTACATCACCGGTTACCACTGGAGATGCAGGTGCAGTTACGACCTGTACGGTGGCTGCTTTCAGCGCGCCAGCAGGGTTTTCACATTGACCAGTACCTGATACGCTTACATAGTAAGTGTAGTTACCGGCAGTAAGACCAGTAATAGTAAGTTTACCGGTTGCACTATCCACTGCATATTTCACAGTGCCATTTATCAGGCCATTTGTAATTGGTGCAGTTTTGTTTGCATCCTTATACCATTTGAACATCGGTGCAGTAACACCAGTTGCTGTTGGTGTAATCACTGCAGGATTGCTGGTGCAGGCAATAGTGGTATCTGCCACTGTGATATCACCTGCTTTGCTTACCGGATTAACAGTAACGGTAACCGGTATACGATCAGGATTAGCACAGCCATTTGCACCTACCGCCTGTGCGTAGTATAAGAATGTGCCAGCTGTTTTAAGTGTATCTGTTGTAAAGCTGTTTTGTGTGCTGAGTATAACCAGCGTAGTAGAATCTGCATACCAGCGTACAGTAGTACCGGCTGCAGGTGTAGCAGTTAATACAGCAGGTTGACCAGCGCAAACAGTCACGTTCTTAGTGGTAATTGTTGGCTCGGCTACCAGAGCGCGTACACTATAAATATCCAGAGAGTTCAACAGATTAGCCACACCGGTGAGTTTCACCTCTACTTTATTGTAAGCGCCGCCGGCTGCTATAGTAGCAGTATAACGGGTACCACCCAGCAATCTTAAGGTAAGCAGCTGAGATAAAGTATGGGTGCTCACTACCGTATTATTATTATAAACTGTTATCACTGAGCCGCCCAGCAATGATACATCTGCCAAGCCACCTGGAGAAGCCAGATCCAATCTGATACTATCTGATGATGCACCAGTAGCAGGGAAGATTAATTGCTGGAATACGGAACCACCCAATAAACCTACTGGTATATTGAGGCGGGTGAAGTTAGTGTTGACAGAGTCGATGTCATTAGTTGGATTAAATACGCTACACAGCACGCAACCTAAAGTGGTTCCGGTTACCTGGCTGGTAGGTACATTACAGCTGGTTGGGATTACCGGACCAGTTACTGTAATGGTAATTGGCAGACGGCTGGATAAACAGCCACCTGCCAAACTATCGCCTGCATAATAAGTATATACACCTGGATTTGTAAATGGAGGTAATGTAATAGAATTACCTGTAGCAATGGCCGCCTTGGTAGTATCACTGTACCAAACTACGGTAGCACCTGGGGCAGGAGATGCCACTATGGTAAGTGGCAATCCTGTGGTAACAGTGTAATTCTGTACAACTGTAGGCGGAGCTGGTGCACCAGTTACATTGATAGTAGCTGGTTTCAGATTACCTGCTGCATTTTCACAACGGTTGCTACCGGATACACTTACATAGTAAGTATGTGCACCTTGTGTTAAGCCGGTAACAGTGAGTTTACCTGCAGCATCTATAGTGAAGGTTGCACCACCTATTACAGTGCCATTTACAATTGGACTTGTTTTGTTTGCATTTGCATACCATTTAAATACTGGTGCTGTTACACCCGTAGCAGTTGGAACCAATGTGGCTGCACTTCCGCCGCAGGTAGCAGTAGTATCTGTTACAGTAATATCAGCTGGTGAGCCCAGTGGGTTTACAGTAACGGTTACTGGTATACGTTCTGGATTTGGACAGGTACCATCTACTACCTGTACGTAGTAAGTAAAGGTACCTCCTGTTTTCAGCGTGTCTGTGGTATAAGTAGGCTGGTTGCTCAGAGAAGCACCACCAGTAGAATCTTTATACCATTGTACAGTAGTACCGGCTGCAGGAGTAGCAGTGAGGGTAGCTGGTTGACCAGCACATACTGTTACATTGTTAGCTGTAATTGTTGGATTTGGTCCTACCGCACGTACATTATAAATATCCAGTGAGTTCAGCAGATTAGCTACACCGGTGAGTTTTACTTCTACCTTGTTGAAGGCACCACCTGCTGCTATTGTAGCGGTGTAACGGGTACCGCCTAGTAATCTTAAGGTGAGTAATTGAGACAATGTATGTGTGCTGACTACTGTGTTATTATTATATACAGTAATCTGTGCGCCACCCAGTAAGGATACATCAGCCAAACCACCTGGAGAAGCCAGATCGAAGCGGATGCTATCGGTGCCTACTCCGTTAGTTGGGAATACCAGTTGCTGGAATACAGAACCACCCAGTAAACCTACCGGTATATTCAGGCGGGTGAAGTTGGTGGCATCTGCATCGATATCATTGGTTGGATTAAATACACTACACAGTATGCAACCCAAAGTAGTTCCGGTTACCTGGCTGGTAGGTACATTACAACTGGTTGGGATTACCGGACCAGTTACTGTAATGGTTACCAGTAAGCGGTTAGAAAGACATCCGCCGGCTACACTGTCGCCAGCATAATAGTTGTACACACCTGGTGTAGTGAATGGAGGCAATGTGATAGAACTACCACTGCCAATAGAAGCTTTGGTAGTATCACTATACCATACCACAGTAGCGCCTGCAGCAGGGGAAGCTACGAGCGTAAGTGGTAAACCTGTTGTTACAGTATATGTTTGTACCAGTGTTGGTGGAGCTGGCGCCGTAGTTACTTTGATAGTAGCTGCTTTCAGATTACCAACTGCATTTTCACAACGGTTAGTACCAGATACACTTACATAATAAGTGTGGTTACCTGCTGCAAGTCCGGTTACAGTCAGTTTACCAGCTGCATCGATAGAGAAGGTAGCACCACCTATTACGGTACCATTAATAATCGGGGTTGTTCTGTTTGCATTTGCATACCATTTGAATACTGGTGCTGTTACGCCTGTAGCAGTTGGAGCCAGAGACGCTGTTCCGGCGCCACATACAGCAGTGGTATCTGCCAATGTAATATCCGCTGGAGAGCCCAGTGGGTTTACAGTAACGGTTACTGGTATACGTTCAGGATTTGGACAAGTGCCATCTACTACCTGTACGTAGTAAGTAAAGGTACCTGCTGTTTTCAGACTGTCGGTAGTATAAGTAGGCTGATTGCTCAGTGAAGCACCACCGGTAGAATCTTTATACCATTGTACAGTAGTACCGGCTGCAGGAGTAGCAGTGAGGGTAGCTGGTTGACCAGCACATACTGTTACATTGTTAGCTGTAATGGTTGGATTAGCACCAACCACACGCACATTATAAATATCCAGAGAGTTCAGCAGATTGACAACACCGGTGAGTTTTACTTCTACCTTGTTGAAGGCGCCACCTGCTGCTATTGTAGCGGTGTAACGGGTACCGCCAAGTAATCTTAAGGTGAGTAATTGAGATAATGTATGTGTGCTAACTACGGTGTTATTATTATACACAGTAATCTGTGCGCCACCCAGTAAGGATACATCAGCCAAACCACCTGGAGAAGCCAGATCAAAGCGGATACTATCAGTACCTACTCCGTTAGTTGGGAATACCAGTTGCTGGAATACAGAACCACCCAGTAAACCTACCGGTATATTCAGGCGGGTAAAGTTGGTGGCATCTGCATCGATATCATTAGTTGGATTAAATACGCTACACAATACGCAACCCAAAGTAGTTCCGGTTACCTGGCTGGTAGGTACATTACAACTGGTTGGGATTACCGGACCAGTTACAGTAATGGTTACCAGTAAGCGATTAGAAAGACATCCACCAACTATACTGTCGCCAGCATAATAGTTGTACACACCTGGTGTAGTGAATGGAGGTAGCGTGATAGAACTACCACTGCCAATGGAAGCTTTGGTAGTATCACTGTACCATACCACAGTAGTACCTGGGGCAGGGGAAGCTACCAGTGTAAGTGGTAAGCCTGTTGTTACGGTATATGTTTGTACCAATGTTGGCGGAGCCGGTGCATTGGTTACTTTGATAGTAGCTGCTTTCAGGTCACCTGCTGCATTTTCACAACGATTAGTACCGGATACGCTTACATAATAAGTATGGTTACCTGGAGTAAGACCAGTAACGCGCAGATTACCTGCTGCATCAATGGTGAAGGTAGCGCCACCTATTACAGCACCGTTTGTAATCGGCGTTGTTTTGTTAGCGTTTGCATACCATTTGAATACCGGAGTAGTTACGCCTGCTGCAGTTGGAGAGAGTAATGCAGTAGCGCTTCCGCATACAGTTGTGGTATCAGCCACTGTAATATCAGCTGGTGAGCCGAGTGGGGTTACTGTGATGTTAACAGGTATACGTTCAGGGTTTGCACAAGTGCCATCTAACACCTGGACGTAATAAGTAACAGTACCAGCTGTTTTCAGGCTGTCTGTTGTATAAGTAGGTTGATTGCTCAGAGAAGCGCCACCAGTAGAATCTTTATACCACTGTATAGTAGTACCTGCAGCCGGAGTAGCGGTCAGCGTGGCTGGCTGGCCAGCACATACTGTTACAGGGCCGGCAGCAATTGTTGGATTAGCACCTACTGCACGTACATTATAAATATCCAGAGAGTTCAGCAGATTGACAACACCGGTGAGTTTTACTTCTACCTTGTTATAAGCGCCACCTGCTGCTACTGTAGCAGTATAACGGGTACCGCCGAGTAATCTTAATGTGAGTAATTGTGACAAGGTGTGTGTGCTAACCACGGTGTTATTATTATATACCGTAATCTGTGCACCACCCAATACTGCTACATCAGCCAATCCACCCGGAGAAGCCAGGTCGAAGCGGATGCTATCTGTACTTGCCCCAGTTGCTGGGAATACCAACTGCTGGAATACAGAGCCACCCAGTAAACCTACTGGTATATTCAAGTGGGTGAAGTTGGTTGGATCTGCATCGATATCGTTGGTTGGATTAGTTACGCTACACAGTACGCAACCTAAAGTGGTTCCGGTTACCTGGCTGGTAGGTACATTACAACTGGTTGGAATTACCGGACCAGTTACGGTGATTGTTACCAGCAAGCGGTTAGAAAGGCAACCACCTCCAATGCTGTCGCCAGCAAAATATTTGTATACACCTGGTGTAGTGAATGGAGGCAGTGTAAAAGAACTACCGCGACCAATAGGCGCCAGGGTAGTATCACTGTACCATACTACAGTAGCACMAGGAGCTGGAGATGCTACCAGTGTGAGTGGCAGGCCAGTGGTAACCGTATAAGTTTGTATCAATGCCGGAGGTGCTGGTGAACCTACTACTTTAATAGTGGCTGATTTCAGACTACCTGCCGCGTTTTCACAACGGTTGGTACCGGATACGCTGGCATAATAAGTATAGTCACCTGGGGCTAATCCAACAACACTGAGTTTACCAGTGGTATCTATTGTAAAGGTAGCAGTACCAATTACTGTTCCGTTAATAATCGGAGAAGTTTTGTTGGCATTAGCATACCATTTAAATACAGGGGTAGTTACACCAGTTGCTGTTGGCGTGAGCACTGCAGCGGCGCTACCACAAGTAGTGGTAGTATCTGGCAGCGTAATGTCTGCAGGAGTACCCAGTGCATTTACAGTAACAACTACCGGAATTCTTTCAGGGTTGTTACATGTACCGTCTACCACTTGTACGTAGTAAGTTACCTTACCAGGTGTATTCAGTGTGGTAGTAGTATAAGTAGCCTGATTGCTGAGTGAGGTAGTAGTGGTAGAATCTGCAAACCACAATACGCTTGTTCCTGGAGCAGGCGTCACAGATAATGTTGCAGTAGATCCTACGCAGGTAGAGAATCCGGCCGGATTAATGGTTGGATTTGCACCCACAGCGCGTACACCATATATCTGCAATGCATTCAGCAAATTCACGGTACCGGTCATCAGGATCTGTACTCGATCATAAGGACCCGTAGCCGGAATACTTACGGAGTAACGGTTACTGCTCAACAGGCGCAGGGTAAGAATTTGTGAGAGGGTATCTCTTCTTACCACAGTAGTACCATTGGCAATAGTAATAATGGTACCACCGAGCAAACTTACGTTGGCAAGAGGAGCAGATGTACCCAGGTCTATCCGGATACTATCTGTTGCAGCTCCAACGGCAGGGAATATCAATTGCTGATAAACCGATCCGCCCAACAGTCCCACCGGAAGATTCAGCTGGGTAAAGTTGGTTGGATTTGCATCAATATCATTAGTAGGGTTATCAACACTACATAAAACGCAACCCAGTGTAGTACCGGTTAGCTGGCTGGTAGGCACGTTACAACCAGTTGTTGTAACCGGGCCGGTAACAGTTACTACTACAGGTACACGATATGATTCGCATCCACTGGCAGTTTTTACACCAGCATAGAAGGTATAAGTACCTGGAGTGCTGAATGGACCTACCTGGAAGGATGTACCGGTACCGATAGAAGCGAGTGTTGTATCACTATACCAAACTATAGTGGAGCCGGCAACCGGAGCGGCAGTAAGGGTTACTGTCTGACCGGTAGGAACAGAAAATGCCGGAGCCACAGAAGCAGGAGCAGGGCCGGCACCTATTGTTACGGTTGCCTGTGCGAGAGCGTTCGCTGCATTTTCACAATGGTTACTATCTGTAACACTTACAAAATAATGGTAAGTACCTACAGCAAGACCGGTAATAGATAATTTACCGGTAGTATCAATAGTATATTTCACGGAGCCTTCTACCAAACCATTAGTAATGGCGGTAGTTTTAGTAGCATCTTTATACCATTTAAATACCGGTTTTAGATTAGCGGTAGTAGAAGTAGGCGTCAGCTTAACGGTATCACTGGTACAGGCAGTTGTATTAGCTGGCACCGTGATATCAGCGGCTGTTGCAAAATTATTCACTTTTACCGTTACCAGTGTCTTAGCTGATTCTGTAGAACAGTTCAGTCTTTTAGCGGACACATAATAGCGGAAAGTTCCGATGGCAGTCACCGGAGGATTAAAGCTGGTACCACCGCCCACTACTGTAGTTTGCGTTGAGTCGTACCAGGTATAAGTAAGCCCAGCATCAGGGCTACTGATGTTTAACGTAATCGCATTATTTAAGCAGGTAGTTCGCAATGCGCTGCCACCTGTTGCCGGTCCTGCCGGGAATCGTTGTATTTCATGGACTCGTATAGACGAAAGGGCACCCGCGACGACTGCTCCTAAACTTACTTCCACACGATCAAACGGAGCAGAAGCCTGGAAGCTCAGTGATTGCAGGCCACTACCATCGCTCAATAAAGTGAGGTTTAGTAACCCACTGGAACCAACGATATTATCTACTACGTTGGGGCCATTATAAGTAGTGACTTTAATGGAGCCAAGTACTTGTAGTGTTAACAGGGAAGAAGGGACTGATGCAATAACGCGTACAGAGTCGCCGAGTTTGGAAAGACCAGGGAATACGGCAGTTACTTCTGCACTACTGTTCAGCAGACCAACGGTGCTATTCAGTGTAGCATAGTTGGTAGGAGAAACGATACCATCGCCTGCCAATGCCGGAGTGGTAACGCTTCCTAATGCGCCAACAGAACCGGTTACGCCATATAATACGTCGATGGCTTTATCACAGGCGATTGTGCCGACAGCGGGTACATTGTAATAAGCAGCATATACATCGATGCTGCCTGCAATGCCCGCCAAACCACCATCTACGGTTACCCTTACACGATCATATGTTCCACCGGGAGCAGTCAGAAATATTTCTGCCTGGTTGCCACTGGCGAGGAGGCTCAGTACTGATTGATTGGCAAATGCTTTGGCACCTACAGGAGTGGCCCCGTTAAAGGCTTGTATATATATTCCTCCCAATAGGTTCAATGACACGATGTTGCCAAGTGCACCAGAGGCGCCTATTTTAACGATTGCCGGGGTATTATTGGTAACCGCGGCTGGAAAAATCAACTCCTGATATTCTGTAGCGCCCAAAGCCGCTACCACTGTATTGATAGTTGATGCTGTGTTCAAATTGCCATCCACTGCCTGCGCGGGATTAGTCACACTACAAAGAAGGCAAACCCCACTGGCCTGGTTGGCCTGACTATTAGCGTAGACGCGCGTAACATATGTTTGCGCCCAGCCCTCCTTAGCGCTTATACCAAATAGTAGGAGCAATACCAGCAGACTTTTCCAGGCCAGTGAACCGGCGCTGAAACAGATATAGGCGAAGCTGGTTTTAGCAGTAGCCGTTCCCTTTGGGTGAGGGAGAGAAAAGAGAGCAGTAAAAGGGCTATTAGGAGTAGCTTTTGAATGCATAGCATCAAATATTTGAATAAAAATTGTTCAGTTTTATTGCGATACAACAAAACTCTATTGGAGGCAGGCAGGTTAGGAATGTCTTGGGGAAAGGATACTGGTTGATAAAAAGTATACTTCCTTGCGTATTTGTTAAAATAATGTTACAGAAAACGGTACGAATGTATATTGAAGGGGTGGTTTATTGAAGGCTCTTTTTGTTCATTCCATTTTGGCAGTTCACTTTGTTCAATCTCAATATTTTCTGTTCATTTCATTCATTCGACTTTTCGATTTGCCATCTTTTGGGGAACTGAGCAGTTTGGAGCGCCGGCTCGCACTCCGATTGACTATTTTTTTTTTGCCTGCCGAATAAATATTTAGGAACCTTTGCTGGACGGTCAAAAAACAAAAAAATAATATATAATAATATTTTATATAATAATAGTATATTGTAATACTCATATTTATATATGGTATTCAGATTATAATTAAAGTGCGCGCGAATCTTATTTATTATTTTTATATATATAATTCAGTTTAATATTTTCTGTTCATTTTGTTCATTCGACTTTTGGTAAATCTAAACGCAGATACCATACGTAATTAAAAAAGTACCGACAATTCGAAAATCCATTTTATTGTCCCCTATGATTGATCTATCCTATGACTTTATCGTCACTCTGCAGAACGAAGTTTTGCGCAGGTTCGGTGTTGAAGTCATACTACCAGGAGATTGCAAACATCTCTCTCAGTCCATATTGGATGACACCACGAAACTGGTGAGCGAAACTACGCTCAAACGGGTGTTTGGTTTTGCTGTGGCTCAACACAGCTTCTCCAGATATACGTTGAACACGCTTTCGCAATACTGCCAGTATAAGGACTGGGACGATTTTCAGCAACATCATTACAGGATACTCAACAGTGAACCGATGTTCACCAGCGAGAACCCGAATGTTCCTGTATTCGATCCAACCAAATGGCTCGACCTTAAAAGTAAAGCGGATGCCGTTTCCCACTACACCATCCTTACCCTCAAAAACCRCTCAGGTATTGCCTTCCCGTACACCGTACACCGGCCGTATTGTAATGCACACATTGAGAAGTTCCTGGAAAGCGATTATGCAGCTACCGCTTTAATTGCACCATCCGGATGGGGTAAATCGCTCGCCCTCGTTCACATGGCTGAACATTGCTGGTTTGGAAGAGAAGCCCGGTATAAAAGAGATATCTGCTGGTTTATTCATGCCCATGCTGCCGGCAGCCTGCTGCTGAAAGGCTTTTCCCTTTCCACCTGGCTGGATAATCAAATGAACCTGGGCAACGGTGAAAACTTCCGCGAATACTTCGCCAGCCACTTCGATAAGAAGGGGGGACGCCTTATATTAATAATAGACGGATTTGATGAAATTGCCGTTGCCGGTGAAAAGCTTCGTGTGCTCTATTCCAAACTGGAAGACTTTGTATACTCCAACGACCTGTATCCATGGGTGAAAGTGATTCTTTCTATCCGGAGCAGTACCTGGTCAGAAATATTCCAGCACTCACAACAGTACCCCGCCTTCCGGCGCTACTGGTACCTGGGCGCCGAAATGGATGAAGAAACCAATATCAATATGCCTCAGCTGACAGAGCAGGAGGTGAAGTCCATATTATATAACCATCAATTTGATCCAGCCACCGTACGCCTCTTTTCTGAAACCTTCCTTCAGAAATTAAGGTATCCATATTATCTGCAGTTGTTCTGCCAGCTAAATACAGGCCCGGATCAAACATTTGTAGATGAACACCTCAGCTTATTCGAGATTGTTTCGCGATTCATTCAAAACAGGGTGTTCAACTCGCAAAGCAATTCTTTCAAAATAAAAATCATTGAAAAATTACTGGCCCTGCTGGATCTCGGCAGAACCGGTATTTATACAGATAAAAACCTGTTGCTCACGCAAAACGCCGAATTATTCCCCGCTTACAAGGAATTACTGGCAGATAATATCCTGGTAGAAGAAAACCTGAGCCAGGAAATTATGTTCAACGTAAAGGTGCGCTTCGCCCATACCATGCTGCTGGAATATTTTGTGGCCATGCATTACCTGAAACAAAACGGTCAGGAAATCAATGAATCCCTGCTGATGGCCATACTGGCACATCTGCCACAATCTCCTTATCGGATCGGCGTTTTCAGATGGCTGTTACGCTATGCTATCAATCATGCCCAGATTGATGGCATCATCAAAATGTTGCATTTACCATTATCCAATATAGAAAAATCCCATCTGCTGGAATACCTCGTACTACATTACCAACATGATGGCAATAACCAGGGAGAACTTAAATCTATCTTCCCGGCAGGCTTCTTTAAAAAGAACACGATAGGACCCTTTATCAGCGATGAATTTATTCATTTCAGAAAAAGGAAAGTTCTAACGGCACTGCTCGGACTGGCGGAAGCCCGGGAAGATAAACTTAAAATCAGGAGCAAACTCTTCACCATGGCCCTGCTTCAACTGGATGCAGAGCAATGTGAAGTAGAGCTTAACAATATTAAAAAGATATACAACGCCGATGAATTTGAAGATGAACTGTGGGTAACTCCTTATGAAATACAACTGTTCATTTATGAATTCCTCAAATTTGGTATCGTTAATGAAGATATCCGGGAGAAGATTTACAACTATTTCCGCTACTGGACAGGCGCGAAAGGCGGGAAAAAACCAATCACCGAACCACAGGAAATTGTGTTCCGGAATATGGGTATTGTATTTACGCTGCTGGAAGACCATGAACATCTGCTGAATTTCACCACCAGTATATTCKAAACGTACCCTTCCTTACAACATCGTAAAACAGATTCTCTCCGTTTGACCCTTCTTTGCTGGCAGGCACAGGCCTACCTTGGATTAGGACAAACGGCGTCGGCTGCACGAATTTGCAGACATACCGACCAGGTAATTAAGAAATATTCCTCCGACTATTTCGGCGGCAAATACCTGGAATCTGTGCAGAAGTTGCTATACGCCGGTGTTTATTTTAATGAACACGAATTCAACAAGGCCATCCGCACTGCCGAAACAGCCGTAGAGAATGCACAAAAGCTGGATTTCAAAGTACTGGCGCTGATGAATTTTGGTTTGCTGAATAAAATCTATCAGGAATTGCAGATGGATAAACAGAAAAATGATACCGTACAGCAAATAGAACTCATCAGAAAAAGTACTTCTTTTAAACAGGCAGTTTCAAATTTTGCGCGATAATTATGGCATAATTTTGCTTTATTGCGTAGCATAATGGCCATTGACGAAAGCAAATACAYGCGGGTACAGTTACTACTGCTCAATTTATTGAGTCTGTTAACGTTAGCACTACTTGCACCTTACATTAACCGTTTTATTCCTCCACTGGTTGCCAATGGATGGCATGTGGACTTGTTGGTAGCAGTGGCCGCGAGCTTTTGTGTGGTATATCTGCTCCGCTGGATATTCCGTCCACTCATCATTCCTGTATTTCTATTCGCCTGCAGCGTAATGGTATTTAATAAATATACCGGTCGCTATACTTTCAACAATGTACTCAACGATTATAAAGGCATGGTGCGGGGTAACCTCAGCGCCAAAGACAGCAAACAGCAGGATATCCTTAGCTTCTATCCCAGAAGGGTAGAGAGCTATCGCGATAAAACGGTGAGGGGTATACGGGAAAAAATCAATTTCCAGGATTCAGTAGTCCGTAACTTCTCTGTACAACACTCCCTCGATTATTACGACCAATATTTCTATAAATACGGAAAAATCACCCGCTTTCTCTCGCTATTCCGCTATATCAACAGTCATTTTAAATATGTACTGGATTCCCGTCGCGACGAATATTTTGCCACGCCACAGGAAACAATTAAAAATGGACTGGGCGGCGACTGCGATGATCACTCTATTTTAATGACTTCCTGCCTGCAGTCCATTGGCGCCCGCTGCCGTATTGTACTGATCAAAGGACATGCTTACCCGGAATTGTATTGTGGAGATAGGGAAGATTTTGAAATTATGAAACAAGCCATCGTCACGCTTTTCCCGAAGCCCGTGGTGACGGAAATATACTACCACGAATTAAAAGGTGAATACTGGATTAACCTGGACTACACCGCCCGGCATCCCGGCGGACCATACATGAATGATAAAGTTTATGCACTGATTGAGCTCTGATCCTTAAATTTGCTGCATGAGTAAATTTAGCCGCCTCCGGAAGTACCATCAATTTTTTCGATTTAAAAAGGATTTCGAACAGTACAGTTTAAGGCGGGCTAAAAGCTATGAACTGGTGCTACACTGGTTGCATAGTAAAATGAACCGTCAGCAGTTTCTGTTGCTATCCGGTATATTGGTAGGCTGTAGCGCTGGATTGGCCGGGGTTATTTTAAAAAGCCTGGTTCACTACATTCATTATATCATCACCTACAAAGTACATTTCCAAACGCAGGTTATTTTTTACCTGGTGTTTCCGTTTCTGGGAATTGTGTTGACTACCTTAATGGTGATCTGGTTTTTCAAAGGTCAGTCGAGGAAAGGCATTCCTGCGATACTACACGAAATAGCACTGAACTCCAGCCTKATTCCACCGGTAAAAATGTATTCTCAGATTGTACAAAGCGCCATCACAGTGGGATTGGGAGGTTCCGCCGGATTGGAAAGTCCGATTGCGGTGACCGGCGCCGCGCTGGGCTCTAATTTCGCGCGCACCTATCACCTTGGCTATAAAGAACGAACACTGCTATTGGCTGCCGGCGCTACGGCAGGTATTGCCGCTGCCTTTAATGCGCCCATTGCCGGGATGATGTTTGCCTTCGAAATATTGCTGACCGGTGTTGTGTTTTCCGACTTCATGCCTTTGGTTGTTGCTGCCGTATGTGGTAGTTTGTTATCGAAAGTAATTTTGCAGGAAGAAGCCCTGTTTCATTTCGAATCGCGTGTGGCCTTCAATTATCACAATGTTCCCTACTATATAGCCCTGGGAATTATCAGTGGATTTTATGCGAGATATTATGTAGTCATCTCCCAAAAAATAGAACATTTTTTCCATCACCTTAAATGGACAGCCTTACAGCGGGCTATACTCGGAGGTATCCTGGTGTCGGCACTTTGCGTGGCCTTACCTCCTTTATTCGGGGAAGGATATACCAGTGTAAAATCGCTGGCCTCCGGCAATGGAGAAGCTATTTTACAGAACAGCTTTTTCCGGTACCTCCCCATGCAAAGCTGGATGCTGGTAGTTTTTACCGGCTGTGTGTGCTTATTAAAAGCGCTGGCTGCTTCGGTAACTATCCAGAGCGGTGGTAATGGCGGTAACTTTGCTCCCTCGCTGTTTGCCGGCGGATTTCTGGGTTTCTTTTATGCGATGGTATGCCAGCAAATGGGGCTGACGGATATTCCGGTGACCAACCTCGTGATTGTAGGAATGGCGGGGGTAATGGCCGGGGTAATGTATGCGCCGCTTACCGCCATCTTCCTGATTGCTGAATCCAGCTCCGGATATGATCTCTTTATTCCGTTGATGATTGTTTCCACCATTTCATTTCTGATGGCGAAATGGTTTTCGCCCATCTCTCCGGAACTCAAACAACTGGCAAAAGAAGGGAAAGTATTTACCAGGGCGCACGACAAAAACATCCTGCTGCTCCTGAAGATGGAAGACGTGATTGAAAAAGATGTGCAACTGATTTCTATTGATGCTACACTGCGTCAACTTATTGAGCTGGTAAAAGAAGGACATAGAAATATTATTGCAGTCATTAACCACCAACAACTGTTTGAAGGCATTATTACGCTGGATGATATCCGTCCGATTATGTTTAATCCGGAACTTTATGATATTGTGACTGTTAAGAAGCTAATGCAACCGCCGCCGGCAGTGGTATCTTTAAAAGATAATATTGACACGGTCATCAAAAAATTTGATGAGGTACAAGCCTGGAACCTGCCCGTGGTACAGGATAAACGACTGATAGGCTTTATCTCCAAATCCAGTATTCTTAATAAATACAGACTATTATTACAGGAATATTCTGAAGGATAGCACTGCTTTTATCATCAAACATCTGATTTACAAATGGCCAAGGTTCTGATAAATTTTGCACACCCTGCACTGGAGAAATCCAGGGTACAACTGCAGCTGGTACATGCCATCAAAGGTATACCAGGCATTACTTTCAACGACCTTTATGAGCAATACCCTGACCTGGATATTAATGTAGCACGTGAACAAAAGCTATTAGAGCAACATGATATTATATTCCTGCAGCATCCATTTTATTGGTATAGTGCGCCAGCCATTATCAAGCAATGGCAGGATCTGGTGCTGGAACACGGCTGGGCATATGGCCATACGGGCAAAGCATTGCAGGGAAAATATTTCGGCAACATTATCAGTGCCGGCGGTCCGGAGCAATCTTATCATCCGGAAGGCCATCATGGGCATACGATACATGAGTTTTTGCTCCCATTTTCGCAAACGGCGAAGTTGTGTAACATGCATTATATAGCACCCTATGTAATTTATGGCGTGCACCGCCAGGATATTTCGGATATCAAAGAAGATGCAGTTGCGCTGACACAGGTATTGGAAAAGTTAACCGACAAAAAATTTGATCCAACGCCGCTACCTGATTTGAACTATCTGAATCAAATTCTTCAACTACCCGCACAAACCCGTTAACATGGATCAACATTCACTCTTATTTCAGTCGATGGTATACCTGGCTGCGGCCATTGTATTTGTACCGCTGGCCAAGAAAATGGGGCTGGGCGCCGTTTTAGGCTACCTGATAGCGGGTATTATTATAGGTCCATCGCTGCTGGGTTTTATAGGAAGAGAGGGAGAAGACATCATGCATTTCGCGGAATTTGGCGTAGTGATGATGTTATTTTTAATTGGAATAGAGCTGGAACCGGCGCTATTATGGCGATTGCGGGCGTCTATTCTCGGGCTGGGCGGACTACAGGTGGTGTTGAGTGCTGCTGCCATAGCGGGTATTGCCTTCCTAATTGGGCAGCCCATGAATACATCACTGGCGTTGGGCATGATTTTATCGCTTTCCTCTACGGCTATTGTGTTACAAACGCTGAATGAAAAAGGGTGGATGGGTACTGCTGCAGGACAAAGCGCCTTCTCGGTATTACTATTTCAGGATATCGCCGTGATTCCGATGCTGGCGGTTTTCCCTTTACTGGCGGGCAATGCGGCCGCAGAAACCTCTCATACACATTCACTGCGTGATAACCTGCCTGGCTGGGGACAAACGCTAGTGGTATTAGGTGCAGTAGCTGCTATTATTATTGCTGGCAGGTACCTCGTGCGGCCTATCATGCGGATTATAGCCCGTACGCGGGTACGTGAATTATTTACCGCTACTGCATTATTGATGGTAGTGGCCATTGCCGTGCTAATGAATCTCGTGGGACTCAGTTCCGCACTGGGCGCCTTTTTAGGTGGTGTAGTACTTGCCAACAGTGAATATCGTCATGAATTGGAAAGTGATATTGAACCTTTTAAAGGGTTGTTGCTGGGCCTATTTTTCATTGCCGTAGGCGCTTCTATCGACTTTAAGCTGATCATGGCGCAACCCTGGCTGATCATGGGTTTAGTAGTCGGTATTATGGTATTAAAAGGTATTGTGCTGCTGATATTGGGTAAAATATTTAAGCTGAACTTAGATCAGAATATGCTGTTTGCCTTTGCGCTGGCGGATATCGGAGAATTTGCATTTGTGTTGTTATCGTTTACGAGTCAAACGCATTTGATGAGTGCAGAGATGAGTGCTATGATGACGGCTGTGGTAGCCATTAGTATGGCACTTACGCCATTGATCATGTTACTATACGAAAAAGTGATACAGCCTTATTCTACCCGTTCTGAAGTAACCGCAGAGCGGGAAGCGGATACTATTAATGAAAAGAACCCGGTGATTATAGCCGGTTTCGGCCGTTTTGGAAGTATGACGGGGCGGTTTMTTCGTGCCAATGGTATTAATGCCACTATTCTTGACCTGGACTCTGACCGGGTAGATGCTTTACATAACATGGGTATTAAAGTATATTATGGAGATGCCTCCCGCTATGACCTACTCGTAGCTGCGGGCGCCGCCGATGCTAAAATGCTGATTATTGCTACTGATCATCCGGAGCAAACCCGCGACATTGTAAAGATGGCACAACGATATTTCCCTCATCTGCAATTGCTGGTAAGAGCTGAAAATAATGAGGATACCTTTGAACTGATGGACCTGGGGGTACTGCATATTTACCGGGAAACAGTAGACACCTCACTGCGTGTAGGCGTTGACGCTTTACGCATGCTGGGGCAACGGGCGTATCATAGCGAACGCGCTGCCCGTACCTTCTTCCGGCAGGATGAACGTACACTGAAAGGCCTGTCCGCTTTGCGCGATGATAAAAAACAGTACATCAACTCCATGAAAGAGCGCATTGAAGAAATGGAAAAACTCATTTCTTCTGATCGTGTAAAAACCTGGCTGGACGAAGGGCAGGGCTGGGACCCGGAAACATTACGGGATGAAATCAGGGGAGAGAGCAATGAAGCTGCCTCCTCATGATTATTGAATATGCTCCACAATCAATTCCGCTACCCGGTGTAACAGCCCGACATCAACTGTATTTAAGTGATCGTGTAATGGTTTGCTGGAGATCGCCCGCACAAAGCCTTCTTCATCTGGCTCAAAAACTATTTCATGTTCGGCAATCGTCACCTTATACACGGTTTTAAATTGCTGATGACCTGTTTGCACTTCCACGATATGCGGATGACCTTTATATTCAAACTTGAGCGTGAAAATATCTGACATAAACTGTTACTGTTGCGCAGTATTGGCTTCCTCACCGCTATGACGGTGGTGGTAACGCTTCATCCTGTTTCTTTCATCTCGTGAAAACTGATGAATTAACCACAGGGAAAAATAAGCAAGACCGCTGATGATAAATATGTAGCCTATGAATCCCAACGTATGGAATACTTTAAACCATACCCAGTCGTTGATGTAGGCATACTGCGCTAAGATAGCTAAAATCACTCCTGCGATCACCAATATCACGGCGATTTTTTTCATGGGGGAACTTTTTTTGGGGTAAAACAATTTTGTACCCGTAGTAATGGAGACAAACGAAATGCCATCACATTACTGACTGGTATTCAGGTGTACCGTTGTGTTTTCACGTAGATATATTTCTACATTACGCGTATTATAACGGGGGAGAATATCCGAATGTTACAGTTGTAGACGGATTCCCAGCTTATTTAAAACTTTAACGACAAACAACATGGCTACTGCAAAAAAGGCGCACCAGAGGATACCAGGAATTCCTTGTTCCAATACAGCCGGCAAGCCAACTCCGGCCAACAGCATACCATAAAAAACGATGTCGGGCAGGATATACGTGAGCAGGGGGTTACTTCCTGCAGGACGGAAAAATGTGGTCCACTTGCTGATACGTTTTACATCTATTAAAAAATATAAAATAGAAAATACAGCGATGCAAATAGCTGCGCTATACAAACACCAACTGGGCGTTGCACGAATTTTCGATACCTGAAATGCCGGTCGCAGGAAGAATGCTGCCACCAAAATAATAATTAAGAATCCAGTCACCCTGGACACTAGCTTACTACCTTTTAAACCCAGGTCTTCATCAAAATAAAACAATGATACCACCATTCCACACAATACGATGGAAGCATGCGCCATATTCCGGCTTTGTGAAGTAAATATGCTCAAACTGTTATGATGATGCTGAAGAAATATATAGCCACCAATACAGCCAGCAATCATCAACATGATACCACCCGCATTACCTTTGAACAATTGATAAATAATACAAGCGTATAGGTAAGCCCAACCTATCAATCCCAGAATGCCCCACCACTGCGGACTTAAGCGCGCGGTTCCATCACCGCCGCGATAAATAATTCCCAACACCAGTAATCCCAGCAGCCCAATACCTTTCAGCGCCCAACCTATCCAGCGTTGCTGGAACGTGTATACATTCCATACCAGTATGGCACACGCATAAAACAACAACGCCCATAACGCCGTACTCATTCCGGTTGCCGATGCATTTAATTCTTCTGCATTGACCATGAAAATACCTAATACCCACAGCCCCAATGTGCGCCAGGCAATATGCTGTTGTAGTTGCCAGAAACTATCGCCCTTTGCTAAACGGCTGTTAATAGCAAATGGAATGGACATGCCCACAATGAAAAGAAAGGCAGGAAACACCACATCTACAAATGTCATCCGGTCTTCCGGCCCCAGTGCATGTTGCATCCAGGAAGGAATACCGCTTACACCGGATACGCTATTCACGAAAATCATGACAAGAATAGTGATACCGCGAAATGCATCGATGGATAAAATACGACCAGATGTAAGTCTGTTGATCATAGTGTAGTGGGTTAGGAGTTGACTTCCAAACAAAATACAACATAAAATGAATATTTACTTTAAATTATCCTCCTACCATTAGCCCTTTTTACCCCGGTAGGTCACAAAAAAATAATTACCTTTCTCCCGACAACAAAATCCTTTACAGCTTATGATGAAGTATATCCTTACCGGAGCAGGCATAGCCAGTATGGCTTGTTTTGTAGCCTGCAACCAGGGACAAAAAAGCGCTGATGCCCAACAAGCTACACCAGATGCCGTAGCTGCCAACGTAGACAGCACGGTTAATCCCGCGCAAGATTTCTTTGACTACGCCAACGGTGGCTGGATAAAACGCAATCCTATTCCTGCGGAATATAGCGCCTGGGGAATTGGTAACCTGGTACAGGAAGAGTTATATAAACGTCTTCGTACCATCAACGAAAAAGCAGCGGAAGCCCCTACTGATGCTACTTCTAAAAAAATTGCCGCTTTCTGGAAAAGTGGTATGGATTCGGTGAAAATCAATGCCGATGGGATCAAGCCTATTGAGGAAGGATTGAAAGCTATTGATGCCGTTACCAATCTGCAGCAACTGGTACAACTGGCCGCAAAAATGCACCACTATACCAACTCCCTCTGTGACCTGGGCATAGGACAAGATGCCAAAAACAGCGAGTTAATCATTGTACAGTTTGGACAAGGAGGCTTAGGTTTACCTAACCGCGATTATTACTTTAATACCGATGAGCGCACTGCTAAAATAAGAAATGCCTATCCGGCGCATGTGGCGAAAATGCTGCAATTCACTGGTATGGACAGCACCGCCGCTAAAAAAGCTGCAGCGGAAATAGTAGCACTGGAAACCGTACTGGCCAAATCCAGCCGTAAACTGGAAGCCCTCCGTGATCCGGAAGCTAACTACCACAAAATGGCGGTAACCCAATTGAACAAAATTGCCGGCAACGTTGACTGGGCAGACTTCATCAAACAACAAGGTATTACACAATACGCGGATACCGTGATTGTTGGTCAACCGGAATTTTATACGACTTTAAGCAACGCGCTGAAATCACAGCCACTCGCTACCTGGAAAAATTATCTGAAGTGGAACCTCATCAACAGCGCTGCCAGTACTTTAAGCGATACCATTGCCGGCACTGACTTTGCCTTTTATGGTACCCTGATGAGAGGACAAGACAAACAGAAACCTCGTTGGAAACGCGTACTGGATGCAGAAGAAGGCGCTATCGGCGAAGCACTGGGTCAACTTTTTGCGAAAGAATTCTTTAACGCCACTGCTAAAAAGAGATATGAAAACCTGGTAGAAGAAATACGCGGAGAACTGAAAACCCGTATCGAACACCTGGATTGGATGAGTGATAGCACCAAACAAAAAGCATTATATAAGCTGTCGAAAATTACCAAGAAAGTAGGTTATCCTGACAAGTGGAAAGACTTCTCTGCTATGGATATCAAGGATCAATCCTACTATGAGAATGTACGTGCTGCCAACCGTTGGTGGTTAAACTACAGCATTGCCAAACTGGGCAAACCGGTAGATCGTACAGAATGGGATATGACGCCACAAACGTACAACGCCTACTATAACCCCAGCAACAATGAAATTGTATTGCCTGCTGGTATCTTCACCGTTCCTGGTAAGCGCGACGAAGAACTGGATGATGCCGTTGTATATGGCTATGCCGGCGCGTCTACCATTGGCCATGAGATCACACACGGCTTTGATGATGAAGGCAGACAATTTGATGCTGCTGGTAACCTGAAAAGCTGGTGGACCAAAGAAGATGAAAAGAAATTCAATGATCGTGCTGCCGTAATGGTAAAACAATTMGACGGCTACGTAGTAGTAGATAGTTTACACATCAACGGTAAAGCCACGCTCGGCGAAAACATCGCTGACCTGGGTGGTATATTGCTGGGATGGGAAGCCTTCAAGAAAACTGAACAGTATAAGAAAAACGAAAAAATTGCGGGCTACACTCCAGCGCAACGCTACTTCATGGGCTATTCATTGGGATGGTTAGGGCATACTAAAAAAGAAGCATTGGCTAAGCAGTTACTGACCGATGTACATTCACCTGCCAAATACAGGGTAAATGGACCGTTTAGTGATGTTGATGCTTTTTATGAAGTATATGGCCTTAAGCCAGGAGATGGAATGTATAGAGCGGATAGCGTGAGAGTGCGGATCTGGTAGCGAGTTTTTGTCTGGATCAGGATTAGACTGATTAGACTGATTTTCTTTTTTTGATTTCCAGTTGATTTTTTATACTTCTTGAGCCGGATTTTATTCCGGCTCTTTTTTTAATGTGGTGAATGAGCTAAATTGGGAGAATTGTTTGTTTAACCTTCACTTACTTTATGATTAACCCCGACTACAAGCATTCTGCGCTTACTGGTAAAATAATAGGATGTGCTATGCATGTTCATCGGACACTAGGTCCTGGATTTCAAGAGGTGATATATCAACGTGCATTGGCTATTGAGATGACAAAAAAGGGAATTACTTTCGAAAGAGAAAAGGAAAGCCCAATATATTACGATGGGCTATATGTGGGAGGGCGTAGAGCTGACTTTATTGTTGAAAATGTTGTTTGTGTAGAACTAAAAGCATTAGCAATTACAGAGCAAGTACATTTATCGCAGGCAAGAAGTTATCTTAAAGCTTACAATGTGGAAACAGGATTACTTATTAACTTTGGCACCTCAAGCCTTGAATTTAGACGACTATTCAACGATAAATGTCAATGAAAACAAAATATCCATTTCTAAAAAAGAGTATCGGCATAATCAGTATAATCAGTATAATCCTGGGGAAGACAACCTTCGCCCAGACCTTCTCTGATGCCTTCAAACCCTTTACCAGCATACCTAAACACTACATCTGCTATCAGGCCAAAGGTAGTGTAACCATTGATGGTAAAATAGATGAAGCGGTCTGGAAACAAGCAGCATGGAGCGCAGATTTTGAAGATATTGAAGGGAAAGCCAAACCCGTACCCCGGCTGCGTACCCGGGTAAAAATGATGTGGGATGATCAATACCTTTATATTGCTGCAGAACTGCAGGAACCGCATATATGGGCCACCCTGCGCGATCACGACGCCATCATTTTTCATGACAACGACTTTGAAGTATTCATTGACCCCGATGGCGATACCCATCAATATTATGAAATAGAGATCAATGCCCTTAATACTGTTATGGACCTCTTTATGGGCAAGCCTTATCGTAATGGAGGTGAAGCCCTCCTGAACTGGGATACTAAAGGCATTCGCACGGCGGTACACGTAAACGGTACACTTAATAATGCGAAAGACACGGATAAAGAATGGACCGTAGAAATGGCCATTCCTTTTACCGCGCTCAGCTTCTTCAATAACAACGCACGTCCTACCGACAACACATTATGGCGGATTAATTTTTCCAGGGTAGAGTGGGACACCGATATTAAAAACGGCGAATATGTAAAGCAACAAAAACCAGAAAACAACTGGGTATGGTCACCGCAGGATATCATTAACATGCATGCACCTGAAAGATGGGGCTATCTGCTGTTTACCACACAACCCAAAGCTGAGTTTCAACTACCCGCAGTAGAGGATGCCAAAGCTTACCTGTGGAAGATTTACTATGCACAACTGGCTTATAGATACAGCAATGGCAAATATGCCGCTAACCTGGAAGCATTGAAAATTCCTGCTAAAGAAACCGGCGCCAACGGACAGGTATATAGTTTGTCGATGGAAGGCATCTCTACACAATTTACTGCCAGTATTACCGGCAGCAATTTCCGGGGAACAGTGAGTATTAATCAGGAAGGGAAAGTAACCAGCGACAGAAAATAAATTGTAACCTGGCCAGCTGCAGGAACGTTTTAAAAAACAGAAAATAACGGATATGGACAAACGTCTTTTTATTAAATCATTAGGTATCGGCGGATTGGCATTAATGAAGCCATCTTTGCCGGTAAGTGCTGCCGCCACTGATAATAAGGCGCCGCGTCTGGAGAAAACGGCGGTACAACACCGTGTGTGGATTAATCCTGACTTTAAAGATACTGCCGCTGTATTGCAGGCCAGGTATGCCACTTACAGAAAAGCAGGCATCACGGATATCATGTTTGAAGCTGACAGCGAACTGCATTTCAAAACTGCGAAAGCCAACGGTATCAAAGCACATCGCTGGATATGGACCATGAATCGTGGTGAGAAAGACTTGCTGGCCAGTCATCCGGAGTGGTATGCGAAAAACCGTAAAGGCGAATCCTGCGCAGATCATCCACCTTATGTAGACTACTACAGATGGCTATGCCCCAGCAAACCCGAAGTGGTGAACTACCTGAAAAGCCAGGTGGAAAAGAGTCTTTCCCTGGATTATGTAGATGGTATTCACCTGGATTATGTACGCTTCTGCGATGTGATATTACCTGTAAACCTCTGGAGCCATTATGGTATTGATCAGTCGAAAGAATTGCCGGAATATGATTTCTGCTACTGCGAACAATGCCGCAATGCCTATAAAGAAAAGAATGGTATTGATCCGCTGCAGATAGAGCATCCCGACCAAAGCCCTTCCTGGCGCAAGTTTCGCTATGATCGTATTACCAATGTAGTGAACAATCTGGCACAGGTAGCGCGGCAACATAAGAAGCCCATCTCTGCAGCAGTATTCCCTACGCCAGAAATTGCCAAACGCATTGTGCGGCAAGACTGGACCAACTGGCCGTTGAATGCAGTATGCCCTATGATTTATCATGGCTTCTATCGTGAAAATGTGAGCTGGATTGGCGATGCCGTAGCAGAAGGCGTAAAAGGATTACATGGCGCATTCCCGCTGTATGCAGGTCTTTATTTGCCCGACTTCCACGGCAACTATACAGAGTTAGCGGAAGCAGTGAGATTAGCCATTCAAAATGGCGCTGCCGGGGTGTCTATTTTTGGTGAAGTAACGCCGGAAGTACTGCGGGTATTGGGAGAAAGTGCGTAAGCAGATTTTTTAGAAGATAAAAGAAAAGGGAAGATATAGCTGGCTATATCTTCCCTTTTCTTTTATCTTATTCCCGGTTTTTACAACACATTAGCAGGTCTGTCTGCTGCAGCTTTACCGAAATCGTAGTTAGGTTTGTTGCCCATTTTCACTACCATGGTACCGCCTTTTATCACATCCTGGTGTGTGATAAAGCTTTTGCTGTAAGGCTTTCCATTGAGGGTAACGCTTTGAATATAAATATTCTCCGGACTGTTACCGATGGCCTGTACCGTGAATGTTTTACCGCCGCCTACATTGATGGTGGCTTTATCAAACAGCGGACTGCCTAATACATATACACCGCTGGCAGCGTTTTCAGGGTAGAAGCCCAGGGAAGAAAACACATACCAGGATGACATGGCGCCGCAATCTTCATTACCGGCCAATCCATCTGGTTTATCGAAATAGAATTCTTTCATTACCTGTCTTACTTTCTCTGCGGTTTTCCATTGGTAACCGGCAAATGGGTACATATAGGTAACGTGATGACTAGGTTCATTACCGTGTGCATACATACCAATCAGACCGGATATATCGCTGGACGCTTCTGCACCCATATCGCCTTTGGCAGTAAAGAGACTATCGAGTTTACGGGTGAAGGCATCGTCGCCGCCCATGAGGTGGATTAATCCTTCTACATCCTGTGGCACCAGCCAGGTATATTGCCAGCCGTTACCTTCAGTGAAATCGCCTTTCTCGTGGATAGAGTTAAACGGATCATAAGGTGTTTTGAAGCTACCATCGCTCATACGTGGACGTACAAAACGGATGCTGCTATCGAAATAGTTTTTATAGTAGCCTGCACGCTTTTTATAGTATTCGTAGTCGGCTGTTTTGCCCATTTTCTTAGCCATGGCAGCGATGCACCAGTCGTCGATAGCATATTCCAGCGCTTTTGAAACGGATTCATATTCTTTATCGGCAGGGATATAGCCTAATTCTTTCACGTATTTCACGCCGAGGTCATCGCGGGTGGAAGAGGCTTTCATGGCAGCAAATGCATCTTCTGCATTGAAGCCGGTATAGCCTTTCAGGTAAGCATCCACAATTGGCGGTACGGCATGATAGCCCACCATGCAATTGGTTTCGTTACCATTCAGGTGCCAGATGGGTAATTTACCCTGCTGTTTGTAGATAGCGAGCATAGAGTTTACAAAGCTGTTCACTTTATCAGGATGCAGAATGGTACTCAATGGCGCGCAAGAGCGATAGATATCCCAGAGTGAGAAAACAGAATAGTTATCGAAGCCTGGATTAGGATATACTTTTTTGTCGGTGCCGCGGTAGCTGCCATCATGATCATTGAACAAAGCAGGATCAATCATGGTATGATACAGTGCGGTATAGAATACGCGGCGTGCGGCCTCGTCTTTTGTTTCGATCTTTACTTTGGATAATTCTTTATCCCATTTGGCATTGGCGCTATTCACTACGTTAGCGAAGTCCCATCCTGGAATTTCCGCCTTGATATTAGCCAATGCGTTTTCGCTGCTTACAGGGGAGATGCCTACTTTCAGCATTACCTGTCCGGGCGACTTATCGAAAACGATCACACCTTTGGCAGTTTTTGATTTTACGGAATTACCGGTTTGTTGGGTATCTCCATCAAATACCAGGAATTGTTTTACCGGCACAGAAGATTTGATGGCAAACCACAGGCGCTGGTCCTCCGCCCATCCTTTGGAGTAGCGGTAACCTTCGAGTGTGTATTCATCTACCTGACGAATAAAAGTTTCAACAGGTGCATCCCAGCCGATACCTTCTTTCAGGTCGATGATGATATTTGCCTGTTGATCTTTCGGGAAAGTATACCGATGTAAAGCCACTCTTTCTGAGGCGGTGAGTTCTGCTTTGATGTTGTAATCGTTCAGCTGTACGGCGTAGTAGCCTGGGCGAACGGTTTCTCCTTTGTGGGAGTAGTGAGAGCCGTATCCGGAGGTAGGATCTTCCTGTGTACCTCTATTGGTTCTAACTTTACCGGTGTAAGGCATTACCAATACATCGCCGAGGTCACCGATACCGGTGCCGCTCAGGTGCATCTGGGAGAAGCCTATCAGCACACTGTCTGAGTAGTGGTAGCCGGAGCACCAATCCCAGCCCTTTACAATATTGGTAGGTCCTGTTTGTACCGCGCCATAAGGAACGCTGGCGCCTACGAATACGTGTCCATGTCCGCCGGAGCCTATGTATGGATCTACTGAAGCTACTGATTTACTTTCTACAAATGTTTCCTTCTTCTGAGCATCTGCCTGAATGCCGTGAGTCAGCAATGCAGATAACGCCAATGCGCCACCAATCTTGAATCCCGTGTTCATAATCAAAAACCTTTAATAATCTGGCAATTTACGGCCTGATTATTAACTTTTTTAGTTAATTTTTTTATAATTGGGCGATGGGCGCTAACTCGCGCACAGGCGGAGTAACATCTTCTTTCTTCAATAAAAACTTCTTAGTAAAGATCTCATAAGCGATCATGAGCCACAATACCAGGCAGGGCAATGCTTTCAGCGCATATGGGACTGCCAGATTTTTCCTTACCCAGGGCGTTACCACGTCTGAATGCGAGAAGCTTACCAACAAAATGGCAAAAAAGATAAATATGTTATTCCACCTGGTAGCTGGTTGCATCACATACCAGATACAGATGGCGGGGATGGCAATAATGTAGGTAGGCGACTCTGAGCTACTGCTAAACAGCACCGGGAACATGATGGTAGAGCATAAAATGTATAAGCGATAGCGGGAATTATACCGATACTTCAACTGCGTATACTGCAACAGGAATATCACTACCGCCGGAATCAATACCACCAGGCTGTTCAGCTCAGGTATTTGAAATACCCGTTTGATAAAGCCACCTGCAGAAATGTCCTGAAAGCTGCGTATATCGCCCAGGTTCAACTGATTTTTATGGACCAATGCAGCATACCATTCATAATAGCAATTAATGATATAATGGGGAGAAGAAATAATCATGGGCAGGGCAAACAGTACTGCCCCCCATAAGAACAGCGCACTAATAAAGCGCCTTGGGTTGGGACTGAAAAAGAAAAATGCCAGTCCTACAATACCGTAAAACTTCGTAAGCGTACCTAAAACGATGAAAAAGGCGGCCCATAGCTCCTTTCCCTTGATGGTGTATGTAAACGTTAATATGATAAAGGCGCCAATAAACTGGTTAAGCTGGAACCATCCGCTGGCTCCCATGAGTTCCTGGGTACATAACAGCAGGATAATATTTTGCTGCATGCGGTTAAGCGGCAGCTGACGAATGGCATAAAAAAGCACGGCAGCACCAGACATCGCCCATACCAAAGCCCCTATATGCGTATCCAGCGCAGCAAATGGCGCTATCACCATGCTAAACACCGGTCCATAAAGATTTACATCGTAATACTCTGCAGGGTAGGGGATATAAAGGGGTTGCTGATGGAGGACGTGGAAAAATACATTCTTAAATATCAGAAAATTATTAATATTTCCTCTGGATATTTCCATAACGGCACCCAGGAAAGCCAGTCCGAACCACAACGTGAGGATCAGCCATTCCCGCCCAGCCAGATAAGTCAGCACATTCCTTTTTTCGCGCATATCAACAGTTACTAGATAAAATAAAAAGCCACAGTACGCAGGTATGACGCAGCTGCAGCGCGCATCCCCCTACTGAAAGCCTAATTAATCAGCAAATATCAGGTATTGAAGCAACGAATAAAGGATATGATCCTAATTTTCCGACTCCGCCCACTGTTTGGACTGCGTATTAATAGCGTATACTACTGCTGCCACTACCACTGCACAGCCAATTACCAAGGAACTTATCAATAAAATCATAGCAAACCCGATTTTTTCACATGAACTCAAATGTAATGATTAACGGCTTAAATATATATAAGCGGTTATATGATATAAATTTTAAAGAATAATTTCGCCTTACCAAACCACCATTAAAAAATGCTACAGAGACTACTGCTGTGTACCTGCCTGTTGGCGGGTATCACGCTGTCTGGTATTGCGCAGGACGCAGCCAGCATCACCAAAACACTGGAGACCGCCCTACGGGACAGGAAGCCAGACATCATCCTGCCTTACTTATCGGAAGATTTTAGTGTAGGCGTTTACGGCGCGCCGCATGCTTTGAGCATCGCGAAACGACTGATCACCTCCTATGACACTTTGGAAAAGTTACAATTCAAAAAAGTGATCACCACGCCAAAAGGCAAAAGCATCTTGCTAAAATGTTATTATCAACAGCAACCTCCTTTTGAAGCCACCCTGCCGCTGGACAGCGCCGGCAAAATTATGCGGATCAGCTTTTTTGACCGGCTTTATGGCGTGGATCTTTCTAAAGCATCCAGGCTGGCAGCAGTAATTCCTTTTGAATTTACGGAGAAAAAGATTGTGCTGAAGCTCACACTGAACAATAGCAAACGGGTACTGCGCTTCCTGTTTGACACCGGGGCAGACGGCATGGGACTCAAAAAATCGGTAGCCGATGAACTGGGCATTGTTGCAAAAAGGCAGCAGCAAGCCAGTGTGGTAGGCGCTTCTACCGAAATTGGCATTGCCTCCGGCATTGACATGCACTTTGATACTCTCACCATCGCGAACCAGAACAGCGCCCTGTTTCCCAATTTCGATGAAGAACTCGACGGATTATTTGGCGCTAACTTCCTCCGCAATTACATTACCGCAATTGATTTTGATAAATCAGAAATCAGGTTGTATACCTTTGGCCAGTTCAACTATCCTACCGGCGGAACCGCTGTAGCATTGGATTACAGCCAGGGCGTACCTGGTATCAAAGGCGAGGTGAAACTCAATAACCAAAAAGTAGTGCAAGGCGATTTTCATTTCGATACCGGCGCTGGCTATCCACTTATTCTGTTCGGACCTTCAGTAAACAAGCATCATTTAACAGACAACTTTGAGGTGCAGTATTACAGCACCAACTATAGCATGGGGCACTCTTCTCCGGTATCCTCCGGCATTTTCGACTATCTGAAAATAGGTGACCTGCAATTGAATTACTTCACCGGCACCCTGCAATCCTATCGCGAAGGCGATGAAAAGTGGTCACCAGCGGGCGATGGTAGCTTCGGTATTGAACTGATCCGGAACTTTAACTGCATTATCAATCTTGCCGACAAGCAGTTTTATCTTACGCCCAATAAAAACTATTTCCAGCCTGCCGACTTCTGGCTGCGGGATGTTCAATGGGGATTTGATAATGGGGAGATGGTCATCAAACAGATTACTACCGGATCTTCGGCCGCCAATAGCGGGGCTTCTGTTAAAGATGTGGTGATGAGCATCAACGGTATAAAAGCAGCTGATTTTAAAAATGTGGACAATATCAAAAAGTATTTATCTGCCTGGAAAAACAGTCCGCTGCAACTGGAAATCAACAAATTCGGGAAGCCGTGGAAGGTAGATATTGAATAGATTGTTTTCTTCCAACCTGCTGGCCGGGTTGGAAGAAACAATTTTTGTAAATTACTTCCATGAGTGCAAAAGGAAGACGTTCTGGCAAGGACGAAAAATTAACCTTTAAAGAGCGACTGGCAGCCTTACGGAACCTACCCGCATTTTTCCGTATGGTTTGGCAAACGAGCCCCGGTTTTACAATTGCCAATAGTATATTACGGGTAGCGCAATCCGCCATGCCGTTGTCGTTACTTTATGTAGGCAAACTGATTATAGACCAGGTAGTATTGTTGAATAAAGATCCCCATCATTCCACCACCTGGCTGTGGCAGCTGGTAGCCATAGAATTTGGATTGGCCATTATATCTGATGGATTGGGGCGTGTGATTTCCCTGCTGGATGGATTATTGGGCGATCTCTTCGCCAACCACACCTCGGTAAAAATCATGGAACATGCCGCCTCACTGGATTTAGATCAATTTGAAGATGCTGATTTCTATGATAAACTGGAGCGTGCGCGTCAACAAACTACTGGCCGAACCATACTACTGGCGCAGGTATTAAGCCAGGTACAGGATATTATCACCATCATATTTCTGGCAGCGGGCCTTGTATTATTCAATCCCTGGCTGATCTTATTACTCTTGCTGGCGGTTATTCCTGCGTTCTTAAATGAATCGCATTTCAACGACCTCTCCTACAAACTGGCCTGGGGCCAAACCTCAGACAGGCGGGAGCTGGACTATATCCGCTACCTCGGCGCCAGCGATGAAACGGCGAAAGAAGTGAAAGTATTTGATCTTTCTAATTTCCTGATTAATCGCTTCCGGACGATCTCCGATAAATTTTATGCTGATAAAAAAGACCTTCAGGTAAGAGACGCCACCTGGGGCACGGTGTTCGCGATATTGGGCGCTGCGGGCTACTATGCCGCTTATGTCATCATCATACTACGTACCATCAGCGGGCAACTGAGCATCGGTGATCTGGCTTTCCTGGCAGGATCATTCCGGCAGCTGCGCACTACTTTTCAGGGTATCCTCATTCGTTTCTCCAGTGTAACACAAGGTGCATTATACCTGCGCGACCTGTTTGAATATTTTGAGATGCAGCCCAAAATGGTGTCGCCGGTGCAACCGCGGCCATTTCCAAATCCCATTCAACAGGGATTTACATTTGAAAATGTAGGGTTTAAATATATCAACTCCGACAAATGGGCCATTCGTCATTTGAGTTTCACCTTACATGCAGGCGAAAAACTGGCGCTGGTAGGAGAGAATGGCGCTGGTAAAACCACGCTGGTAAAGCTATTATCCCGATTATACGATCCGGTGGAAGGCCGCGTTTTATTGGATGGCGTTGACCTCAGGGAATACGATCTGAAAGAATTACGTATACATGTTGGCGTTATATTCCAGGATTATCAGCGTTACCAGATGACTGTATCGCAAAATATTGCAGTGGGCAATATTGACCAAAGCAGCAACCAGGAGAGGATTGAAGATGCCGCGCAACAAAGCCTGGCCTATCCGCTCATCGAAAAAATGCCGCAGGGATATCAGCAGATGCTGGGACGCCGCTTCCATCAGGGTATTGAATTATCCGGTGGCGAATGGCAAAAGATTGCACTGGCACGAGCCTACATGAAAGATGCCCAACTACTGATTCTCGACGAGCCCACTTCGGCGCTGGATGCCCGTGCGGAATACAATGTATTTCTCCGGTTTGCAGATCTTACCCGCCATAAAACAGCGGTGTTAATTTCCCATCGGTTTTCCACCGTGCGCATGGCCAATCGCATACTGGTGCTGGAGAATGGCACTTTAGTAGAGATTGGTAGTCATGAAGAACTGCTGGCGAAAAAGGGGAGATATGCGGAGCTGTTTGAATTACAGGCTGCAGGCTACAAATAAAAAGAGGGACGCTTTTGGCGTCCCCCCTAAAGAAAAACTATGGCGGAAGAAGAGCTAATACCTCTTGTATGCATGACGCACCTAATCGGCGAGTACCCCTATATGCGTTTACAAAAGTTTATTGATAGCTTCTTTGATGGTATTTTCTGTGCTGGGCCGCGGTGAATCTGCACTTACAACCTTTCCTTCTTTATCGAATAACAGAAAAGTAGGGTAGCCGGGCACCTGATAATACTGCATGAAAGCCGTTTTTTCGCCGGAATACAGCTGTAAAGTTTGCTTGTGGCCGGCCATTTCCACCCAGGTAGCCTTGTCTTTAGGTCTATCTGCCGAAATACCTAAAAACACGACATCTTTACCAGCATAATCAGCAGCCATTTTTTCAAACAGCGGCGCTTCCGCACGACAAGGGCCACACCACGTAGTCCATACATCTATATACACTACTTTTCCTTTGAGGTCGCTGAAATGCCAGATCTTACCTTTATGATCTTCCAGGGCGAAATTGAGTCCTGGTGAGCCAGGCAATACATTTCCCATGGTGGCAATCAGTTGTTGCAAACGGTTTTGAAAGGCAGTATCCTTTATAGGCGCGGCCGCCGCCATGGCTAGCTTACGGGCAACAGGCAGCTGGTCTGTGGTGTAATGTTTATTGAGATAAGCAAAATAGGTGTTTTTTGTATAGACAAATTGCGCCACTTCCCTAAATGGTGCGTACTTGTTTATCTGCAATATTTTCTGTCCCAGGAAAGCCACTTTGGCGCTATCACTTTTACCAGCCAGAGCGCTTTTGTAGCGCTGATTCAGCATCCAGTCGTAAGTAAAAAAGAATCCTCTTCTGGCTTCCTCCGGAAGAATATATTGCACAAAAACCGGAGAGTTCATCTGCGCAAAAGCTTTGTCGTCATAGGCCGGCCCTATTAACGCAGGAGGAAGGCCCGGTGTGATTTTATTCTCCTCATAATACCAACCGTAAGCGTTACGGATTGTGAGGAGATTGAATCCATACATCGTTTCCAGGTAAGTGTTATTACCGGTCCGCTGCTTTGCGGTGGTGTATAGTTTGTTCACGCGTTGCAGCAAGGCTTCCATGGTAGCGGTGGTGGCTTTGTTTTCGTCTAAGCCTGTCCACAGATCATTGATCACTTCGGACGCGTTATAGTCGTACCATGCCAATACATTATTGAATGTACCTGCTTTGGAATGAAGTGTATCCATCAGGAAACCTTGGTTTTTCCCATTGAACACAAGGCTCAGCGAGTCGCCGGGTTTCAGATATACCTTCTGTGATGAGCTGACTTCTTTTCCACGTATAGCCACTGTTACTACTACCGGTGATGTGATATTAGTACTCCAGGTGATGTACTTTGTACTATCTGCAGGGAAACGCTCACTAACGGCTTTCATTTTACGTACCAATACTTCGTTTACGGGGGGCAATTGCTCCACGTAGAAGTCTCCGTTTATATGTGTAGCACTTAAAGTAATAGTGCTTCGCTGTGGCTTGCTTCCTTTGTTTTGCGCCTTTACTACTGATGTGGCAGCGAGGGCAAAAAGTAAAAAGATGGTTGCTCGCATGATTTATCTTGGATTTTGTTCCAGGTGGCTGGAGGTAATTTCCTTGTTGGGAATAGGAAACACGTAGCGGTTACTGCCTGGTGTTAATGTCAACGTTTGGCCATCCAGTGTACGCGTTAACGTTACCTGTTGTTCCGGGTCCATATTCAACCTTTTGAGATCCATAAGGCGAAGGTTTCTAAACACTAACTCCTTGCGGCGTTCCAGCAGTACTGTTTTCAGCGCATCTTTAGCAGAAGCCGCAATTAACGGCTGGAAAGTATTTGCTTCAAAACGGTTTACCAGTAAGGTATTCAGGTCGCTCATGGCTTTGGCCGCGTCATTTTTACGCGCATAGCATTCTGCCCGGATCAGGTAAAGTTCCGCCACCGAAAAGCCCGAAAATGGCGAAGGCACATCCGTACGGCCACCATCGTTATAAGTACCTATGTATTGATAGTTCCCGTCATCCGGCATCTCTCTAAATAATAATGACGTGCGTAAATCATGTTCATCATAAAGCTGATACACATCAGGAGAGATGAAATGATTTTTAGCATATAAACCTGAGGTAGATGAAATGAAAATCACTTCCGGATTATTCACAATATTTATCGGGAATACCGCGTCAAATGTGGAGTTGGCTGGATCTACCGTTTTATAATCTACCAGGGTATTTTGGTAAGACAACGCACTGTTTGCCTGTTCCATGGCCTGATCATATTTACCCATCTGCAGGTTAATACGTGCCGACAACGCATAGGCAGCTGTGCGGGAAGGTCTTGTTTTAAAAGATGATTTTACCGGCAGTAAGCGGATGGCGTTGTTGACATCACTGAGCACCTGGCCATATACTTCCCGTACACTATTGCGTGTAACCGATACCGTTACATCAGACGATAATCTCAGTGGCACACCCAGATCTTTATCTGCCGTGGCGGCATTGTATTGTTTCGCGAAGGTGTTCAGCAAATTAAAGTAGGCATAAGCACGATAGAACATCGCTTCTCCTTCAATCTGGTTGCGTATTTCCGGGAGCCCGGCGGGATTAGCCGCCAGCCCTTCCAGGATGGTGTTAGCATAGAAAATTACTTTATACGGACCGCTCCAGTCGCGGATATCTTCATCCGGTGCGAAAACATCTTTGCTCCAGGTGTAGAGGCGTTGCTGATATTCCTGCGACAGATCGCCGTATTGGCTTTCTGATAAGGACAGGTCATCGGTCATAATATCACCCAGGCCCGGGGTTAGCGTCATCGTCCACTGATCATCGAGCAGTAAACGAAAATCTTCTACCGTGCCGGGAATGAGTTTGTCTTTCGGCTGTATATCCAGGTAGTCTTTACAACCTGCCAACGCCGCCGCTATAAAAGCAAATATGATATATATACTCCTTTTCATTTCTTAGTCATTTGATGTGATTAGAAACCTACTTTGGCGCCAATAGCCAGTGTACGCACTGGTGGCATCACCGATGAAAATGTTTGCGGCGCATAATCAGGATCTATTCCATTTTTATTAGCTCTCCAGATAATACCCAGGTTGCTGGCTTGTGCATACAGTGTGATGCGGTTCACCGGCAGGCGGGATACCGTTTGCCGGGTGATGTCGTAACTTAACAGTACATCCTGTAAGCGGATATGATCTGCTTTATCCACATTTACATCTGAATATTGATAGAAATCATTATTCACTCTGTCCTGCGCTCTTACGGCTGTAAAGGCAGGAATATTGGTTTTCTTTTCATCACCAGGTTGCTTCCAGCGGTCTTTGAAGCTATCCGGACCACGTTGGTACATCACCGCCATGGTATAGTATCCGAGGTCGCTGCGGCGGTAGTAGTGCCCCAGTTTATACAGGAGATTCACCGTCAGGCTTAATTGCTTGTAGGTGAAAGTATTCGCCAGGCTACCAAATACCGGCGGATTCACCGCTCCCATATATTTCATCTTGTAGATGTTATCGTAGGTGCGGCCTGCTGCAAAGCGATCGGTAATGGTTTTGCCATCCGGTCCGAGAATAGTAGCATTTCCTTTTGCATCCAGTCCGCCCCATGGGTAAGCCCAGATACCGAATAACGGATATCCTTCAACTGGCAGGTAGGTAGACTTATCATCATCATCGCGGCCACCGTAGAGCAGGAACATCGATGGATTCATATCACCGCCGGTGTTGTAAAATTTGGTCACCTTATCTTTTGCGATGCTCAACATAAACGTCGTGTTCCAGCGGAAATGATTGGTGCTGATGTTACGTGAGTCCAGCTTCAGCTCCCAACCGTTGGTGCGCATAGCGGCAATATTGCTGCTAACGCTGTTGAAGCCCGTAGAAGGCGCCATGAAGGCGCTTCCAAACAGATCCTGTGCACGCTTGTTGAAGTATTCCAATGATCCGCTCAATGTTTCGTGGAACAATGCGAAGTCTACGCCCAGATTCACTTGTCCTACTTTTTCCCAGCGCAGGTTAGGGTTGGCAGGGTTGATAATATTAGCATAGGGAATGAACGAAGTAGAGTTTTCACCGGAAGGCATGAGGCTGGCGGTGGTATACGCTGTAGCGGTTTTGTTGATGTTACCGTTAAAACCATAGGTTACACGCAGTTTCAGCATATCTACCCAGTTGGCATGGAAAAACTTTTCGCGCTGCACCTGCCACGCGCCACCTACTGACCACAATGGATTCAGGCGGCGGTTGCGTTGTACACCAAAGAGATTGGAACCGTCTACACGTCCGCTGGCGGATAAGGTGTAGCGGTTCAGATAAGTATAGGAAGCGTTGGTGAAATAAGAAACGAAGCGATCTTTTATGTAGGTGATGGGCGTACCTACGCCTAACACACTACCAATAGAATTGGTGAAACCATATAGATCCGGGAATTGTGTGACCATATCCACATCTGCATATTGCAGCGTACGATCGTTATAACCGAAGAGGCGTTGTTTATTTCCTTCTCTCAAAATCTCCCTGGCCTCTGCTCCTGCAATAGCAGCTATGGCGTGCTTCTTGCCCCAGATACGGTTAAAATTCAGCTGACCGCGGAATGTTTGCGCGGTTAGTTCTGTTTTGCCCAGTGTTAAGATATCGCCTAATGGCAGATGTCGTACCTGTTCACCATCGATGGTTTCAGAGAAGACATTCACGTTGTCTCTTACCCAGAACCGGCGCTGATCTGCGAGGTCTCTGTCTGATCCGGTATTTTTTTCGAGGTTATATTTCAGATCAAGGTTTAAGCCTTTCGCGATTTCATAATTAGCACCGAGTCTAACGTTAACGGCCATACTTTTTATGTGGCGGTTCATCATTTGGTACTCCGTCAATGGATAGTAATCCATGTTGAGGAGGCCCTGATCGTAGCCATTTTGCTTGAATGCATCGTTGTACATCCAGGGAATTTTCAGTGCATTGCCTTTGTCGTCAATCAGGCGGGTGTAAGGGGAGGGGATCTGCGCTGATACGTTGGTGGCATTACGCGAGCCGCTGATCATATCGAAAGGAGAGCCACTACTCACATCAAAAGGGTTGGTAGTATTGCCTTGAGAAAGCTGCCCGGCGATGCTCAGTTCTAATTTTTTTGTTACGCGTACGGTATTGCTGGTATTCAGTGTGAAACGCTCGTAGTCGTTGCCCACCATGTAGTTAGCATTTTTATCATATCCTGCGGAGAGATAATATTGCATGTTTTCACTACCGCCACTAACATTTACCTGGTACTGCTGGGTTAATGTGTTGCGGGTGAATAAACGGCTGTAGTCGTCCAGGATTTCGATGTTGCGGAGTGCATCTACTTTTTGCGTAGCTACCTCATTGGTGATTTTTCCGTCCTTCGCGTCTTTCCAGATCTGTACTGCCTCCGGAATAGGTTGGCGGCTGCCGGGAGAAAACAGTTGATTAAATCTACCTGCTTTAAACAATATCTGTTGGGCATCTATATAATCACTGGTGCTCATCAGGCGCAGTTGTCCGTAATCCGGTTTCTTCCCGAAAATGATGTTGGATCTAGCTTCCACCGTAGGGCGCTGATTCATTTTACCCTGGCGGGTAGTGATCACTATAACGCCGTTGGCTGCACGAACACCCCAGATAGAAGCCGCAGCAGCATCTTTCAGGATGGTGATGCTTTCTACATCGTCGGGGTCAATGCTATTCAGGTCGCCTTCAATGGGGAAGCCGTTTACCACAATCAGTGGCTGATCTTCGGAGAACAGCGTGCTGCGGCCACGGAGACTCAGCTTGGGCTTATCAGAAGTTACACTCCTTGAAAAAGACAAACCAGTGCTCAACCCTTCCAGTTTATCCAGGATATTGGTAGACACGCGTTTATCCAACTGCGATTTATCTACCTGTGAAAACGAGCCCGTAGCGCGCTCCTTCGGCAGGGTGATATATCCTGTAGTCACCACTACTTCGTTGAGCTTCTTTTTATCTTCCTCTAAATAAATAACCTCGTTATCCTCCGCTCTCAATTCTTTGGTGATATATCCCAGGAAAGACACCTGCAATACCGGATGCTGCATACCCGTAGTAATAGTAAACGCGCCACTGCTATTGGTGGTAGCGCCTTTATCAGTACCCCGTACGCGGATAGTAGCGCCTATCAACGGCTGCTTTCCCTCAAACGACAACACCCTGCCACTGATGGTATACTCCGCCGCTGCGGTGGCGCCCTTCGGCGTTACCACAATGGTTTTATCTACCACCTTCCATGTAAATGGAATCTGGCTGAAACATTGCTGTAATGCCGCTTCCAGCGACACCTGCTTTACCGACAAGCTCACCGTTCCCGCCTTTTTTATAGACTCGTTGTTATATAAAAATTCATACCCGGTTTGTTGCTGAATAACAGCAAACGCTTTTTCAACGGGCACCTGCTGCAGGCTGGTCGTGACTGACTGCGCGCATAGCGACCCTATATACTGCATACAAAGCAGTAACATCGACAATCGTTTCATTGACTACAAGAGATTTTGGCTCAGCGAGCATGACAATCGCGCCCGTAACGTTCCGGGCACACATCTGACATTACACTGGTTGGTTGTTGATTAAAATGCTACGTTTATTTGTTTACCACTTAGTTTAAAATTGGCTCCTCCTGTTTGATTTAGCATCTCCAGTACCTGTTCTATATTATCGTATCTTTTAATAGCGCCAGTAAAATGCTGGCTACCGACATTCTCTTTTGGATATACCGCTGTTACATCGTACCAACGCTCCAGCTGATGTAATACCGTAGTAATATCAGCGTTTCGGAATACAAACAGTCCACGTTTCCAGCCTGTCAGCGCGTTAATGTCCATTTGCTTCGCGGTGGTGGTACCATTTTCCGTAATGCCTACCCACCCCGGTTGTAGCAGCGTTTCGCCGCTTGCCGTCTTAACTTTCACGCTGCCACTCACTAAAGCCGTTTGCATCGTTGGCTCATTTTCATACGCCATGATGTTGAACTCCGTTCCCAATACGGCCACTTCTGCTTGTTTGGCTACCACGCTAAAGGGTTTGCGGGCATCAGCGGCCACTACGAAGTAGGCTTCTCCCGTAAGATATACTTTCCGGTCAGCCTCCGTAAAGTGCACCGGGAACCGTAACGACGATTCAGCGTTTAGCCATACCTGTGTGCCATCACTCAGCGTAAGACTGTAATCCATGCCCCTCGGGATCTTCAGCGTATTATATACCAGCGGTCCGCTTGTATTGTTATACGCCAGCTTATTGCCCTGCTGCCGGATACTGGCCCCATTCTGACCCGTGAGCAGTGTATCTTTCGCAGCGCCCAGCACCATTTCCTCTCCATTGCTCATCACCAATACCGGCTTGCCTTTCACAGGCGCCGTGGTTGCAATCACCKGCTGTTGTTTCTCCACCTCCGTACTCGTATACCACCACCTGGCTCCAATGGCCAGCAGCAACAGCGCCATCGCGGCGGCTATCCGTCCCCAGGGAATTATGCGCTTTACCATCATCTCCCCCCGGATACGATCCCAGGCCTGCTCCGGATGATATTTCCCCATCTCCAACATCTCCTCCTTCAACACCTCTTCCTTGCTCAATTCCTCAAATAACAGCCTGTTATGCTCACTCTCGGCTATCCATGCCTCTAACGATACGCGCTCTTCTTCAGATAACGTATTATCCCAATACTTCACTATTAACCGGGACGTGTGATACAGGTGATTATATGATTCCATGTGCTACTATATCTATAAACAATCTACTAACCTCAAATGGGTGAAAGACCTAAAAATATTTTTCTGAAACGAGGATACACAATGCCATAAAGGATTCTGGTGTTAATCGCAGTTTCAACAATGCCAATGCACGGGCTTTTTGCGTTTTTACCGTATTAACAGAAATCTTCAATTCATCTGCCACCTCCTGGTTTTTTAGTCCCTCCAGGTAACTGAGCTTGAAAACATTACGGCAGCCTTCCGGCAATGAAGCAATCGCCCGATGCACTTCTCCCCATACCTCCGCTTTCAATACCGCGGCATCTTCTGCTTCTGTGACTTGTGTTTCTGCAAATTTTTTTGCCACCTTTTGGTGCTTAAGGTGGTTCAGACAAGCATTCCTCACCATTACATACAAAAATGTTTTAATGGCTGGAAGGTCTGGAATTTCGGTGTTGCGTTGCCAKAATTTTATGAATGCTTCCTGAACGATATCCTCTGCAGTAGCGGAATCGGAGATAATTTGGTCAGCAAATCGGCATAGGCGCAGGTATAGCAGGTCAAATAATGACTTTAGTTGGTGATGGGAGCGGTGTGACTGGCCGGTATGCATGTGGGGTAAATTTAGGGAGAATAGGGGGGATTTGCAATTGTGGGGGGATGTTGCTTATTTTTTATATTTGTTTATCATTTTGAAATTTGACATAATTAAATGAGTTTATAGTTTTCATCTTGATTAGATCACATTTATGTGAAGACTATTTACTGCATCATTATTTGAGCGTCCGTACTGTACCGATAAACATTGTATTAATATGAACAATCCAAAGTGGCATAGCGATGAGATTTTACTTGCGCTTCAACTGTACTTTTCTCCAAATAGAGGCAGTATTGACAAAAAGAATCCTCAAATAATTGCATTAAGTAAACTATTGATTAGCCTTCCTTTAATTACTAACCGTATTGATGAAGAGAAATTCAGAAATCCCAACAGCGTTACACTGAAACTTTCCAACTTCTTATTTATAGATGAAAGATATCCAGGTAAAGGTATGAAGGGCGCTTCCAAGCTTGATGAGATTCTATTTAATAAATTCTTTCATAAACAAGAAGAACTCGGCGACATTGTGAAGAAAATCAAGGCTGTTATTTCTGACGAAGGCATTAAAGAAGAAATTTTTCATATTGAAGACGATGAGCAAACCTTTGAAGATAAAGTAGAAGAGGGTACCATCCTGTATAAACTCCATAAAGTAAGGGAGCGTTCACCAAAAATTATTAAGCAGAAAAAGCAAGATGTACTAAAGAGGAATGGGAAATTGTTGTGTGAGGTTTGTGGATTTGATTTTTACGATTCTTATGGAGAAATTGGAAAAGGGTTTATTGAATGCCATCATAAAACACCACTTGCAAACATAATAGCATCCACACAGACAAGCTTAAAAGATTTGGCATTAGTATGTTCTAATTGTCATCGGATGCTTCATAAAAACATAAATGTGATGTCTGTAGAAGGGCTGAGAGAGCAATTAAAACCGGGGATGCGGCCAATGTAGCGTCAACGGCCCTCATTGAAACTCTTTGATATTATTCGTTACTAAATCATAAAGCTTATCTACAATAGCAGATTTAGATGCTTTAAAAGCATCTTCATAACTCAACAATTTCCTGTCCTTACTAAGCTTATTAACTAAAAAAAATGACTTGTTTACTGCATTCTTGGCTCTGTGCCCTGCTTTGATTTCGTCACGTCGTATTCCTGCATGACGTAGTGTGTCTGCCAATTCGGGAAGCAATAGCTGCGCCTCTATTTGAGTAATGACAAGATCCAGATAAAAGTAAATGGCAGCGTCAAACCCTTCATAATCTTCATAATCCAGCCAGTCCATTACTACCAGTAAACATTGCTGCACCGGCGATAAATGTTGCAATTGATCCAGTGCCAGCCAATGATCGCGCTTTATACCTTTTGCATCTTCCAGGTTCTGCGCCAGCAGAGATAACGCTGCTTCTTTATCTTTTGTATTACGCAATATGCGCTCAGGCAAAGAGAAACGTTCCTCTTCAATGCTAACAAGCGTTTTGGGGATGTCATAGTTAGCAGCTTTTAAATGTTTTTGAGCCACTTCACGCGAAACGGAGGTTTTGCTAATAATAATCGCTGTGATTTCTTCTTCAAACAGGGAACGGGCTGCAACAATGTCTCCGCCGGTTTTGCGGAGTAGATCAAGTCCTTGGCGAATACCAATGGGCATTTGCTGGCGTAGGGTATCGAGTTGTTCTTTGTATTCCATCTTTAAAATCATTGACCTTTTCTAAGGACTAGTAACTCTCTCGCTTCCACTTCTAATGCCTCTGCTATTTCAAATAGTGTCTCCACCGAAGGCTGTATTTTATTCGTACACCATTTCGATACGGTATTAATATTCACGCCTATTGCTTCCGCTAACCACTTATTTGCCTTAGCCTTTTCGGCCAATACAGCTTTTATTCTATTTAATACTTTATCGCTCATAAAAACGCTTTTAAAGCATATTTTTCTACAATCTAAGCATAATAGAAATTATGAAACCAGATAAAAAGTATCCCTAATAAGCATATTTATATAAATATTCAGGAGCTAAATAGCCTTTATACAGATATTTATATGTAAATTAGGGATACATTTAAAATATATTGTTATGCAAACCTCACATCCTTTCTTCTACCACACACACCTTTCTGAACAGGAATCCAATGACCCAACACTCGTCCTGGCCCACTTCTCGGAGTTATTCCCACCCACCGAAGCACGACAAACACTCTGGCTCTGGCTTTCCGAAACCCTTGCGGCAGCGGATACGCAGTACGAAGATGCACAATCACGGGCGGACTTATTATTATTTTACCATGAAGTATTAAGATTAATAGATGCCAGCTATTTATTAAGCCTGGCAAAAGAAACCATATAACCAACCACGTCCGATCCTTCTCCCACAAAAAAGCCTGACAACCATGTGCCAGGCCTCCATTTATAAACCCATGTGAAATAAAATACTATACAATCTTATACCAGGCCAATCCATCCACCCCTTTCGGATGATGAATAGACGGCGTTATATTATTCCCATTAATTTCAAACCAGGGAAATGAACTTCTGCCATTGGGATGATGCATGGTGGGGTATAACTTATTTTCTCTGACCTCATACCAGGGGAGGGAGCTGGAGCCCTTCGGATGGTGTATGGTAGTAAAAACATGATTATCTCTGATTTCATATTCTGATAATGAACGCCCACCATCTGGATGATGTAATGTTCTGTGGAGTTTCATGGTCATTGTTTTTGAGTTTTTAAAAATATGGTTAACATTCTCTTTTGGGTTTACTAAACAGGTACCGAATATAAGAAAATATTTGATGAGGAAAACGAACTAAACATTAAAAATATCGGATAATATCTTTGGGTACTGAAAGCAGGTATCCGGAACATTGAATGGTAAATATTTCGACATTACGACTATACTTGAAATGCGTTCTGAGCATAGAAATAGTGGTATATAACGTTCGTTGCTTGTCGACGCCGGAAACCAGCAGTTTCAGCACATCATTCTCTACGGTTTTATTGACATTGGCTAGCAAGTACTTTAGGACTCGTATTTCGTTGGCTGTAATGGAAATAGACATATCATCAACAGTAAGCGTAGCCAGACGCGTATTAATAATGTAGCTGTCCAGCACAATGGTTTCACAAGCTTCGAGCTGCTCCTTTGCTCTGCGGCAAAGTGCCTCCATTTTAGGAATCAGCACGGGGACGTCAATAGGTTTAACGCAATAGTCGTCTGCGCCGCCAACGTTAAAGCCCTTCAATTGAGTATCCCGGTGGGCATCAGCGGATATGTACACGATGGGAACAATGGTATTGACTCCACGTATTTTTGCACCCAGTTCTACACCATCTAATTCCGGCATGTGTACATCGAGTAAGCAAACATCGAAAAATTTATTGCTGAAGTATTGCCAGGCTTCCATTCCGTTTGTAGCAACAACCACTTCATAGTTACCTGCTTGCTCCAATGCCTGTTTCAGGCATCTGGCGGTAATGACGTTATCTTCTGCGTATAGAATGGTCATGGGTTCCCTGCGTCTTTTATGATTTGCCATAAGTACATGTTTATGTGAAAAATCGGTTTTTCATTTTACGTACGAGATAGTATCCTTCGGGAGGAGTAGGAGGGTAAAGGTTTTCAAGGCTTCTTCGACAGCCGGTCCGTGGTTATTTTGGGAGACTCAACACATATCCTTCTCCATACATGTTCTCAATATCCTGCGGTGCACCTACCTTTTCAAAATACCCTTTGAGTCTGGATACATAGACCCACAATTGATTTTCATCTCCGGATACAACTTTTAATAAGACCTCTTTCTTTACCATTACATCAGGGGTGGCCATCAGACACATTAAAAGGTCATGAATACCTGGAGGAAGTTTTTCCTTCTTCTTGTTGGGACCTGTTAATTCACGATTGGTTTCGTCATACTTGGCTGCTCCGATCTCAAGTGCCATAAGATTTGGTTATAGGTGGACATATAAAATAATGCAACAGAATATCCGACAACTGCTTAATATTGAATGTTTTATTAAAATATCCATTTCCCCCGCCGCGACCAAACACCTCTTTTTCTACTATTAAAGGATCTTCCCCAGATAAATAAAAAATAGGCATCTGCTTATCTACTTTCCGGATTCTTTCACCCAGATCAATGCCATTCAGCCGGGGCATCATAATGTCCAACAGGCAATAATGGAAGCTTTGCTCATTAAAAATCCCCCAGGCTTCTTCTCCGTCGTAGGCATTATATACCTCGAAGCGGCTCTGGTGCAGTATTTTCTTTACAATACCGGAGAAAACGGTATCATCGTCAGCGTGAAGAATACGAATATTCATAGGAAGTTTTGATTTCATTAACACTTAACCAGCGTACAGGTGATATTATTGCAGTTGTGTTGCCTATAAATGGTACGGATAAACGATAATTTGTAGGATCGTTACAATTATCATAAAAAAATAGGATCATGATTTTTTTAATTTTAACCTTACAAAGGAAAAAAATATTCCGGAGTCATCTTGAATCCTTAACAGAAAAATTTTAATTAAAAATCTCATTTTGAATTAAGACATCTTTTTTCAAAATGCTTGCTATAAAAGATTTTGTCGAAAAATCAGATAATATGTTAATCCGTATTAACAAATACTTTGCGTAACAGATTTACCACCAGAATTTGTTAATAAAACTTCATTTTATTTAGATTTTAGATTGACATTATTATCAATAAAATAATTGACACAATATTGTCTATTTACATAAACAATTCGCTATCCTCACAGTCATTATCAATACATAAAAAACATCTTCACTTATCTAGCTAAAAAATATTTTTCAAAAAAATTTGGAGATATTAAAAAATTATATCCATCTTTGCACTGTTAAAAAAATCACAAAACATGTACCGCTCAACAATTCACATACAAATAAAAAACTGGTTTAGTCTGCGGGAAGACTATACAAGTTGCGGGGCATGTTATGCTACAGAATAGTTGAAAAAACGAATTCAATATAACATAAGCCCCGCAAGAGATTGCGGGGCTTTTTATTTGTATTTATAACGAAAAAACTAAGCATGCAAACGCATTGTCATAGCATACGATTTATTGGTATTCATAACGGGCAACTGTTATCGAAGTGGTATGGCTATGAGAAAAAATATCAACGACCCTGGTGTCAACGAACATAAGTAATTGCTTATGTACAACGTAAAAACCGGTCGTTAAAAACGCCCGGTTTTTTTGTGCTAAAAAGTGGCCCGTAGCTCAATGGTCAGAGCGTCTGCCTTATATGCAGCGGGTTACCGGTTCGAGTCCGGTCGGGCCAACTTTGTAAAATGGTACATGTAGTTCAACGGTTAGAATATCCGGCTGTGAACCGGAAGATCAGGGTTCGAACCCCGCCTGTACCCCGAGAACCAAGTTTGTTAACCCTGTTTGTTAACCCAAAATTTGTTCATCCAAACAGGTGTAAACCCCTAAAAATGTTAACCGGAAAGCGCGTTAACCCCAACAAGGAAAAAAAAAACGTTAACCCAGTAAATGCGTTAACCCCAAAAGAAGAACAAAAAAGTTAACCCGAAAAGCGTGTTAACCTCAACAAGGAAAAAGAAAACGTTAACCCAGCAAATGCGTTAACCCGAACGATGACCTAAGGAAAATGTTAACCCCCAAAAAACATTCTCCCTGACAAAGTTGATTGAAATGTTTGTTAACCCATCACGTGAGTACGGCGAAGCGGGAGTGTCGCAATGGTCTGTAAAACCATCGCCCTAGCGGGCTTAGCAGGTTCGAATCCTGCTACTCACACAACAAACGGATGAATAGCTCCAATGGTAGAGCAGCGGTTTGAAGCACCGCCAGTGCAGGTTCGAGTCCTGCTTCATCCACCAGGTAAATGAAAAGCATTTACTAAAAAGCTTCCCTCACGGGAAGAAGAGATTTGATGTCGCTGAACGCAAACCAGGCAAGGGTTTCTAAGAGCCCTGCAGTGCAGCCGTAGTAACACGCTGTATGCTGTTGCTTCAAGGCACAAGTCTCTCCAAATAACCTGTGGGTCGTAGGTTCGAATCCTATCCGCCTTTAAGGTGGTAGCTCAGCGGCAGAGCAACAGATAACTCCCTGGAAAGGAGTCAGTCTTGAAAACTGATAACATGCTACTTTGAATAGCATCTAACAACAAACAAAAAAAGTCAGGGCTGTAGGCCCTGCTGCTACATCAAAAGGATGATAGCAACAGTTTCGACAATACCAGCAAACAGGTATATACATCGCGCCATTACCATCACTTAGCACTTCCGCCCTAACTGATGACTAACAGCCGGTTGACAACTGCTTCCGTATTGACGAAACGGGCAACAGCACTGATTTTTTTATTAACCCCAAAAATGAAAATTGAAATGAAAAGAGTAACTATCAACGCCTACGAAAGAGGATTGGTTTTTAAGAACGGTGCTTACCAGCGAATGTTGCTGGAAGGAAGACACTGGATGATTAACGAAGATATACACATCTACGATATCACCAAACCATTTGTAGCCCCCGTTGAATTAAATATATTGCTGCAAGATCCCGCTATCACCGCCGCTTTGCACGTAGTGGAAGTGGGAGAAAATGAAATCGTATTGCACTACGAAAATGGATTGCTGAAGCAGGTATTGACTGCCGGAAGATATACTTTCTGGAAAAATATGATCGACTATAAGTTCGTTCGGGCCGATATTTCAGGTATTGCAATACCTGATAACATCGACAGATCTACCTTGTGCCACCGACTGGTAGCTCCATTCGTCAGAAGCTTCAATGTAGACAACCACGAACAGGCCATCCTGCTCGTTGACGGAAAATATTCCATGACCCTGTATCCAGGTATTTATTTCTGGTGKAAGAATAACATCTCCATCGTAGTATCTAAAATTGATACCAGACAATTACAGGCTGAATTGAACGGACAGGAAATCCTGACCAAAGACAAGGCTGCACTGAGAATCAACGCCTGGGCGCAGTATCGCATCGCTGATATCAACAAAGCCGTGCTTCAAAATAAGGAGTACGAACGGCAGCTCTACATCCTTTTTCAGCTGGCTTTGCGGGAATATATTGCGGCACTGACCTTTGATGAACTGTTGGATAAGAAGGATACACTGGCGCCTCATATCATGCAAGCCGTTAGCGCCAAGGCCGAAAGCCTGGGCATTACCATCGCCGGATTTGGTATCAGAGATATCATCCTGCCAGGTGATGTGAAGGAAATCATGAACCAGGTGCTAGTGGCCGAAAAGAAGGCACAGGCCAACATTATCATGCGAAGAGAAGAAACTGCCAGCACCAGAAGCTTGCTGAATACCGCTAAGCTGATGGAAGATAACCCGATGCTATTTAAGCTGAAGGAAATGGAATATGTGGAAAAAATCGCAGAAAAAATCAATAACATCAGCGTAAGCGGAAACGGTGTGCTCATTGATCAGTTAAGGCAAATATTTATCCCTAAATAAGCGAAAAGGCACTGCTGTAATGGTAGTGCCTTTAGCCATTTATAGTGTAATAGAAATTTTCTAGCTTTGCAGCATGGACGGACAATATAGAAAAGACATCTACCCAGGCCTGGAAGTGGCTATCATACTGAAAAAAGACCAGCGCAGCGGTAAAAAAACTTACGGCATCGTAAAAGATTTATTGACCTCTGCTGCCTATCACTCCCGTGGTATTAAAGTGCGTTTGGAAGATGGACAAGTCGGCAGGGTTGTAGAAACAGACGTGGTTGGCGACGAGGACTAAAGCAATTTCAAATCCTTCGTGATACGATCTATTTCCTCATTTAAATTGGGTCCTATTGCGCAACAGGTTTTAGTAGGCACACCTCCGAATTCTGTTAACCCCGAATCTGTTATCAGCGTGGCATTCAGCCCATCATCCACCGCCTGCTGATATACCCGCTCCAGGTCTTCTTCTGAATCTACCGACAAACAAATTTTAGTAAATCCTTTCGTCATCCACTCGGATACCTCCTCCGGATTTCTCAGGTTAGTTTGCAATGTATGCCCATCAATGGTTGCATGCCGTGTCAGAAACGCAATAGAAGCATGCGCACCCTGCGCTATCATTTTACCTTTGCGCATGTTCAAATCCTTGCGCATCACTATTACCTGCTTAATTATCCGCGATGACATATAACTCCGTTTAGGTAACGAATGTACAACTTTACTAAATTACTTAAACGTACCGCCGGCCCTTCCATAGCGGTTTCATAATCATTTTGGTCATCCGGAAAATCAAATTGTTCCTCAAAACTAAAATGCCCAAACGATGCGGAAAAAGTCGTACTTTAATCTTTTCAAGTGTCCGGATAAGAATGCGAAACATACCCACGCTGAACGATGTACATCAACAATTTGCCGAGTATTTTGATATACCGGCGCTAAAACCGTATGCTTATCTGCTATCAAAAAAAGGTAGCGAAGGACATATCTGTCTGCATCTTGATAAAGTAAAAGAGGAGCAAACAAATTTGCCGGAATCTTATCAAAAAATAGATACCAACAACAGCATCCTGGAAAGTTTACCGGTGGTAGGCCTCCACGGCAACGATAAACAGCCCTTTGTGATTTATCAGAACCGGCTGTATCTGCAACGCTATTTCCGGTACGAAACGGCGTTTCTTCAGCGGATAAAACAATTCCTGCTAACAGAACAAGCTTCTCTGACGGAAAGAATGCAGCTGTTGCAAAATCAGCAAACACTGATCCGTCAGCTGTTTGCAGCTACCGCCACTACTGACGACAACGATCCGACCGACTGGCAACTAGCCGCTGCCATTACCGGCGTACTGAATAATTTCACCATCATCACCGGTGGCCCGGGTACCGGTAAAACCACTACCGTGGCCAAAATTCTGGCCATCCTGTTTGCTACCGACCCAGCGTTGAAAGTAGCGCTGGCCGCACCTACCGGTAAAGCCGCCGCCCGTATGGCAGAGAGTTTACGCAATACTACCATTGCCGTAGATGCAGCCATCGCCGAAAAATTCCGGGCGCTGCAACCTGCCACCATCCACCGCTTGCTGAAACCGATCAGTGGCACTCCCTACTTCAGACACAACCGGGAAAACCCGCTGAACTATGATGTAGTCATTGTGGATGAGTGCTCCATGATAGACGTCGCCTTGTTTGCGAAACTGATGCAAGCCATCCATCCGCAAACACGCCTTATTTTATTGGGCGATAAAGACCAGCTCGCCTCCGTGGAAGCCGGCAGCTTGTTTGGAGATCTCTGTCAGGCTCAGGAACAGTTAAATCTTTTTACCCCTGCCCGCCGGCAGTTCATCAATAGTTTTATTACAGACGTCAACCGCCAGCTACCTGCCGCTATTGAGGCCGATAGCCAGCACCCGCTATTTCAACACCTGGTGGAACTGAGGCGCAGTCATCGTTTTACTGGTAATACCGGCATTGGTAAATTCAGTAAAGCTATTATTGCCAATAATGTACCGGTGATCCAAAGTTTTTTTCCGCCTTCGGCAGATGAACAGGTAGTGATTGACCCAACCATATCATCAAAACTATTCGACGACTTTATCGCCGGATATGAAACATTTATAGCAGAAGAGGATATTGCCAAAGCGCTGAAGCTGCTGAATACACAACGTGTACTCACTGCCGTAAGAGAAGGGCCTCAGGGATTATATACCGTTAACAAACAAATCGAAAAATATTTACACGACAAACGGCTGATTCAGGCCAATACCGAATTTTATCAAAACCGCCCGGTAATACTTACCCGTAACTATTATGAACATGGTTTGTTTAACGGAGATACCGGTATTATCAGGAAAGATGAAAATGGTGTACTGATGGCCTGGTTTGAAGACAGCACCGGCGCGCTGAAAGCGGTATTACCCGGCTATCTGACTCAGGCAGAAACAGCTTTTGCCATGACCATCCACAAAAGCCAGGGTTCCGAATTCGGAGAAGTACTGGTACTTTTGCCGGATACTACAGATGTACCCATTCTTACACGCGAACTGCTATATACCGCGGTGAGCCGTGCCAAACAGAAAGTGTATGTTCAGGGAACACCGGAAGTAATTCTTATGGCAGCAGAACGCTTCGTAGAAAGAGCTTCCGGTATCGCCTCCAGATTCAGAGAAGTAGATACGCATGCGAATTAATAACATGCTTCGGGAATGGCGGAGTGTAAACAAAGGAGTTATCAATGGCATTGTTTTTAAAAGTCTCGAACTCACTCAATAGCTTATCGTCCGGATTGGCAAAAGACCTCCAGGATGCGGACAACAGCGTGTTCCAGCCTCATTATATTATTACACAAACGGAAGGTATGAACAACTGGCTAAAGCTCCAGTTGGCAGACCGTTTGGGCATTGCAGCCAACTGCCGCTTCCTGAAGCCCAACGACCTGCTATACCAACTATATGTGCTGCTTGGAGGTCCCTTCTCAGAAGTACTTTCTCCGCAAAACCTCTCCTGGCTGGTATTTAAACTGCTGGGGCAGGAGGAGTTCATGGCCAAATTTCCCAAAGTAGCCGCCTACTATGCCGATCATCACGCCGAAAGTGACCTGAAACGCATGGCCCTGGCGGAAAAGGTAGCCGATCTATTCGACCAATACCAGGTATACCGCCCGGAAATGATCCAGGCCTGGACCAATACCCATATGCCCGATTTAGTCAGCGCAGGCTGGCAACACTGGCTGTGGGTAAAAGTAAAACAGCTGTCGGGCGGCGCCCTTCCGGATAAAACCATCGTAGGTAACTTTATCCTGGATGCACTGCGCAGTGCCGCCAACAACAAAGCTGGCCTTACTTCCCGTATGCCGGTCATTCACCTGTTCGGATTATCCATTATCACTGCGTACCACGTGAAAATTCTGCATGAGCTATCCAGCTTCATCGACGTACATTTTCACATCATCAACCCATCGCCGGTAGTATTTTGGTTTGATGACCGCAACGAAAAACAATTGGCCCGCTGGCGGCAAAAAGGCCTCAAAGAACTGGAAAACTCCAAAGCCGGCAATGCCCTGCTAACCGGCTGGGGTAGGGTTATACAGGATTCCTTCGGCCTCTTCTTCGCGTATGATGCATTCATCAACGCCTACGAAGAAATAGACACCGTGGAACCCAACACCGATACCCTGCTACATAAAATTCAGCACGACATCTTCATCGCAGCCACAACTGCAGACCGAGAACCTATCTCCCTAAAAGAGATTAAAGATGGCTCCATTACCATCAACGCCTGCTATACGCCTGCCAGAGAAGTAGAAGTGCTTTACAACTACCTGGTACACCTGGTAGCCGAACGCAAAGAACAACTATCGCCCAGAGATATTGTAGTAATGGTAAGCGACATTGATGCCTACGCTCCCTACATCAAAGCCGTATTCAACAATGCGCCGTATCCATTCCGCTACACCATTGCCGATGAAAGCTATACGGATAACGACAACCTATTCAATGCCCTGCATGCCATTCTCACCATGAACGAAGAGAATTTCAAGGCAGAAGCAGTCATGCAGCTACTCGACTTTTCGTATATCCGTAAACGGTTCAATCTACAGGACCCGGTACTCATTCGCCGTATTATAGAAGCCGCCAATATCCGCTTCGGCATCAACGGCCAGAAAAAGGATGAAACCCATTTTGTGAGCTGGCAATACGGGATTCAGCGGATTATGTACGGCATCTGTATGAGCGGGGAAGAAGAATATGGCAACGGGGAAGACAGCTTCTTCCCGCTGGATATCACCGAAGGCAGCGATGCCCACGATGTGATCCGGTTCTGCCATTTCGCGGAAGTGCTGATGTCGTCTATTACAGACCGGCGCCGGCCCCGCACCATTGTAGAATGGGTAGCGTATACAGAAAGAGTGCTGCATAACATGGTGTTTGAACCCGTGGAAGATATCGATGAAGATTATAACACATTGGTGAAACAACTCACCGCTTACAATGCACTCAACGAATTCATGAGTGAAAAAGTAACGTTTGAAGTATTCAGCCATAGCTTCCTCGATACCCTCACTGGTAGCACCCGCGCAGGGCTGTTTGTAAACGGAGGTATTACCTTCTGCTCACTCATTCCCATGCGTAGTATTCCCTTTAAGGTAGTAGCCCTGATGGGATTGAATTACGATAAATTCCCCCGCCGGGAAAATAAATCCAGCTTTAATATCATGGAAGAAAACCGGCAGAAAGGCGATCGTAACGTGAAGGAAAATGATAAGCACTTGTTCCTGGAAACTTTACTTTCCGCCAGGGAATATCTATACATCAGCTATCTCGGCAAAAACGCTAAAGATAACGCAGACCTGCCACCATCGGCGCTGGTAGACGAACTAATAGATTATATAGAAGCAGGCGCCACCCAACCGGAAAAAATCCGCCAGGAGTTAGTGACCTTACAGCCCCTGCAAAGTTTCAGCAGGAAATATGCTGGCACCGACGAACGGCTTTTTTCTTACCTCAGCACCAAAGAAGCTGCCACCGCGTCTTTTCTCAATGAAAATAAAGTCACGACACCGCTCACTTTTGAAGAAATCACTTTAGATGAGTTGATCAGCTTCTTCAAAAATCCTGTGCGGTCGTACTACAATAAAGTTTTAGGTATTCGTTACAACGATAGCCAACTATTGCTCAGTGAAACAGAAATTTTTGATCTGAATAAGCTACAGCAATGGTCCGTTAAAAATGAATTACTACCTGTGGCGCCTGCAGCCCAACAAACGCTGCAAACTACCATGGTAAAGAAAGGTCGACTTCCTCTCCGTAACATGGCCGCAGTAGCCATTCACCGGATGGAAGACCTGGTAGTACCTGTGCGCAATCTATACGAAGCCTGCACCCAGGGAACCACGGAAAAAAGATTGCCGATTGAAATCACCATCGACAACAGCATCTTAAAAGGATATATCAGAACCTTTGACCACACCCTGTTACAGGTGTCCTGGTCAAAGAGAGAAAGCAAATACCTGGTAGAAGCCTATATCCGCTATCTCGCGGGGAGAGCTGCCGGCGTAATCACGCATCTCTGCTTTATTTCAGGTACTAAGAAAGAAGATGCCTTTGAAGCGCTGGCATTGACACAAGAAGAAGCCACCCGGCGCCTGACAGCAATTATTAAAGTATATAAAACGGGATTCACACATATTATTCCTTTTTATCCAGACCTGGAGATCACCGCCAAAGATGTGCTCACACTGGATCTAAAGAAATTCAAGAACAAAATTACCGGATTAATTGAGCGACAGGAATCGCCGGATCCTTATATCGCGCAGGTGTATGAACAAGGTTTTTTTGACAGAGAAGAAGCACTGACGGGTTTCCTTGATATCTACGACCTGCTGATAACGCCGCTAACAACACTGTTACCAGCGTATTTTGAAAAACCAGACAAAGAGAAATGATCGATAGCATTATATATAAAAAGTTTGACGCCGTTACAGTTCCACTGGAAGGCAGCAACCTGATTGAGGCCAGCGCCGGAACAGGGAAAACCTATTCCATCGCTATCCTCGTGCTGCGGCTCATCCTGGAGCAAAAGCTATCTATCAAAGAAATATTGATGGTCACCTTTACCCGGGCAGCGGTAGCCGAACTGGAAGAAAGAATTCGTCTTTTTATCCGGCAGGCATACAAGGCCAGCATGGGTAAAGACATCGCTGATGACAAAATCCTCGACCTGGTACTGGAAGTAATTGATCCGGAAAATCCGCAGCCGGTACAACAACTGCTGCGCGATGCTATCCTGCTGCTGGATGAAACTTCTGTACTCACCATACATGGCTTCTGCCAGCAAACCCTGAACGAGTACGCCTTTGAAACTAACCAGCTATTTGGCGCGCAAATGGTGCCGGACCTTACGCCGGTAGTAGAAAATGAACTGAATAAGTTTTGGCGCAGAAATATTACCACCCTCCACACCAATTTACTGGAAAGTATCTGGGAGGAAAAGATGAAAACCGACCTGCAAAAGGTGATACAGGAACATCTCAGTGGGAAAAAATATATCGGATATCACGACGATATTTCGGATACCATCTCTGAAGCACAGCAACAGCAATGGATACAGGAAATAGATCGGCAGTCTGCCAAGATACAAGCGGCCATAGAAGCGCTGTACGAAGGCATTACCGCCAATGCCACCAACATTGTGGCCGCCTGCGAAGCTAACCGGTACACCAAAAAAKAATGGCCGGAATTAGTAAAACAACCGGAACTGCTGGTTAAAAAAATCATCGCCAAAAGAGACGCTAAGTATATTGAAGCCGTATTCCCGGAGATACTGGAAGAACTGGATAAGGTAGAAGAACTTCGCCAACAACTCAGCGACTATCAACAGCAAGTCCGTCGGGAAATTTTTTATACTGCCATCCGGGAAGTAGGAGAGCAGGTGCGCCTGTTCAAGGAACGCAGCAATATGATGGGCTATGATGATCTCATCAACAACCTGCATACGGCATTGGTGAAAAACGAAAATCCGGATCTCATCGCCAACCTGCAAAATAAGTACAAGGCTGTTTTTGTGGATGAATTCCAGGACACCGACCGCGAACAATTTGAAGTATTTGATAAAGCCTTCGGCCAAAACACCACGCTGTTCTACATCGGCGATCCTAAACAAAGTATTTACGCGTGGCGCAAAGCAGATATCTTCACCTATTTCAATGCCCGTAATATTGTACAGCATGTGTACGATATGAATCAGAACTTCCGCTCTGCCGAAAACCTGATTCGGGCCATGAACATCTTCTTTGAACCTACGCCCGGATTCGACACCTTCGATTTCAGCGGACAAAGCGATAGCATAGATTATATTCCGGTGAACAGTCCGGATAACAATACCAAAGGGTATCTGTTTAAAGGCAGTCGCAAGGAAGTGCCCATTGAGGTGATTCCCTGCGATAAAAAAGAAACCATCTGCGAGGCCGTAGCCGGGCAAATAGCACAGCTCTTGCTGGATAAAGATTATCGGATTGAAAATGAAAAAGGGTCGCGTAACATCACGCCTTCAGACATTGGTATCCTGGTGCGCACCGGGCAGGAAGGGAAAGATATTAAACACGCCCTCGCCAAACTGGGCATACCGGCAGTAACCATTGATGAGGCCAGGGTATTAAGATCGGGAGAAGCGCAACAGCTGCTTCATATCCTGGAGGCCATGGAAACGCCGGATAGATCTTCTATTAACCGGGCGTTGCTTGGATCTTTCACGGGTTACAACACCAGCACTATTTTAAAGCTGGATGATGAAACCATGTTGGACCTCTTCGGGAAATACCGTAACCTCTGGCAACGCGACGGCGCCTACACCGCCCTGATGGAATTCATTACGGATTTCAATGTACGTCATACTTTGCTGGATGGTCATACCGAAAACGGCGAGCGTATTATCACCAATCTATACCAGCTTTCTGAGCTGGTACATCAGGTGCAGAGTCGTAAGAACCTCTCCATGCGGGACCTTATCTCCTGGCTGAAACGCGGCATCGACGGCATGACCACCGATGGCGATGAATTCGCTCAGCGGGTAGAAAGTGATGAGGAAGCCGTGAATATTGTGACCATCCATAAAAGTAAAGGACTGGAATATAAAATTGTGATGGCTCCTTTCCTGGACTTCGTAGAATCACAAAACATTGACCTGATCAGCTTCCGCGACCAAATAAGCGGAGACTACTTAAGCTCACAGCGTTCCCGTCTCTCAGAAGATCAACTAACCGCTTACCAGCAACAACAAGAGCAGGAAAACCGCCGATTAATTTATGTGGCCATTACCCGTGCAGTGTACAAATGTTACCTGTTCAGGAACAACTACACCCGGTTTAAAGACTCCTCATTGGCAGTGTTCCTGAAAGCCTTAACGGTAGCGAATCCTGATCCTTCGCTGATACAATTACAAGGCAGTATTCCAGCAGAAACGGAACAAACCTACCGCCAGCAAACACAAAAAGGACAGCTGGCAGTAAACCGGCCGCCTGTAAAGTTTGAGCTGCTGGAACAAAACTGGCGCAAGATGAGCTATACCATGCTGGCCGCCAAAGCAGAACACCGGCCACGGGTGCGCTCTTTCCAACAAACAGACCCTTACGATAATTTCATTTTTACCACGCTGCGTCGTGGCGCCAAAACAGGGAATCTGCTGCACTTCATTTTTGAAAGCATCAACTTTTCTGACAACAGCAAATGGGAACACTGGATTGAAGAAGCCATCCGTCGCTTTGTACCTGGGCAACGGGAAGTATACCTGGAACGGCTACACGAAATGCTGCAACAGGTCATGTATACTACTATCCACATTGCTGGCACCAGCTTCCAGCTGGCGTCTGTAGGGCGTCATCAGCGACTGGCAGAGTTCGAATTTGATTTTCCGGTACCTGTGTTTCAGTCTAACCTGCTCAATAATCTTTCTGATGATGAGGTCAGCGTGAGTGTAAAACGTTTCTCCGAATATGGCAGCCTCGGACTGGAAGGAATCATGAATGGAAAAATTGACCTCTTCTTCGAATACCAGGGTAAATACTATATCCTGGACTGGAAGTCGAACTACCTGGGCAACAGCGTAACAGACTACGACAAAGACGGGCTAGCTGCAGCGATGAATGAAAATAACTACCATTTGCAATATTTCATTTATACCGTAGCGGTGAAGAAATATCTCGAAACCCGCATCCCCGGCTTCAATTATGAGAAACAATTCGGCGGCGTGATTTATTGTTTTGTACGTGGAGTGAGAAACACCAGCGGGCAAGGGATTTTTACGGCAAAGCCTTCTCTCAAAAAAATACAATTACTGGAATCTTTACTTACAAAAGCTGTTAACAGTTAGTAGCTAACTGTTAACAGCTTTTGACTCTMCTCTAAAAGAGCCAAACACCATTCATCATAGCCACACCGCACGTGGTTTCAAAGGAGTTCACGTAGTTATCAGGTGTTCTGTGCCACCATTGTCCCCACATCAGGCCGTTGGAGTTTCTGTAATTCCAGGCTTCCGCAGCATTATAATTGAGCCACGCAGCATAGGTACTTTGATAGTTCTGATCATGAACAAACTTACAGGCCCAACGGGCGAAGATGGCTTTAAAGCCCTGGCAGTCGTCGTTATCATACTCATCCGGTAACAATCCCTGTGCATTGCACATATTGCTTTTCGTATAGTCCATGGCTTTAGCGCCCATGGCTTTGTAACCACCGGAAGGGTAGGCATTGTGCAACATGCTACAGGCGCCAATAAACGTACCCTGCGTATAAGTGCGTGCACCTTCTGTAATGGTGCCTGCGGCATTCATGGCGCCTTTCACTTCGCCGGTACCGGATGTATATAACTTAGTGACCATCCAGTCGATGATTTGTTTAGCCTTATTCTGATAACTGATGTCGCCGGTGGCCTGATAGAGATACATGGCACAGATGGCTGCAGGGGCGTTTACACAGGCATTTTTGGTGTTATTGGCGGTAGTCCACCACAGCCCTCCGCCGAGGTTGGTATCCCAGGCGCGAGCCCATACCATGTCAAAATTATTCTTAGCCATGTCTTTCATGCCACCATCATTGGTGATCTGGAAGGCACGGATACACATCAGCGCACCCCATATCACATCATCATTGTAAATGTTGGATGTCCATAGCAGCCCGTAGGCGTCTCTCATACCGTTGTACAGGTATACCATTTTATTTTTCAGGTCTGCATCATTGTTGATGTTATACGCATCAATCAATGTTTCAATGGCTTCTGCCTGTCGCCAGAAATCCATGCGGCCAGATTGGGTAACATCGGAATAATAGTAGGCTTTAAAGGAGGGACCATAAGTACCGTATTGGTGATAGAAAGCATTGTTATAGCATTGCATGGCCAGCAATGCTTCCGACTTCACCGGCTGTACGGAATTAATGGTAACTACATTTGCTTGGGTTCCAGTAAGTGCCGTATTATTACTGGCGATCATTTCTTTTTTCTGGCATCCTGTAAAGATCAGTAACAGGGCTACCATAGCATTGATGGGGAAAAGCGTTTTTACGCACGAAGGAGTTTTCATGTTTTTCAGTTTTGTGGAATAAAGAATCGTGTTTCGTGGAATAATATCAGTGCCTGTCTTCAGATAAAGCCATACTTATTGTATCATGGCCACCATGGCGTGTTGGTTGTGCAGGCCATGCGGGCATATAACAGTGGAACCGGGTTTACACGGATATCCTATACCCGGAGGACAGGTATACAAAACTGAATTCCCTACAAACGCAAAAAATATTTTTAAGGGGAGGGCGAGCTTATAATTGAATGCGGCTATTCACCAGTTGTACAATTTCTGCATGAATGTCGGCAATAGAGCGCATTCCCTGTGCATCATCTGCACAAACAATCCGGTTAATGCTGTCATCGGCCAGCAGCATGGCTTCATATTCCTTTTTTACAGCCTGTTGCAGAGAGGTATCTTTTTCGTGGATATCATCTTTTCCCTGGAGGTATTCCCGATTTTCATTAGCGCGTCTTTTTTCCAGTGCGGCAGACACAAAAGAAAACGGTACATCGAGGTAGATAGAAAACTGAGGTTTGGGTATCTGGTTGTATTGATATTCAAAATCGTTGATCCAGTTACGGAGGTATGCTTTTTCTTCGTCACGGTGCAGCTTGGCGCATTGGAAAGCGATGTTGGAAAGTACGTAACGATCTACCAGCACAAAATAGCCATCACGGAGCCATTCATTGATTGTAGCAGCAAAGGCTTTCCGGTCTTCTGCAAACAACAGGGCTACCAGTTGCGGATGTACGCTTTTCACGTCACCAAATTCACCACGGAGAAATTTGGCAATCAACTCACCAAAAACGCCCTCATTGCTGCGGGGAAAATGTACGAATTTGGTTTTCTCGTTTTTAGATGCCAGGTATTGAGTCAGCAGTTCAATCTGTGTAGATTTTCCTGCACCATCCAAACCTTCTACCGCTATAAATTTGTTGCTTGCTATCATTGTAATCTGGCTGTTAAAAATGGGAAATTAATAAAAAACTCCCGTGCTTTTGATGTTCCGGAAATGTACCGGGTATTAAATGGGGAAAGTCCGCGTTACGGCGGACTTTCAGGCACGAAGGTAACAAAGTTTTACTAAATTCAAATTCGGTCGACTGTGATGCCATCTCCCAGGTGGATAGGGATATCGGAGAAATTCCGGTATACTGTCCCTTCTCCGAAGCCATCTTCATTCACTGTTCCTMCTTTGACTTTATTATTGTAGAAGATCTTTTTTCCTACGTAAATAGCTCTTTTCAGCAGGAAGTTCTCCCGTAACAAATCAGAGCTGATGCGATGAAATGCTTCACCAGCGTTTCCTGACAAGTGGTTACTATTTTTATAAGTCAATGTCTGAAACGGGCTGCCATTCTCTTTGTACAGCCGAAGTTCCCGATCGTCCAGTTGGTAAGTACCTGTAAATCTTTTTTTCGGATGAAGTACACAATCGGTTAGTTTTCCGCTTACAAGCGTTTCCCCGGGGACATAAAAAATTTCGAATGCATTATTTTCTTCCAGATAAATAATAGCGGTGAGCTCATCTGATGTAGCTGAAACAAGTACATCCTTCGTTTTCTTTGTTGAAAATCCATCTGCCATTCTCATGGTATCGGTATGTGTGATGGCTTGTAAAAAATCAGGATCTTTAATGGTTACGCCTTTGCGGCCATGGGCTTCCAGCCTGCATTTAAAGTCTTTATCTTCATAACCGTAGTCTTTCACTTTCTCATCATAGCCCCGCAAGGCGTAGAAATCGGCTTGTTTTACGCATATTCTACCCTGTACATCCCACCATTTTTTGTTGGGACCGATGCGGGGTGGCARCAAATAGATATCCTGATCCTGGTTGAACATGTTATTTACATATGCAGCAAACCCAGGACCGGTGTAATTATCGGCGTCTATGCCGCATAGGATATCGCCGGTAGCCAGTCTGAAAGCCATATTCTTGGAATGGCTCATATGGAAAAACTGCGGGTCTTTGGTGGCGAAATACACCAATCGTCCGGTATTTAATTCGTGTTGTAATTCGGTGTGTATCCAGTCGTGTAGATCGTCTTTGGAACCGTAGTTAAGCACTACAAACTCAATATCAGGATACCCCTCATTATCGGAGATATTACGTTTCAGTGTTTGTTTCAGGTGCATGGTCCGGTTCATGCATACTGTACATAGAGAAATCCGGTGTTTCATGGATGGTTACTTTAATGGTACGATGAGTGCTGGCTTATATAACAATGGGAGAGCAGGATTGTTTGCTAAAAAAACAGGGATACTGTTCGTGACTACTGCTAACGTTTTGTCTTTGAATCACTAGTAAAAGAGGGAAAATAATATGCGAAAAATACTAATTAAATTAGTATAATTGCTAAATAAATTAGCTTTAAATTTTATACCGATGCCCGACACAAAAGCAGATATCATTGCGCAGCTGCAGAAAGATATCCTTCTTTTACAAGGGCTCAAACCAACATTAAACAGTGCTGCCGTAGATGTGGGGCTTGGGCCTATAAAGAATGCATTTCCCAATCATTCCTTTCCTACAGGCGCTGTGCATGAATTTTTAAGTACCGCCGCAGAAGATGCGGCTGCCACTACTGGTTTCATCAGTGGGTTAACGGGTTGTTTGATGGCGGGAGGCGGCATTTGTTTGTGGATCAGTACTTCCCGGACTATTTTTCCACCGGCTTTAATGAGTTTTGGTATTGCGCCTGATCAGGTCATTTTTGTGGACCTGCAGCGCGATAAAGATGCCTTATGGGCGATAGAAGAAGCCTTGAAATGTGAAGGACTGGCCGCTGTTATCGGCGAAATAAGGGAGCTTAGCTTCACCAACTCGAGGCGGCTGCAGTTGGCCGTAGAACAAAGCAGGGTAACCGGCTTTATTCACCGGCATCAGCCCCGCAGCGTTGGTACTACCACCTGTGTATCCCGGTGGAAAATTACCTCCCTCCAAAGTGAAGCAATTGACCATATGCCCGGTGTTGGCTTTCCTCGCTGGAATGTTGAGTTGGAGAAAATCCGTCATGGCCAGCCCGGCAGGTGGCAGGTAGAATGGTCGTCCGGCAGATTCCAGCCGGTGCGCAAAGCTGCGCCGGTATTGCCACAGCAACCCATCCGCAAAATTGGTTGATATGTCGCGGCGCTTTGTAACAATATGGTTCCGCCATTTGCTGACGGATTGGTTCACCCGCCGGCAACCTTACCTGCGTAATACACCCTTTGTATTAGCAGCACCCGACCATGGCCGCATGAAAGTAACTGCCGCCAATGCCGCCGCACAAACGCATGGTATCCATGCAGAAATGTCTGTAGCCGATGCCAGGGCACTTTTTTCCTCCTTGCTGGTATTAGATGATGTACCGGAATTACCGGTTAAGCTATTAACCGCATTAGGTCATTGGTGTATCCGTTTTACCCCCATCACCGCCATTGATCCGCCGGATGGCCTCATCCTTGATATCAGTGGTTGCCCTCATCTATGGGGCGGCGAAGCGCCCTACCTCGAAGATATCCTTTCCCGCCTGGCTAATTTCGGTTACCAGGTACGTGCCGGCATGGCCGATACCATTGGCGCAGCATGGGCCATTGCACGATATAGCACTACATCTCCCATTATCCCCCCGGGAGAACAAATGGCTTCCCTGCTATCCCTGCCACCTGCTGCATTGCGCCTGGAAACCGCTGTGGTAGACCGCCTGCTGAAACTCGGCCTGTACCAGGTCAACAACTTTATTGCCATGCCCCGATCCGCCCTGCGCAGACGCTTCGGCCAGCAAATACTCTATCGGCTGGATCAGGCCCTGGGACATGAGGAGGAAGCCATCATGCCCTTACAACCTCCGGAACCTTTCCAGGAAAGACTTCCCTGCATGGAGCCTATTCTTACTGCCACCGGCATTGAAATAGCCCTGCATCAGCTGTTGGCTACACTTTGTCAGCAACTCACTAAGGAAGGAAAAGGGCTGCGCACCTGCGTATTGAAATGTTATCGCATAGATGGAAACATCCAGCAAATAGCAATAGGGACCAACCGGGCCTCACATAACCCGGCTCACCTTTTCAAATTGTTCGATAACAAAATAGCCACGATTGAACCGGCTTTAGGCATAGAATTATTTGTGCTGGAAGCTACCAAAACAGAAGACATCACACCCGCCCAGGAAGCGTTGTGGGTGAGTCACAGTGGCCTCGAAAGCGTAATAGTAGCCGAACTACTGGACCGGCTGACCGGCAAAATTGGTCCTGGTATTATACAACGTTACTTACCAGATCAACATCACTGGCCGGAACGTTCTATAAAACTGGCTGCCAGCCTGGAAGAGAAGCCTACTATTCATTGGAGAACAGACCGCCCCCGGCCCATCCGGCTGCTGGCTACCCCCGAAATGGTGGAAGTATCTGCCCCTATACCAGATTATCCACCGATGCTATTTCGGTATAGGGGAGAAGTACACCGGATTAAAAAAGCAGATGGTCCGGAAAGAATTGAACGCGAATGGTGGCTGGAAACAGGGTCCCACCGCGACTATTACACGGTAGAAGACGAAGCAGGAAACCGCTATTGGATTTTCAGATCAGGACATTATGATGCGGATAAACCCCATCGGTGGTTTATCCATGGCTTTTTTGCGTGATGAATGAAATAGAAGAAGTATGCATTACACCGAATTACAAATTACCTCCAACTTTAGCTTCCTGCGTGGCGCCTCCCATCCGGAAGAACTGGTAGAACATGCTGCCAGCTTAGGTCATACTGCCGTTGCGATCACAGATCATAATACCCTGGCCGGTATTGTTCGTGCACATGTAGCGGCAAAAAAGACCGGCATCCGCATGATTCCCGCGTGCTGCCTGAACCTGCTGGATGGCCCGTCGTTACTGGCTTATCCTACTAATAAAGCCGCTTACAGCCGCTTATCTGGCTTATTAACCATCGGGAATTTACGCGCAGAGAAAGGCCAATGCCATCTATACAAAGCAGATGTATATCAACATGCGCAGGATATTACATTCATTGTACTACCTCCACCTACCTTAAATGCACAATTCGATTATAATGACGATTTCAAACAGGCATTGGCTGAATACCGCACCGCTTTAAAAAATAATTTGTATCTCGCCGCCACACGTTCTTATCAGGGCGATGATGCGAAAAAGCTATATCGTCTTTCCCAGTTATCCGAAACGCTGAATATCCCGCTGGTGGCCACTAATGACGTACATTTTCATCATCCTGAACGCCGGCAACTACAAGATGTATTAACCTGTATCCGGGAGAAATGCACCATTTATACTGCCGGCTACCGGCTACACGAAAATGCAGAAAGATATCTGAAATCGCAGGCAGAGATGCAACGCCTGTTCCGCCAATACCCTGATGCGATCCAACGTACACAGGAAATTGCCGCAGCCTGCCAGTTTTCATTGGATGAGCTGAAATATATTTACCCGGAAGAGTTGACCACAGAAGGGCGTACCCCACAAGAAGAGCTAACACTTCTCGCCTGGAAAGGAGCCAAAGAAATTTACGGCGCATCTATTCCACAAAAGGTCATTGATAATATCAACTATGAGTTAAAATTTATTAATGAGATGGATTACGCACCGTACTTTCTGACGGTGTATGATATTGTAAGATATGCACGGGAACAACATATCCTTTGTCAGGGACGTGGCTCTGCTGCCAATTCTACCATCTGTTTCTGCCTGGGCATCACTTCTGTTGATCCAACAAAATTTGATTTACTATTTGAACGATTTATTTCTTCCGCACGTAATGAGCCACCAGATATTGATGTAGACTTTGAACATGAAAGGAGAGAAGAGGTCATGCAATACATCTACAACAAATACGGTCGCGACAGAGCCGCTATTGTAGCTACTGTCACCCAACAACGCCACAAAGGCGCCATTCGTGATGTAGGTAAAGCCATGGGGCTCTCTGTGGATATGATTAACCGTCTCTCCGGCGTTATTCAACAAGACTACAGGGATACTTTCAGCAATGACCGTATTACCGAACAAGGRCTCAACCCCAATGACCCACATCTGAGCAAAGTGCTGGAACTCACTGACCAAATGATTGGCTTCCCCCGACAGCTGGGACAACATACCGGTGGCTTTGTGATCACGCAAGGAAAGCTATCGGAGCTGTGTCCTATACTGAATGCACGTATGGAAGACAGAACCAACATCGAGTGGAATAAAGACGATATCGATGCCCTGGGGTTTCTCAAAATTGATGTACTGGCACTTGGTATGCTCACCTGTATCCGCAAAGCATTCGATCTTGCTAAAGCGCATTACAATAGGGAATACACCTTGGCAAACATTCCTCAGGATGACAAAGCGGTGTATGAAATGGTCAGCCACGCAGACACCATCGGGGTGTTTCAGATTGAGAGCAGGGCGCAGCAGTCGATGCTGCCGCGATTAAGACCTGAATGCTTTTATGATCTGGTGATAGAAGTGGCTATTGTAAGGCCCGGACCCATTCAGGGAGATATGGTGCATCCGTATCTGCGGCGGAGGAATAAACTAGAGGAGCCTTCCTATCCTAAACCTGAACTGGAAGCCATTCTGGGCAAAACACTAGGCGTTCCATTATTTCAGGAACAAGCCATGCAAATTGCCATCGTTGCAGGAGGTTTTACGCCAACAGAAGCAGATGAACTCCGGCGCAGTATGGCCACTTTCAAATCAGTTGGCACCATTGCCAACCTTCGGAAAAAGCTGGTATCCGGCATGGTAAAAAACGGCTACGAAGAAGACTTTGCCAACCGCATCTTCAAACAGCTGGAAGGCTTTGGTAGCTATGGTTTCCCTGAAAGTCATGCTGTGAGCTTCGCGTTACTGGTATATGTATCTTCTTACATCAAATGTTACTATCCCGACGTTTTCGCCTGCGCATTACTCAACAGCATGCCTATGGGTTTTTATCATCCTCCGCAGATCGTGATTGATGCCCGCAACCATGGCGTAGAAGTAAGACCTGTAGATGTGAATCTATCTTTCTGGGATAATACACTCGAAAAAATCACCGACAAAAAACACGCGTTACGATTGGGCTTCCGACAGGTAAAAAGCCTTCGTGAAGATGATCTCCAAACATTTCTATCGGATAGAGTCCAACATTACAGCAGCATCCCTGCGTTACGGGATGCCGGTCTTTCATTAACTACACTCGAAAAACTAGCAGATGCAGATGCCTTCAGATCTATGGGATTAGACCGCCGCCGCGCACTCTGGGAAGTATCCGCGCTCCACGACCGCCCCACCGGCATGTTTACCGGACAACCGTCTGATAGCGTAGCAGAAAGCAATATACAACTGCCGGAAATGACAGACTCGGAACATGTAGTACACGATTACCATGCCACTACGCTTTCTTTAAAGGCCCACCCCGTCAGCTTTATACGGGAGAAACTGCAGCAACTTCATATTACCGCTAGTAAAGAACTGGACAGCATCCTGGATGGTCAACCGGTAAAAGTAGCTGGCCTCGTGCTGGTACGGCAAAGACCCGGAACCGCCAGTGGCGTTTGTTTTATTACCATAGAAGATGAAACCGGATGTAGCAACCTGGTTGTTTTCAAAAAAACATTCGACAAATTCAGGAAGGAAATTGTGCAATCGCGACTGCTGATGGTAGAAGGCAAGCTACAACGCGAAGGTGAAGTAGTACATATTGTAGTACAGCGATGCTACAATATATCACGCTTATTACAACAGCTGCTGCCCTCCAATGTTGCGAATACAACAACCGGTGAGCAGCAGCTGGAACAGAAAAAAGAGGTGACGCAGGGAAACATTTTTGCTGAGTCAAGGAACTTCAGATAACGGTCAAATACTGGCTATAAGGGCTTTCTGATGATGGTCTTCTCCTCATAAGTTCCATCTTTATAAAATTTGATGTAGGAAATTGGCAAATCAATGACTTCTATTCCTATATCAAATGGATTACGATTAGTATATGCACAGTCATTAAAGTAAAATGGATTGCACTCATCTCCATATGTCACTTCCAGAAATTTGCTTCCCATAATAGCCCAGGCCAAGGCCGGTAATTCAATCCAGTTTTCCTTTTCCCTATCTGGCGTCAGATAATCAGAAACCTTCAAGACATAATTACCCAATTTGCAAAGCTGTCCATCGGTAAGCACTTTAAGTTTATAGAACTCCTTTACGAATAACGCAATATCATCCTTCTTCCCACAAAACCTAACTTTACGCTTCATGTGAATAACTCTAATTGACTCCGGAATCAGTATTTCGAGATCAAATTTATTCATCTCACTATGCTTTTCCTACTTTATCCATACTACTTCCGAAACAACGGCGCCAGGTTATAACTCAATCCCAACTGCAGCTGCAGGGCTTTACTTTTATCATACATTGGCTGATAAGTACCGTCCTTTTTATAAAGAGAATTAAAGAAATACTGGCCACCTAACATCACTTCAAGATGAGGTACTATCTCGTACCGGGCATTGAGGTGAGCGCCGAAAAGAAATTGCTTAGGCTCTCCCTTGGTTTCAAAGAACGCACCTGCTGCTTGTCCATTATTATCATACACCACAACTGTATTCGTATACTTTTTACCTACAAGATAATTTAAAATAGCGCCTCCCTGGATAGAAAATTTATTGAACGTCACGCCCACATTGATAGGACGGGAGGTGAGGTAAGTCAGTTTAGTATTTCCATAGTTACTCGCAATATCCTTCAAATGAAAATCATTCTTGTAAAAGGATTGAGGAATATAGGTATCGTAACTATAGTTCATCTGCATCAAACCTAATGAAAGCGATAACTTCCACCGATTATTTAACTTCCTTCCTGCTTCTGCTTCCACAACAAATCCTACTTTCGATTTCGTGGTGGAGTTCGTTTTCCACGTCTGAGGAGTATTTTTGGAATTGGCGGGGTTAATAAAATTAGGTATCGTAAAACCATCTGCAATAAATATCTGGTTTTGAAAATTGGGAAGGATCGTGGTGTTAGCGCTGGCGTTAATTTTTAGTTCATTTTTTTGAGCAATACCTGCAGTGCTGCAAAGTACGAGTACCATTAAGGCAATAGGGAGTTTCATTGTTTTCCTAATTAAAAAGATGAAATTAAAAGTCTGGAATTTTAATATTTACATCTGGACTAGTTCATTAAGTCCCTGCTGGTTGAATCTGCCTGAAATAAAGATAATTGATTATTTCAGTCGTTGCAATAGACGCGGATAATTGATCAAAGTTTAATTTTAATCTTTGAATAATTGAACCAGTATACCAATAACTAAGACAGTAAAGGATTGCCAGATTATTGTTTATGCAGTTTTCTATAGGCACCCGGGGACATGCCTCTCTGTTTTCGAAACACCCTGGATAGATAGCTTTCATCTGTAAAAGATAGCTCCAGCGCTATTTCCTTGAGCCGCATATTGCTATAGGCCAACCTTGTTTCTACCAGCTTAATTCTGTATTCCACCAAGTAATCTTGTAGACTACTACCGGTGTGCTTTTTAAAGTACTCTCCTAAATAGTTAGGTGAAATATTGAACTGAGCAGCCAGCGCTTCCATTTTTAAAGCCTCCGGATCTCCAATGTTTTGTTGGAGATAGCTGACCACCTGCATGACCAGGGGTTGTGTACTACCGTCAGTAACTCCCGGTCCTTCACTGTTAATCAGATTACGGGCTATCAGGTTAATGAGTATAGAAAGCGATTGCCGGATAATCAACGCATGGCCATAACCTTTCTGATCATATTCCCGCATAATGGTATCCAGCAGGGCGCCAGCCATATGATGATCATTTTTATCCCGGAAAATATTTCCTGCTTTGGCATGGTAGTGATTGAGTATGTAGTTGATCTTTTTAAGGTTATCGCAGGTTTCTATTCTTTCGTTCTCAAATCTTACCTGATCAATAAAAGCAGGGCTGAACTTCAGAAATGCGATGGTGGTTGGCTTTTCAGCAACGAAAGTATATTGCTCACCGCTTTGCATCATGAACAGTCTGCGGGAAGAATAGCGATAGTCGTATCCGTTACCGGTATGTGATCCATTTCCTTCTAATATCCACGCCATTTCAAAAAGCTGACGGGAGCGGTATTTAAAAACGCCTCCTGCTATCTTCTTTATCTGTATCTCCGCCTGCTCTGTTATACTTATTTGACTCATACTCAAAAGTACCAAACAAACCTCTTAAAGTGCTAATTTATTTGTACTCATCCCTGTTCCTTTGCACCATGAATCATTTAACAACAGGCCAATTGGAGTACAGTAGGCATAGATGGCTGATCTTATTCATTCTGTCGATGGGGGCTTTTCTCTCACCATTAGATTTTTTCATTGTAAATGTGGCATTATCCGATATCAAATCTTCATTACAGGCTACTGATACCGCATTGCAACTGGTAGTAGCCGGTTATGGCCTTACCTATGCTGTATTGGTAGTAACGGGCGGCAGATTAGGGGATATCTATGGCAGAAAAAGAGTATTTATTACGGGCATGGCTATATTTATTTTTGCGTCCGCAGCCTGTGCCCTTTCACCGAATACAAGGATGCTAATTATAGCCAGGATAGTACAGGGCGCTGGCGCCGCCATGCTGGCACCACAGGTAATGGCCACCATCAGGGTCATCTTCCCTCCGGTAGAACAGCCCAAAGCAATGGGAATTTTCGGGGCCGCATTTGGATTGGCATCCATTGCGGGCCAGCTACTGGGTGGACTTTTGATAAAGGCACGTTTCTTTGGATGGACCTGGGAAAGCGTTTTCATGGTGAACATTCCCGTAGGAATACTGTGTAGTGTAGCTGCCATGTTGTTTATGGAGGAAAATCGCTCCAAACAGCGAACCAGACTTGATATTGGAGGAATGCTGTTAGTAACGCTAACGTTGGTACTTTTTATATTCCCGATAGTAGAAGGGCGTGAAGCAAACTGGCCCTGGTGGGTGTTTGGGTCTATGATAATATCAGTGATCACCGGCATCGTTTTGTTTCGTTTTGAAACCAGATTATTGAAGCAGGGGAAAGCAGCCTTATTGTATGTTCCTTTGTTTAAAAAGAAATCTTTTCTAAAAGGGATCACTATTATTTTTCTTTACAACTTCACCGCGGCGTTCTTTTTAGTTTTTCCATACTACCTGCAGAATAGTTTGCACTGGAACGCCTTTGATGCAGGACTGTCTATATTGCCATATGCAGCAGGATTCTTTGTAGCGCCGTTGCTGAGTCCAAGGTTAGGCCTGTCATCGGGAGTATTAGTAAAAGGAGGCTTGCTTTTATTAACTGCAGGTTTTCTCATAGCAGCAGTAGCCATTTACGGGCATTCGCAACCGGGTATATTATTGGGAGTGGGGTTATTTTTTGCGGGTTGTGGTCATGGTACAGTAATGCCGGCTATGCTAAGAGAGGTAATGTCATCCGTACGCGTTGAACTGGTAGGACAAGCCGCAGGAATTGTGAGCACCGCTATCCAGGTAGGCGGTGTTGTTGGTGCGGCAGTGATAGGCTCTTTATTTTTCTCTTTGATAGCAACATGCTCTTTTGAAACAGCGCTCATAGCGTCATTCTTTATACTGGCATTCATACAATGTGCAGGCTGGTTAATAGCACGTAATTACTTTAAACATATAACAATATGAATCTCTCAGAACAAGCAAAACAACGGGTGATTGATTTTGTCCTGGCAATAGAAAAATGGTTTAATGGAACAGGAGAAGAAACACTGGAAGATATGGCCACTTTTTTCAGCAATGATTTTAACATGCAGGGCGCTTCCGGTGTGCTAATGAACTTTGAACAACTATACCAGTGGTTGCCTGGTATACGAGGCCTGAAACCTGGCATAAAAATCACCCTTGACAATATAAAATCCTACAGCACTTTCTTTCATGTGCTGGTATACTACGAAGAGCAACAAGTACATGCAGATAGCACTACCAAAAGAAGATCCAGTGCCATCTTCCAGGTGGAAGGGGAAACGTTAAAATGGAAGGAACTGAAAGAAGAATGGATATAAGGCACCTTATGCCAGCTGATGCGTCGATCAACGTATCGGCTGGTATTCAAGAATAAGTACTCCTTTGTCTGTAGCTTGTGAATATTTCAATTCATATTTCTTCAACTCCCGGTTGTCGTCAAAAATTTTCAGGCCGCCGCCAATAGAGAGGGGAAATACCATTAACCGCAACTCATCCACCAGATCATGATGAAGCAGTGCTTTAACGAGCGTGGCGCTGCCATAAACAAGAATATTACCTCCTGCGGTGTTCTTCAACGTGGCTACATCTGTGGCTACATCGCGAAGAATATGACTATTATTCCATTCGGCGCTTTGCAGGTGTTTTGATACTACATATTTAGGCAAACTATTAATGGGATCAGCGAACTCTTTGCCGGTCTGATTGGGCCAATATCCGGCAAACACGTCGTAGGTCTTTCTGCCTAACAGTAACGCATCTACAGATGCCAGCTCTTCTACCTTGTATTTACCTGTTTCCGGCGCGTTGTATAAGAATTGCCAGCCAGCGTGTGGATGATTGGTTTCATTGCCACCAGGGGCCTCCATTACGCCATCAAGGGTGATGAATTCGGTAACGATAATCTTTCTCATGGTTTTATTTTTTATAAAATTAGTGGAGATGGATTTCTGAGGCGAGGGGAGAATGAGACATTTTAGGGGAGAAATGCGTCGGGCTTGCAGACAAATTTAAACGCAGTAATAATCCAGGTCAAAAGAAACCGTTTACAAATATTCAATGTACCCGTCTCTTGYAATACTATACGCAAATACATATAATATTGAGAATATTTACTAGATTATATCTAAAAGCATATAATTGCTTATCTTCATATAGATTTATATCTAAAAGCATATAATCACCATGAAGTCATTACAAGCCTTTGTAAAGTTAAAGCGTAGAGAGGTTGGGCTTACTCAGCAAGAATTTGCGGAGAAAGCCGGTGTCGCTTTAACTRTAGTACGAAAAATAGAACAGGGGAAAAATGATCTCCAATTGGAGAAAGTAAACCAGGTGCTTAAAATGTTTGGACACGCGCTGGCGCCTATCAGCTTAAAACAAATCAATGATGAGAAAAGCACAGATATATTATAAAGAAGATTTAGCTGGTTATCTGACTGAAACGGATGATGGGGAATATGTGTTTCAATATGAGGAAGACTACGTCGAACATCACGAAAATCAATTTCTCAATTTTACAATGCCAGTCAGAAAAGAGCCTTACCAAGACAATCGGTTATTTCCATTCTTTGAAGGACTGATTCCAGAAGGATGGTTGTTGGAAATAGCTAGCAAAAATTGGAAATTAAATCCGAATGATAGAATGGGCCTTTTATTGGTCTGTTGCCAGAATTGCATAGGTGCCGTAAGTGTAATTCCAATAGAAATAGATCATGAATAAATCTTGTTTATATTGTTATCAACCACTGGAAGCAGGGCAGGTAGATTTTCATCCACGTTGCAGCAGGGAGTTTTTTGGAACAGATGAACCTCCGAAGCTGGATTATAGTCTGGATCAAATGACAGAACTGGCGGCTAACCTTGTTCAACGAAGTGTAACCGTCCCAGGAGTCCAACCCAAGCTTTCCTTAACATTGGTTAAAGATTCAATGGCCAATGACAGCACCGATCGCCTGACCATTGTAGGCGCTTTAGGTGGAAACTATATTCTTAAACCTCCGCACAAAAACTACCCCGAGATGCCGCAAAACGAACATTTAACCATGCGGATGGCGGAGTTCTTCGGAATAAAGGTTGTGCCATCAAGTTTAATTCGATTGTCGTCAGGAGAACTATCGTATATCACTAAGCGAATAGACCGAACACCAACTGGTGAAAAAATCCACATGCTAGACATGTTCCAGATACTGGAAGCATTCGATAAATATAAAAGTTCGATGGAAAGAGTTGGGCAAGCAATTGTCAAATACGCGGAAAATACACTCCTGGATCTATCTAACTTTTTTGAACTGACCGTCTTCTGTTTTTTAACTGGAAACAACGACATGCATCTGAAGAATTTCTCGATGATCGTTAAAGGGAACAATACATGGGATTTAGCCCCCGCTTACGATTTATTAAATGTAGCCATTGTAAATCCTACAGATAAAGAAGAATTGGCATTGACTATCAACGGGAGAAAGAGTAAATTCAATCGCTCTCGTTTCGTGGAATTTGGGCAACATTTAGGATTAACAGCCAGACAAATAGAAGGTGTGTTTAGTCGTGTACTAAAGAATGAAAAAACAGCATTGGATTTAATAGCGCATTCTTTCCTCACGGACCTCTATAAACAAAAATATATACACTTATTAATGGAGCGATATGATCGCGTACGCAATTAAATACCGACATCTTCCTTCATTATCTTTTTCCAATCATCTTTTTAGAATAAAATGCAGGTATTAGATTCAAAACAATATATCAGTCAGCTCGAACAACATTATCAGAATTATTTCGGTATTGAAGGAACAAGAAAAGTACTTGATAAAGGCCCTAAAGAAAAACTACATCCCGACTTCTACGTACTGGAAATGCCTCCCAACAGGCGTCATGGCATGTTTGTATATTGCACTGTGGGCATGTCTGCCGACAGAATAGATAATAATCTGATTGAGTTATTTGCATTTTCTCCCAAACCATCTGATCAACTGGTGGAATTAATGACTTACTGTGCTTCTTACCATAGAACCAGCCTTCCCTTAAACATCCATCACACCATCAATATTGGTCAGCCCTGGCTGGATAGCTCCACCTGCGACCATGCTTTTATATCATTGCCTTATCTCAACGAACAGGATTTTCACGTTTTAAACGTTGATGGACATGAGATCCACTGTTACTGGCTTATTCCAATAACAAAAGAGGAAAGAGATTATAAGATTGAAAATGGTTGCGAAGCGTTAGAACAACTTTTCGAAGAAAAAGCGCTTGATTATCTGAACCCAGACAGAAAATGCCTGGTAACGGGGAGATAAGTCAACGAATTACCTAAATCATAGATATTACACTGCGGGCCGCCATTTTACCGGCACCATGCCTCGTACTATCCCGAATGCCGCCAACAAAAAAACATTCATCACCGCAAGATCCAGGAACCTGTACTTAAATGTCCAGCCTAATGGTGTTCTGTTTTTATCTTTTTTCAAAAGGTATGCTTCGAACCAATCTGTTGGTATATATCTGATCCTATAAGCCACCATAAATAATAAAGTGGTAAGCACTACATTAAAAAATAAATGTCTGGAAATAAAAAGACGGGCATATAATATGGCGAGAAAATACATTGCCCACATAGTCATGTTATAATAGGGGTTTGTATCAATCCCCATGTACTCTGTCTTACTCATTCCAAAATAGGACATCAGGAACCATAACCAGATACTCAATAAGAGCAAATTAATTTTAACAACAGATTGTTGGGTCATAAGGATAAATTATACTTAAATAGTCCAACAAAAAAGGCCTGCATTTCTGCAAGCCTTCCCTGTTTTTGCTCCCCCTTCTGGACTTGAACCAGAGACCCTCTGATTAACAGTCAGATGCTCTAACCAACTGAGCTAAGGAGGAATGTATTTTCTTCTTCCGGCGGCAAATCTAAACAAATTTTTATTTCCTCAAATAAAATTATTCGCCACCTCTCTTTTAAATTAAAAAGCCGAAATCCTTAAAAGAACTTCAGCTTTTTGCTCCCCCTTCTGGACTTGAACCAGAGACCCTCTGATTAACAGTCAGATGCTCTAACCAACTGAGCTAAGGAGGAGTGTTTCCCGTACCGCTTACGCGATTTGGGATTGCAAAAATAGGCAAATTTTTATTTTTGCAAAATCTAATTCTATTATTTTTCAAAAAAACTGAACCCAATAGCGTAAAATTAGCCACCACACTACATTTACATCAAAATAAAAAAATTTATTTTTTTACCTCCACCAGCATTCTTTCTCCTAAAACATCCGCCCGGGTCACCTTTCGAACGAAGGGCAAATCCAGTTTACTTACGTAAAAATGGGGGAATGACTTTACCACTGTACAAGCATAGCCTTGTTGTTGCAGAGAAGTCAGACCTTCTCTGGTAGTAAAAATGAGTGGTGTAGCGCTATCGGCGCGTAATACAGGCGCCTTTAAATAAAAGTCGAATGCGTAGGAATTCGCCTGATATAATCCAATACTACGCCCCGGAAGATAGGCATTTGCATAAGCAGCGGCGGTACTTCCGCTCTGGTATTGCATCATATCGGGATATAAAATAGTATTCAGATATAAATTCAACAGGATACTCACCGCCACGGTACGATAAAATATCGCCTGGCGGGTAGATTTGTCAAGCCAGTAGTGGAGGAGGAGGTATAGCGCACACAAGGCCGCTGCCAGCAGTAACCAGKCATAATGCATAGCGGGCTTATACAGCAGATCTATCACCACTACGCCAATGACCAACAGGATGATGATGGTATATTGTGTAATCCGGAAAAACTTCAGCCCCTTGTTACTTTCCAACGATAAAATATACTGCGCCGTAAGAATGGCAAAAAAAGGAAAGATGATATTCAGATAATGAGGCAGCTGAAAACGGGACAATGAAAACAGGGCAAAAGTAGCCAGGGCTGCACATATACAGTAATATTCCTTTTGTTGTTTCCATTTTTTTATGAAGATGATCACCGCCGCATATAACATCACTGACCAGGGCAGAAAAGCCCACAGCACTGTGTGAAAGAAGAAAAACGGATCTCCCGCACCCTTGATCGGTCCGGTGTTCATGAAACGCCCAAACTGGCTATCCCAGAAGAAAAACCGTAATCCGGAAACGCCGGTGTTACCAAAAACTATTTTCTCCGGATGCAGGTCGAATTGCATGTAAAGTGCATACAACTCGGGGGTAATAAACAAAGCAATAAGTAACAAGGCCAGCACCCACCGGAGGTGAAACAGCTCCTTCCAATTGCGCGTAAACAGCATTTGGCCGCCTATAGCGGCGCCAATAGGCACCAGGGCAAACATGCCCTTAGTCATAATGGCACAAGCCGTAAAAACGGCTCCCAGGAGTATTCCGCGCCGGTAGAAATGATACACGGCGGCAATAATAAGCCCCGTGAGATAAGGCTCGGCCCGTACATCATTATTGGAAATAACCAGGTGTTCGGCTGTTAGCAAGATACAAAGCGCCCAGCGGGCCACTTTTTCATCGTATAACAATCGTGCAAACCGATAGGTATAAGCTGCGCCCATCAAGAGAAACAGGATAGCGGGCAACTTATAAGACCAGGTGTGGATACCGAAGAGCTGGAAGCTCAAAGCGGCTATCCAGAAAGGGAAGTGGGGCTTATCCAGCCAGTCATGACCATCTGCATACAGATTCCAGTAGTCATGTTTCAATACCATGGTTTTGGCAATGCCGGCATAGAGCGCGCCATCTGGCTCCAGAATGGGTACAAACAGTGCACTGAATTGCAACAGTATAACCATGGCTGTTATTAGCAGCCATACCTGCTTTTCAGTAAGCACATATCTGCGGGTTTGTGTGATAGTTGTAGGGGAGGTCAGCATACCGAAAAGTTACAGGCATCTGCCGGCACTTCAAATACACCCGCGACTTTTAACAGAAAGATAATTGCTTACCAGAACCAGCCGCTTTTCTCCATGCCCAGCCAGGGGCCGTCTTCACGCTGTTCTATGGGGTAGGTCTTCAGGTAATAGCCCTCTCCGCTACAGTTATAGCCATTTTTCACACTAAACTTGTAGCGGTGCAGCGGACAAACCACGTTACCGGCGGCATCGATCACTCCATCAGCCATAATGCCACCGGCATGCGGACATTTATACGCAAAGGCGAAAAGCCGTCCCTCGTGGAGGGTACAGCACATTTTTTTGCCATTTACAGTGATCACGCTGATCGCTTTCTCTGCTAATGGTAGTTGGCCTTCATCTAACTTATACCAGGAATACTCTTTGGCCATTAGTAGAAGAATTCTGTTTTATAAGGGAAGCGCTCCTTATAGAGTTTTKATACCCTGTCCAGAATGGTTTTGCGCAACTCTTCAATATTCCTTTTCTCTGTGGCGGAAATGAATACACAATTCCCCTGGGACTTGGTTTCCCAATGTTGTTTCAGGTTATCCAGGATATCCTGTTTCACCTCTGGTTCCAGCCATTGGTCGAAGGTGTTGGCCTCATACAGATCCATCTTATTAAAGATCATGATAGTGGGCTTCTCAAAGGCTTTCAGCTCCTGCAGGGTACGATTTACCACTTCAATCTGCTCTTCATACTGCGGATGTGAAATATCCACTACGTGAATCAGGATATCGCTCTCGCGCACCTCATCCAGCGTGGATTTGAAGCTTTCTACCAGGTGATGCGGCAGTTTGCGGATAAACCCTACGGTATCGCTGAGCAGGAAAGGCGTTTGTTCAAATACCACCTTACGGGTAGTGGTATCGAGGGTCGCAAACAATTTATTTTCGGCAAACACTTCACTTTTGCTAAGCAAATTCATGGTGGTGCTTTTACCAACGTTGGTATAACCAACAAGTGCTACCCGGATAAATTCGCCTCTTTCCTTACGCTGGGTAAGGGATTGACGGTCGATGTCCTCCAATCTTTTGCGTAACAGGGCAATTTTATCCTTTACGATACGGCGATCCGTTTCAATCTCCGTTTCACCGGGACCTCTGCTTCCGATACCACCTCCTTGTCTTTCCAGGTGACTCCACATACCACGTAAGCGGGGGAGGATGTACTGGTACTGCGCCAGTTCTACCTGAACCCTGGCCTGTGCGGTGCGGGCGCGGCGGGCAAAAATATCCAGGATAAGATCACTACGGTCTATCACCTTTACTTTCAACACTTTTTCAATATTGGATATCTGAGAGCCGGTAAGCTCATCATCGAAGATAACCAGTGATATATCCCTGCCTGCAATAAACTGATGTATTTCTTCCAGCTTACCCTTTCCTACAAACGTGGCCCTGTCGGGGTGCGCCAGGCGTTGGGTAAAGCGTTTTACGGCGGTAGCGCCTGCGGTTTCTGCCAGGAACATCAGTTCATCCAGGAATTCGTTTACCTGGCGTTCTGTCTGCTCCTTGGTGATAACACCCACAATGACGGCCCTTTCCTCTTTTTCTACTACTTGTTTCTTTTCAATCAAGTTATTTCTGAATTTGCTGCAAATTTACAGAGAATTTAGTCGTTACGCCACTATAGATTTTCTTCCTCAAATGACGCTGGTTTCGGCAAAAATCATCAAAATCAGTGCAGTCAGGGGTAAGAAATGTAAGCGGGCAGTCCCCTTTTCTTCCTACATTTACCCGATCCAAAACAACCTTTCCAAATCATGTATAAACCTTTATTAATTACAGGACTATTCATATCAACTATGGCAGTAGCCCAGGATAAGATGACGCCCGAATTGCTATGGCAATTAGGCCGGGTGAGTGGAGAAGCAATCAGTGCTGATGGTAAAACCGTGATCTACGGTGTTTCTCAGATTAATATGTCGGAAAACAAAGGAGAGAAAAATCTCTTTGCTATTCCGCTGACAGGTGGTGCGCCAAAGCAACTCACCCAAACCGCCGGTGCAGAAGGCGATGTAGCCATATTGCCAGGCAATAAAATTGGCTACTCCCTCAAAGGACAATGGTATGAAATGGATGCCGATGGTACCAACCCGGTACAGAAAACCAATGTGGAAGGCGGTATGCAAAACATCCGTATTTCTCCCGATGGTAAACATATCTTGTTTTCGAAAGAAGTGAAAGTAAAGAAGATTTCCGGCGTTGATCATTACCCCGATCTTCCGAAATCCAACGTACAGATCTATGATAACCTGAACTACCGCCATTGGGATACCTGGGAAGATGGAAACTTCTCCCATGTGTTTTATGCTACTTACAATAACGGAGAAGTAGGCACACCCGTAGATATTATGGCAGATGAGCCATACGATTGCCCGCAAATGCCTTCCGGTGGCCCTGAAGACATGATATGGAGCCAGGATGGCAAAAGCATCATCTACGTTACAAAAAAGAAATACGGAAAAGATTACGCCATCAGCACCAATACGGATCTCTACGAGTATAACCTTGATACCAAGGCTACCCGTAACCTGTCGCAAGGCATGATGGGCTACGATATGGCCCCTGCTTTCAGCCAGGATGGCAAATACATTACCTGGTTAAGCATGGCCCGCGATGGCTTTGAAGCCGATAAAAATGATGTCATCATCATGGACCGCGCTACCGGCACTATTACCAATCTCACCAAAGGCTGGGATGGTACTGCCGGCGCTACCCGCTTCAGCAACGACGGCAAAAAAATATATTTCCTCGCGGTAATCAAAGGCACCGAACAACTGTTGGAAATTACCTTGCAGAAAAATATCGCTCAAACAACGGAAAAGCATATACGTCAGGTAACCACCGGTGATTTCGATATCAATGATATGCTGGCACAAACCGGCAATACCATGGTAGTATCCCGCACCGATATGAACCACGCTGCAGAACTGTTTACCGTAGATCTGCAGAAAGGCGCCATCACGGCCCTGACTACCGTTAACAAAGCCGCCTACGATAAAATAGGCATGTGCAAAGTTGAAAAGCGCTGGGTAAAAACCACCGATGGAAAAGACATGCTGACGTATGTCATCTTCCCACCGGATTTTGATCCGGCAAAAAAATATCCCACTTTGCTGTACTGCCAGGGCGGACCACAATCAGCCGTTTCCCAGTTCTATTCTTATCGCTGGAACTTCCAGCTGATGGCTTCCCAGGGCTATATTGTAGTAGCTCCCAACAGAAGAGGAATGCCCGGACATGGCGTTGAGTGGAACGCTTCCATCAGCAAAGACTGGGGAGGTCAACCCATCAGAGACTATTTGAGCGCCATTGATGCGGTGAGTAAAGAAAGCTATGTAGACAAAGCCCGCTTAGGTGCCGTAGGCGCCAGCTATGGCGGTTACTCTGTTTACATGCTGGCAGGCGTACACGAAAACCGTTTCAAATCCTTTATTGCCCATGATGGTCTTTTTGACCTGAAAAGCTGGTATGGCACCACCGAAGAACTGTGGTTCGCCAACTGGGACATCGGCGCTTATTGGGACCCGGCTAATACCAATGAATATAAAAACTTCAACCCAAGTGAACACGCTAACAAGTGGAATACGCCTATCCTGATTATACAAGGAGGCATCGACTTCCGCGTGCCCATTGAGCAAGGCCTGCAAGCCTTCCAGCTGGCACAGCTGAAAGGTATCAAGAGCAAATTGCTCTACTTCCCTGAAGAAAATCACTGGGTATTGAAACCACAAAACGCCATTGCATGGCAGCGTGAATTCTTTAACTGGCTGAAAGAAACCCTGTAAATCACCAAACAATCCAGCTACCATGGCGGCTTTATTAATGGATATCCAGGATGGTATTGCTACCATCACACTCAACAGACCTGAAGTATACAATGCATTCAATGATCCGCTCAGTTATGAGCTGCAGGACGCACTAAAAACGGCTGAGAAGGATGCCTCGGTGAGAGTGGTAGTGCTGACAGGGGCCGGAAAAGCCTTTAGCAGCGGACAAGACCTCAAAGCTTCCATGGAGTCGGGGAAGCGTGATTTGAGCGAGTCGCTACATAAACGTTATAATCCTATTATACGCGCCATCCGCAACATGCCTAAGCCGGTGATATGCCGGCTCAATGGCGTGGCGGCTGGCGCCGGCTGCTCCCTCGCCCTGGCCTGCGATATGATTATTGCCAGCGAGGAAGCCACCATGATTGAAATATTTGTAAATATTGCCCTGGTGCTGGATTCCGGCTCTTCTTACTTCCTGCCCCGTACTGTAGGCTACCACCGTGCTTTTGAGCTGGCCACCAAAGCCACTAAGATCACGGCCCCGGAAGCGCTGCAAATGGGACTGATCAACAAAGTAGTACCGGCCACTGAACTGGATGCCGCCGTACAGGCCGAARCTGCCTATTACGCCGCCGCACCTACGAAAGCCATCGCCCTGATGAAGAAAATGCTGACAAAAGGCATGACCGACAACCTGGACAATGTGCTCGACTACGAAGCCTATTGTCAGGAAATAGCCGGTAATTCCGCCGATAATGCTGAAGGAATACAGGCCTTTATTGAAAAGAGAAAGCCGGTATTTAAAGGAGCATAAGGCATAAAGCCGAAAGCAAAAAGCTATAAAAGCGAATGACCAGAGCGTATGAGTAAATTAAATACTCGCTCTGGTCATTCGCTTTTATAGCTTTTTGCTTTCGGCTTTATGCCTTATGCTTTATTACAGTCCGCTCAGGCAGATACCGATTGAATACGGTCTGATATCCAGGTTGCCGCTGGCATTATCCTTCAGCAACGGGTTCAGGGAATAAGCGCCAAACAGGGCGAAGTTACCATAACCTACACGGGCAGTTGCTGCAAAGCGCCATGGGTTAAAGAATCCGCGGTTCGCGTCTTTCTCAATATTCTTGCTGCCATTGGCGCCAGTATTTTTAGCCTTGGTATGTGCATCTACCAGAGCGCCTACTTTCACACCAATAGCCGCTTTAAAGCCTTTGTTGGCGTTATCTGGCACACTACGATATCTTAATTCAATGGGAATTTCCAGGTAGGTAGTCGCTACCTTATTCTTTTTGTCGGTAGAAGTAGGGAAAGTTGCCTGGCTTCTATTCGTGGTAGTTCCCTCTATGTTCATAGAGTGATCTTTCAGGTAAACACCGCTGGTACTGATGCCTAAACCCGCTGCCATGCTCAGTTTGGATTTTTTAAAAGGGAAGTCATACATCAGAGCAACATTAAAACCCCTGTTCAGGCCGGTCTTAACACTATCTGGCGAACCTGCCCAGCCATCGTAAGACAACTGTATCATCAAAAAGTCGTTGGAATGGGTAACTTTATTAACCGCTTTATTCATCGGTGAGCCACCATCCTGCGCGAAAACTCCAATAGAAACAGCTATCAGACCAAGGGTAAAAATTATTTTCTTCATATAATATACATACTTAGGAAAAAGAATATTAGGCAAATATAATGGAATGATTGTAACACAATTGGTTAAAATATTGCAAAAACATGTTCCGTATTATACATTCCCGGGCCGAAAGTTACAGAAAAAGTGATATTACTACCATAATCTTTTCGTGATACTCCCCATCCATACTGAACAAGATGAACAGCAATATTGACACAAAAAAACCTAATTTAAATAAATAATCCTCCATTAAGGCCAGAACCCCTGCCAATGCTTTTAATGGGTCGTTGAAAACTACGCATGAAAAAAATTGTAAATACCGTTTTAGTCCTCGTACTGGTGGTGTTAATGGCGCTCTCCGGATTTGTATACTACGCCTGGATGGTACAAAAAAGAAGTAAAAGCGCGGCCGAACTCATGTCGCAAACCAATGCCCAGATAGACCGTATCAGAACCATCTCCATCCTCGAAACCAACTACACTACGTATATCCGGGATATGCTGCTCATGGATAAATCATCCCTTCCCTCCGCAGCCTATCTGTTACCGGACAGCATGAAATCCATATTGACGAATATCCGGAACAATACAGAAGATGATACGGTTTCAGGGCGTATACTAGCCAATCTACAAGTGGTACTGGACGAAAAAAACGCCTACAACCAACATATTGTTGCCATCGCAGCTACCCAGCCTGTACTGGCTAAACAACTCGTCACCGCAGAAAAAGAAACCACACTAAAGACCAATATCCGGGAAAACGTCAATAAATATATCCAGGAAAATCGCCTAAGACTTATCACCCGCATAGAAAAAGATACGGAATACACCCGCTACTCCTTCTGGACGACCGTCATTATCAGCCTCTTTACCCTGGTACTTTTGCTGGGAGAATCACGCTACATATACCGTCTTTTCCTAAAATTAAAAAGCCGGGCAAACCGCCTCTATAAAAGAGAACAATCTTTCATGCGCCTGGCAGAAGAAACAGAACTCATTCTGTACAAAGCTGGACTGGATGGTATCTTCACTTCCGTGAGCAAACGCACCACAGAAATCACCGGCTTCACCGCCGCAGAACTAATAGGACAACATTATTCCATCTTCCTGGAACCCGATACCTGGAAACGACTGGACGAATTTTACACCACCCAGGTGCAAACCGGCGACGACTATACGTTTATCGAGTTTGAAATCATCACCAAATCAGGCACTAAAAAGTGGGTGGAACAACTCGCCACACTTATCTACAACGAAGACGGCCGCATTAGAGAATTCCAATGTATTGTCCGGGACATCGACAAAGAGAAACGCAATGAGGACCAATCCATGTATCTCCAGAAACGACTGGATGCCATTGTTGACTACATGCCCGCCATGATGTTCATTAAAGACGTTCCCGGCAAATACCTCCTGGTCAATAACCGGTTTACAGAAATGCATGGCATACAGAAAAAAGATGTGATCGGTAAAACAGACGCAGAACTGCCCTACGACTGGGTAGCCAAATACGCGCCGCTCGACCGGGAAGTACTCGCCACCAAATCGAGGGTTAAAGTAGAAGATATCATTAGCCACAATGGCATCGACTACCACTTCATCATCACCAAATTCCCATTACGCAATGCAGAAGGGGAGATGATCGGCATCTGCGGCATCGGAACAGACTTCACAGAAAAAGCCAAATATATTATCGCGGTAGAAGAGGCCAACGAACAGGCGAAAGAAGCTATTAATGCCCAGGAAATGTTCCTGGCCAATATGAGCCATGAAATTCGTACGCCCATGAACGGTATCATTGGCATGAGTAACCTCCTCATGCAGCAACAACTAACTACCTCGCAACTGGAGTATACCAGCGCCATTAAAACATCCGCTAATCATCTGCTGGTTATCATCAACGAAATTCTTGACTTCTCTAAAATAAAAGCCGGTAAACTACACCTGCAAAACGAATCGTTTGATATATATGAAGTGATCGACAATACCCTCTTCCCGCTTAAACTACAGGCCCAGCAAAAGGGATTGTCGTTCTTTGATGAAATTGATAACAACGTTCCTACCTACGTGATGGGCGACGAAATAAGACTCGCACAAATATTAACCAACCTGGTGGAAAATGCCATCAAGTTCACCCATCACGGCAAAGTAATGATGAAAGTATCACTGGTGGCGGAAAATAAAGAAGCTTCCACGCTCACGTTGGGCTTCGAAATAAAGGATACCGGTATCGGTATTGCCCCGGAACAGCATAAAATGATCTTCCAAAGCTTCTCTCAATCGCACACAGATAATACCCGGAAATTTGGCGGCACCGGCCTGGGACTGGCCATCAGTAAAGAACTGATAGAATTACAACATGGTACCATCCGCGTTGACAGCCAACTCTATGAAGGCGCTTGCTTCTATTTTGAACTACCATTTACCAGTAGTACCGGAAAAATAAATGAGAGAGATGAAAAAGTAAACCTCGAGCGTATCGACAAACCACTCCAGGGGAAAACCATCCTGGTAGTAGAAGATAATGATATCAATCAACAGGTAGTATTCCATACCCTACGCAACGCCGGCGCCAGAACAGATGTAGTCAACAGCGGCAAAGCCGGGCTGGAAATGGTAGATTACAAATCCTACGACTGCATCATCATGGACATTCAAATGCCCGGCATGGACGGCTACCAAACTACCCAGGCAATACGTAATAAAGGCATTCAATCCTGTATTATTGCCATGACTGCCTCCGCATTAAAAGGAGAAAAAGAACGTTGTTTGCAGGCCGGCATGAATGATTATATCTCTAAGCCTTTTGATAGAGACGATCTATTTCATAAAATCCTCAAAGGATTGGGAGAAACGGTTCCGGAACCCAATACCAGGCAAGGCACAGCCGCTCCTGTGGCCAGCACCCTGGATTTCACCACCGTGTACAACATGATGTCGGGAGAAAAAGAACATGTGAAAATATTACTGGGAGAACTGCTGGACAGCATCCCCAAAAAATTCCTGGAAATGAACGACCTGGTGACAGAACAGGACTGGCAACCATTATACATGCTGGCGCATCAAATGAAATTTAACTTAAACGTGGCAGGGCTGCAACATGCATCCAACATGGCTTACACCATTGAAAGAGACGCGCGGCTGGAAGAAAATCTCGACACCATACTACCACGCCTCAACGAAATTATGCATACTTATTATCAACATGCACACCTGATCAAAGAACACGTAGATCAATGCTAAACAGTAGCTTCCGGTAACGTAAAATAAAAGCGGCTGCCTTTTCCTTCTTCGCTTTCTACGCCGATAATACCTCCCTGCGCTTCAATAAACTCCTTACTGATGGCCAGTCCTAGCCCGCTGCCTTTATGGCCTTTCATACCGGGCACCTGGAAAAAACGTTCAAAAATCCGGCCTCGGAAAGCTACCGGAATACCTTTTCCGTAATCCTGTACCACAAAAGAAACCATTTCCGTACCGGTAGAACTTACGGCCAGATCTATGGCCGCACCATGTGTAGAATACCGGATAGCATTGGTCAGCAGATTGACTAATACCCACGCTGTTTTTTCTACATCTGCCAATACCTTCGGCAAATCATCAGGTACATTGATACGAATGGTTACTTCCCTTTGAGCGGCCTGTTTCTGTACCGTATCCATGGCATATTGCACAATATTAAACGCTGGCACCGGCTGCGGCTGCAACTGTATATTCCCGCTTTCCACCTGCGATAAATCCAGTAACTCACTTACAATTTTAATCATCCGCCGGTTATCCTGCTTCATACTATCCACCAATTCCTTTTGCTCATGATTCAGCGTACCGGTTCTTTCATCTTCCAATAGCTTAATACTAAAGTCAGATGCTGCCAGCGGGGTTTTCAGCTCATGTGAAATAGTAGCAATAAAATGTGTTTTAGCAATATCCTGCTCTTTGAACGTGGTAATATTCCGCAATATAACGACGTTGCCTATACGTGTATCTTCATGTTTTATATCCGTCGTTTCCCGGGTGAAGAAGCATTCTTTACCGTCGACCACAATTTTCAGCGGTGCATTTTCTCCGTTGTTCAGCAGGAACCGAAGCAGGTCATTACGTTTGGCCACGCTTTCAGCGGGTTGACCAATCAAATCTTTTTCCGGTAAGCTCAATAACTGCAACGCCTGTACGTTGGCAAACAGAATGATGTTATTCACATCAAAGCCGATGGTAGCGTCTTTCAAACTACCAATCACGGCTTCTGCCCGTTGTTTTTCAAACATAATGCGGGCAAGGTTACTATGTTCATATTCATCCAGTCGCTGGGCCATGGTGTTAAAAGCAGCCGCCAGTTCCCCGAATTCATCGCTGGAAGTAAAATATAGTCGTTTGCTGTATTGCTTATTGGCAATGCCTTTGATCCCTTCCGTTAAGGCATGAATAGGGTTGGCAATATATCCCGGGAAGTTATACACGAATGTAAAGCCCAGTAAAAAACAAACGCCGCTGATGATGGCAATATACATCAGGGCATTGTCGGCGGTTTTCTTTACTTTCTCATTTTTACCAACAATGGCGGCCATGTTGAGGTCCATGATGGTATAAATACTTTTTTTTATGGCGCCGATATCGGTGGTGGTGTCTTTCTGTAGCAGTTGAAAAATACGGGTTACTTCAGCGGTCGCATTCTTTTCCCCGCGCTCCGTTACGTTGGCCTGTTGTTTTTTCAGGTTGTCGGAGAAAACGGCCATAGCAGCGGTACGATGTTCCGGTAAATCTTCCAAAGCCACCAGCATATTTTTGGAATATTCCAGCGATTCATAATTATCCTTGAGAATAAACTTCGCCTTTTCGTTTAGGCGGTTCAGGTAGTAGTAGCCAAGTATGCTCACCACCAGCAGCATGATGTAGAGGAACAGTACCCCCAGCGTAATCTTCGTTTTTAGCCTGAACTTACTCATGATAATATGATGATGTCGATATCGTTTGAAGAAAGCGTTTTCAATAACTGATTAAACAGGTTAGTGCGCAAAATGATACGGAAAAGACTGATATGTGGCTTTCCCATACAGATGGTAGTGACCCGCTTTTGTAATGCAATGTTAATGATAGCTTCTGAAACTTTGGCACTATGCTCCTGGATTACTTCCGCACCCAGTTCTGTAGCCAGTTTCAGGTTATTAATAAGATGTCGCTGGGCAGCCAATGCTATTTTATCGGAGCTTTCTCCAGGCACCTGCACATACAACACAAACCAATCGGCATGATAATAAGCCGCCAGCCGGGCGGTTTTCCGGATTACTTTCCGGGCTACTTCATCATTGGTAGAAATGCATGCCAGGAAGCTCTCGTGGCGCATTTGCAGGTTTCGGGGAATCTCTGTTTCTACCTTCCTTTCTACCTGTGTGGTTACTTCTTTCAGCGCCAGTTCCCGCAGCTGCAGGATTTTATCTGCCTGAAAAAAATTACTCAGGGCACTCTCTACTTTGGAACGATCATAAATTTTACCTTCTTTCAAACGGGTAATTAACTCGTCTGCTGTCAGGTCAATGTTTACTACTTCATCGGCCATCTGCAATATCAGGTCCGGAATACGTTCCTGCACTTCCACGCCGGTAATGGATTTCACTTCCTGGTTAATGCTTTCGATGTGCTGGATATTGACGGCCGACAGCACATTAATACCCGCATTGAGGAGATCCACTACATCCTGCCAGCGTTTTTCATTTTTTGAACCGGGGATGTTGCTGTGGGCCAGTTCATCTACTACCACCCAGTCGGGCGCCAGTAGTAATATGGCGGAGAGATCCATCTCGTCCAGCATTTTGCCTTTGTAAAATACCTGCCTGCGGGGTATTTGGGGCAAACCATCCAGCAGGGCATGCGTCTCCGCACGCCCATGTGTTTCAATGTAACCAATCTGGATGTTTACCCCATTTCTTAACATGGCATGTGCTTCCTGCAGCATGCGATAAGTTTTTCCCACACCGGCGCTCATGCCAATGTAAATCTTAAATTTACCTCTGCCAGCGCGATTGGCCAGGTTAAGAAAATGCTGTACCGAGTGTTCTTTATCTGTCATAGGAGGTGCTTAGAACCATACTGCCAATGAGGCGGTGATGGAGGTATTGGTATTCTTCAATTCTGTGCCCTTCATAAAGGTTTTGTCCTTCCCATCAAATGTTCTTCCTTCCAGTCTGAACATCACATGATCCACCGGGGTGAAGTCGAGGTTCAGTGAATAGCCGGTTGTCTGGAAACCGTTAGTTGTGCCGGTATTGATTACTACGCCATGTTGATCATTATAATGTTCTACACGGGCGGCCATGGCGAATTTATTCGTGAATGCATACTTGCCGATGATAATTGGGCTATACCAGCTATTCAGATCGGAAGAACCCTTGGCTTTTTGCTGCAGACCGTAGTCAAATCCAGCCGTAAGAGTGAATTTTTCCGTTATATTAAAGGTACCATAAACATCATTAAAATAGCGCATCTGACGAATACTATCCGGGAGATCATTACCTACGTAAGTACTCCAGTTCAACAATATTTTATCCGATGGTTTAAAAGTGATTTGTGTACCAAAATTGGGCGTCTGATTACCATCTACCCGTTTAATCCGTTGCCAGCCGTTGAGGTACATGGCTGCGAATGTCCATTTGTCGTTAGGCGTCCAGGTTACTTTTGCGCCGGTTTCATAGTAAGGCGTGTTCTCTGCCATAATGCTGCGGGTAAGGGTAGGACAATCTTTCCCGATAGCGCTTTCAAAACCAATATGTGACGGCATCACACCGGCATCAATCCAAACGTTTTTGCCTACACGAATACCTACATTGGCTTCGTATACATATTGCATCATAGTCGGTTCTGATGACAAGTTGTATTGTGGATAAGTTCCCGCCATCAGCCCCACGTTAGCGCGCATACGATCTGAAGTATAATTAGCTTTTACCATGGCCAGATTCAGATTCAGTTCATTATGACGATTATAGTTGTACAGAAATCCAGGTTTGGTGTGGTGATCCGGCTGACTCAAGTCGTAGCTGTAGTACGCTTCTGCGTATCCGGAGAAGGTGATGACACCTTTGTTTTTGATGCTGTCTGTCTTCGGAGCGTCCTGGGCGAACATAGTAATAGCTGCTGCCAGCGCGCCGGCCAGTAATAGAATTTTTTTCATCTTTCAAGTTGACTTTTAATATAGGTTGCTGGTGTTTAGTAAATCCCTGGCAATCTGCAGCAACAGATTGCCAGGCAAGATAGTTAATCATAGGATATTCATAGGCGAAAGGAATAAGAGGACAGCACTCAACTTACTTCAACTCATCGAGCGCGATATTCAATTTTAACACATTAACAGTAGTTACTCCCAATACACCTAACACAGCTGGCTTAGTATTAGCATCCACCAGTTGTTTGAGGCGATCCGCTGCGATACCTCTGTGTTTGGCCACACGTGGTATTTGCACGTAAGCTGCTTCTGGTGTGAGGTGTGGGTCAAGGCCGCTGGCAGAAGCAGTCACCAGTTCTGCCGGGATATCGGATTTTTTCACATCCGGATTGTGCACCATAAAGGTGTCAATTCTTTCCTGTACTGTTTTTAAATAGTCAGGGTTACCTGCTGATTTATTGGAGCCACCGGAACCAGCAGCATTATAATCTACAGTAGATGGACGTGGTTGGAAGTATTTATCGTCAGAAAATTTCTGTGCAATATTTTCATAGCCCACTACTTTCCCATTCTTCATCACCTTTATGCCATCACCGCCACCAGGAGCCATTTTGGCTACGCCTGCCAGGAACAAAGGATATATTCCACCCAGCAATACCACCAGTATTAAAGTGAGTTTGATAGAAGGCAAAAGATATTTTTTCATCTCTTAAAATTTTTATCATTTACAATTACATGAACAGCGCCATCACCATATCAATCAACTTGATACCAATGAAAGGTGCGATAATACCGCCTACACCATAGATCAGCAGATTTCTGCGGAGCAGGGCGCTGGCGCCGATAGGCTTGTAAGCCACCCCGCGTAATGCCAGCGGAATCAGCATCGGGATAATGATGGCATTAAAAATAACAGCGCTCAAAATGGCGGTTTCAGGACTATGCAGCTTCATGATGTTAATACCTTGCAAAGCAGGTATAGACGCCACAAACAAGGCAGGCACAATCGCGAAATACTTGGCCACATCATTCGCAATGGAGAAGGTGGTAAGGGTACCGCGCGTCATCAGTAACTGTTTACCGATTTCCACTATTTCAATCAGCTTGGTAGGATCATTGTCCAGGTCCACCATGTTACCGGCTTCTTTTGCTGCCTGGGTACCGCTGTTCATAGCTACGCCTACATCGGCCTGGGCGAGGGCAGGGGCGTCGTTGGTACCGTCGCCCATCATGGCTACAAGGCGGCCTTCATTTTGCTCCTTGCGGATATAGCTCATTTTATCTTCCGGTTTGGCTTCTGCGATGAAGTCGTCCACCCCGGCTTTGTTGGCAATAAATTTAGCGGTCAGCGGGTTATCACCGGTTACCATCACGGTTTTCACACCCATTTTACGCAGACGGTCGAAACGTTCGCTGATACCGGGTTTGATGATATCCTGCAATTCAATCACGCCTTGCACTTTACTATTGAGCGATACTACCAGCGGTGTACCACCATCTTTAGAAATGGCTTCTACTTTCGCCAGGGTTTCTGCAGGGAAAGTAAATCCTTCTTTCTCTGCCAGACGTCTGATAGCATCGTAGGCGCCTTTACGGATACGATTGCCATCGGGAAGGTCAATACCGCTACTGCGGGTTTCTGCAGTGAATTTCACCAGGCTGGCGCCACTCACCGATAATTTATTCACCACGTCTTTACCTGCCAGTTCCACGATGGACTTACCTTCCGGCGTTTCATCGGATAAGGAGCTGAGTGCACAAAGACGAATAAACTCTTCGTTGGAAACACCGTTGGTAGCGTAGAAGTTAGTGGCCTTACGGTTACCGATAGTGATGGTACCGGTTTTGTCGAGCAGCAACACATCTATATCTCCGGCGGTTTCTACAGCCTTACCGGATTTAGTGATTACATTGGCACGCAAAGCCCGGTCCATACCGGCAATACCGATGGCAGATAATAAACCGCCGATGGTAGTCGGAATCAGGCACACAAACAAAGAGATGAATGCGGCGATAGTGATTGGTGTTTGTGCGTAGTCGGCAAAAGGTTTCAGCGTTACACACACAATGATGAATACCAGGGTGAAGCTGGCTAACAGGATCGTCAGCGCAATTTCATTCGGTGTTTTTTGTCTGCTGGCGCCTTCTACGAGGGCAATCATTTTATCCAGGAAAGATTCGCCGGCTTCGGTGCTTACTCTTACTTTGATGTGATCGGACAATACTTTGGTACCACCTACCACGCTGGATTTATCACCACCCGCTTCACGAATCACCGGGGCGCTTTCGCCGGTAATGGCCGATTCATCGATGCTGGCGAGGCCTTCCACAATTTCTCCATCTGCCGGAATAATGTCTCCGGCTTCACATACAAAGATGTCGCCTTTACGCAAGGTAGCAGAAGAAACGATTTTAATTTCGTTGGTGAATATTTCACCGATCAGTTCTACTTTCTTCGCGGGTGTTTCTTCTCTCGTTTTACGAAGGCTTTCTGCCTGTGCTTTACCACGCGCTTCTGCAATCGCTTCTGCGAAGTTGGCAAATAACACGGTGAGGAAAAGCACTACAAATATTGCGACGTTGTAAGCAGCGCTGCCCTGGTCACGGTTGCCGGTAAAGATGGCATACAGTGCTACTATCAGCATTACAGCGGTACCTACTTCCACGGTGAACATCACCGGGTTTTTAATCATCAGTTTTGGATTCAGTTTCACGAACGACTGCTTCAGGCTCTCCATCACCAGTTCTTTCGGAAACAATTTATTATCATGCTTCATAGTAGTCAGTCATTAAAAATTACATAGAAAAATACTCTGCAATAGGACCCAGAGCCAGCGCAGGGAAATAAGACAAGGCAGTCAAAATAACGATCACTGCAAATGTCATAGCGCCGAAAGTGAGTGAATCTGTTTTCAACGTACCCGCAGATTCAGGGATGTATTTCTTGGAGGCCATCAACCCTGCAATTGCCACTGGTCCTATAATAGGCAGGAACCTGCCGAGGATCAGCACAAAGCCGGTTGAAACGTTCCAGAATACGTTACCATCTCCCAAACCTTCAAATCCGGAACCATTATTGGCATTAGCAGAAGTATACTCATACAGCATTTCCGAGAACCCGTGGAAGCTGGGATTGTTAAGCCACGACGATGGCTTCACCGCCCAATCAGCATTCGGATGATGCGTTAAGATGAAGGCAGATAAAGCGGTACCTGCCAGGATCAGGAAAGGCGATAAGAGCGTAATAATCGCCGCAATCTTCACTTCCCGTGCTTCCAGTTTATGTCCCATGAATTCAGGTGTACGTCCTACCATGAGCCCGGATATAAATACTGCGATAATGATGTAGATGTAATAGTTCAGGATACCTACGCCACAACCACCATACAGGCAGTTCAGCATCATACCCAGGAGTTGCATCAAACCGGTCATCGGCATGGTGCTATCGTGCCAACCGCATACGGAGCCGGTAGAAATAATGGTCGTCACCGTGCTCCAATAACCGGTGGCAGCGGCGCCGAATCGCACTTCCTTGCCCTCCATGGCCCCCGTTACCTGGTGGATACCCATTTTGGCGATTGCCGGGTTACCGGCCATTTCCTGTTGCATCGAAGGGATCAATAAACAAATCATACCGATTGTCATGATCCCAAATATGACGTTGGCGAATTTCCTTTTCTGTATAAACAAGCCCAGTGCAAATACCATGGCGATGGGTATCACTACCTGCGCCACCATTTCTGTCATCCAGGTAACGTAGTTAGGGTTTTCCAGCGGGTGGGCAGAGTTAGCGCCAAAGAAGCCACCACCGTTAGTTCCCAGGTGTTTGATAGCCACAAATCCAGCCACCGGACCACGGGATACATTCACGGTATCGCCTTGCATAGTTACTACGGTATCCTTGCCGGCGAAGCTGGCAGGCATACCATTGAATATAAAGATGAGTGCAATAACAATACTGAGCGGTAACAGGATACGGGTAATAGTTTTCAGGAAAATATCCCAGAAGTTACCCAGTTTGGTAGTGGTTTTCTCCTTCATGGCCTTAAACACTACCACCAGTGCGGCAATACCTGTAGCAGCACTTACAAATTGCAGGAAGGCCAGTACAAATAATTGCGTGAAGTAGGTAACGCCGGTTTCGCCGGAATAGTGTTGGAGGTTACAGTTTACCACAAAACTGATGGCGGTGTTAAACGCCAGATCTGCCGACTGTCCGGGGTTTCCATCCGGGTTCAGTGGCAATTTATCCTGGAACATTAATGCGAAGAAAGCATATACAAACCACACGAGGTTGATGGTCAGCAAGGCTTTCATGTGGTCCTTCCAGTTCATTTCCTCCTTGGGATTGATACCGGATATTTTGAAGAAGAGGCGTTCCAGTGGCGCCATAAAGTCGGACCAGGTCCGATCGCCCCTGAATACTTTTACAATATACCTGGAAAGTGGCCAGGCGAGTAACAGCGTGATGCCGTAGGTGGCAATTACGCCTAAAATGTCTGTTGTCATTGCTATAGTTAGTTAAAAATCGTTGCGTATAGGCGTTTGGGTTTATGATACCCATCAGAACTTCTCAGGCTTCAACAGTACATATATCATGTAGCCGAAAACGAAAAGTGATAAAACAAATAATGCAGTCATAATAGAAGTGTTAGATCTTTTCGAAATAGTCGACCGATTTGAAGAATACAGCAAAGCAGGCCAGCCCTGCTAATACCAAAAGAATAGTCATGATCATAAAGAAGTGTTTTATATAGCGATTGTTTGTAAATGCTGAAGTCTCACATTCTTCAATGATAGCGGCAGCAATTCCTTATGCTTTCCACAGATCAGGGGGGACAGCGTGTACATAAAGGCGCTTTCGATGGCGTTCCGTAAGGCACTACTTCCGTTATGGTACAGTACACCGGCTACATGAAAGCAACGCTTCACTTCATGTAATTGTTCATTACGTATCATTCGGCCGGTATAATCAGCGAAGGTGTGAATCACTTTGCTGATAGTACCTTTTGCGGGTACCTGCTGTTCTGCCGGGAATGTTACCCCTGGTATCTGCGAACCTATCAGTTGAGAGATTTTCGAGTCTGGTAGCATGGATCAATTTGTTTTTGATACAAATGGGGGAATGCCATTGGAATGCCAGTATGCCAAAACAGGGTTTATTTCTATCTTATAAAATTGATTATCAATTATTTAAATAATAATTTCCGGAGATGGGGTTCGCGATGCGGTTTCTGAAACCATGCAGAAATGGTAGGGTGTATGCAGAAATGAAAGTGTTTTCCTACCTTGGCACCCGATTGTAATATACCCATTCCCGATACCTAAACCTATATTTCATGGATGAAATGAATGCATTGTCATCGATACCAACCCAACTACCTTGTCGTAATTGTGGCAATCCCGAAACGGAGTCAGGTTATGTAACGCCACTCTGCAAAGAATGCAGAAAACAGTTTAGTCGTTACCCGGTTCTTAACAGCGTGAAATGGGGCGCCCTGGGTGTGGCCCTTCTCTTTTTAATTTCCGGATATAATTTGCCTAAATATCTCAAAGCGGGCATCACCTACGAGCGGGCACTCAAAGCAGAGAAAACGCATCATTACATCACGGAGCAGAAGCTACTCGCACAGGTATTGCAGCAATTTCCCAACAACTTTGAAGCGGGCGCCCACTACCTGTTAGCAGCCATACAAAGCGATAATCTGGCAGAAGCCGACAGCATGCTCACCTTAATGAGCGAGCGGCAAAGTAATAACAAAGAGCTGGTCAACGAGGTAAACAAAGCAACAGAAGCTTTCCAATATTATAATTTATCGGATACCGCCTTTGCCACTTCTATAAACCAGCTGGCCGAAGATGAGCCGGAATATGTGCAACAACTGGAAAAATATTGTGCTAACCATTCCGGAGATGCCTGTGCCGCCTTCATGTTAGCCAGAAGTGCTTATAACAATAAGAACTACACCAGGGCAGACAGCCTCTTTAATAAACTGGTCAGCACCAAACCGGATTTCCATGCGGCCTATTTGTGGTTAGCCAATACCTATAGAGAAGAAAAGAAGTACGACGCATCCATAAAACTCTGTGAAAGAATGTTGGAGCAAAACGCGGAATCGCACCGTGCATTAGCTACCATGGCAAAAACGATGTTAAAGCAAAAACGCGATAAGGAAGCGCTACAAAAAGCCACCGCAGCGTATGAACTCAACCCGGATTCAGAAGGAACCATCTATGCCCTGGCCATAGCAGACCACTTCAATAACAAGCCCAAAGAACGGGATCAGTTATTTACAAAAATTAAAACGATGCCAGATACCGACTCTGCTACCATTGCAGAAATGGCAGACATCTTCAGCGGCAAAATCAGTTACCGGTAATCATCTTCCCAAAACTTAAAAAATCAGCAATATGTTTTTTGTTCCAGGTATTGTTATCACCGTCATTACCTTTCCGGGTGTAATTGTACATGAATTTGCGCACCAGCTTTTCTGCCGTTTATTTGGCGTAGCCATATTTGAAGTAAAGTATTTCCAGGTGGCTAATCCTGCCGGATACGTAATTCACGAAATACCACGTAACCCGGTACAGCAGCTGATGATCAGCATCGGGCCATTTTTCGTAAATACGCTGCTGGGCTTCATCATTGCATTTCCTGCCGCTATTCCGGTAGTACAATTTGAGTCAGGCACACTGTTCGATTATATCTTATTATACCTCGGCATTAGCATTGCCATGCATTCCTTTCCCAGCCTCGGCGATGCCCAAAGCATGTGGCAAACCCTCTGGCATGGCGAAGATACACCGATATGGCTAAAAATACTGGCCGTTCCGGTAGCGGGGCTAATTATGCTCGGCGCCCTGGGCTCCTTCTTCTGGCTGGATCTGGCTTATGGAATAGGCGTGGCGATTGGGCTGCCTAAGCTGATTGTTAGTTTATGTGCATAAAAAAAGGAGCGATTTGTATCGCTCCTTTTTTATTTACGTATCAGCACGCCCAAAGCCTACCGTATTACGAAACATCTGTGGCGACACATCCGTATTCGCTTTAAAAAAGCGACTAAAATAGAATTCATCCTCATACCCCAGCTCGAAAGCGATTTCTTTTATCGCTTTATTGGTCAGATACAGTTCTCTTTTGGCTTCTACAATAATACGTTCCGCAATCAGGTGCGTAATGGTTTTATTGAAATGCGTTCTGGTAACACGCCCCAGGGCTTTCGTAGAAATATTAAGCAATGCAGCATAATCACCAGCACTGTGTTTCATTTTAAAATTGCCTTCAATAGCATCCTTGAGCTGTTGAAGAATAACGGGTTCTTTGTATTGGCTATCTGAGAGTACGTTCAATTCCTCCTGCTGCTGAATTTTCAACCTCGATGCCGTTACCAGAAATATTTTCAGGTAAGAAATGAGCGCTTCATACTGCGCCAACTCCTTATGTTTCATCTCCTGCTTCATTTGTTCAATGATCATATTGAAAGTAGCGGCAGCGTTGCTATCTACTTTCACATAAGGAGCCTGGTAAATATTATTAAACAACACACCATTACAGGATACCTCTTTATGATGCATATGAATACAGAAAAAATCCGGATGAAACTGCAATGCCACACCGGTCAGCTGGGAAGTGGTACACAGCATAAACGGCTGATAAGGCGCAAATGCCAACAGGTTATTATCTTCAAAATCATAAGAGGAAAAATCCGATTTCAATTTCCCGCTTCCCTGGTGTAACCAGATGACCGAATAATAATTATTGCGCTGCACATGATCAAAATGATTATTGTTCTCAAAGGAGAATAGCTTTAGGGCAAGGTTTCCTGTGGCCGGATCTATCAGCGTATAGGCAGCAGTGGTATCCATAAATACTGGTTTGTTTGGCAATAAGCAGGTGTGTGCACTTTCACCTGCTTATTGATATCCGTAAATTTAAGCTATTGTAGCATGCGCTGCTACCGGTGGAAAATCTATTTCCGTTTCCGCAGTATGATTAAAATAATTAGTCAGAATATTCAATCCTACATGTCCTATCACTTCTCCAATTTCGCCTTCTGTTAAACCGGCGGCTTTCACTTCTTCCAGGTCTTCATTACTTACATGGCCACTTTTGCTCACCAGCTTCTTCGCAAATTGCAGGATAGCCTGTGTTTTAGCATCTGCGGCTTTACCTTCTCTGGCGTCAGCCAAAGTTGTGGCGTCAATTTTTACCAGGTTGGTCCCTATAAAGGTATGCGCCGATAAGCAGTAGTCGCAGCTGTTACTTTCTCCTACCGCCAGGGCTATCAATTCTCCTGTTTTGGCGCCCAGCGTTCCGCCGCCAAGTGCAGCACTCAGCTGAAGATAGCCATTCAGCAGGGCGGGGGAGTTCCCCATTGTACGCATCATATTGGGAACTACGCCGAGTTTGCCTTGTACGGCGTTAAACAGTTCTTTTGATTTACCGGTGGTAGTGTCGGGATTGAGTGCAGTTAATCGTGCCATTTTAAAGTTTTTTCTGGGTGAAAATTTTATTTGTTGTTGATAGCACAAAATTGGCCCAAAACAACCGGCCAGGCCATGCAGGATTGACGCTATCGCATGGACAATTTTCCCAGGGGCCTAAAGGCACCAAAAAGAAAGGATAAAAGTAAAGGGAATACTAAAAGTCTAACAAACCAAAGGTTAAATTGTGTCTATTCTTCAAATCAATAAATTGAAACTTAGGCGAATCCAGCTCTTTTAAGAGGGAGTATATTTTATAACTTTCGCCATCTGAAGATAAATAATATGTAATGTTGGATTCTACATCAGCAGTTGCAAAAAGCTTTGTATCGTTGGGGATTATATTACGTTCTGTAAGCTTTAATCGTCCTTTGTTTTTAAAGACAAGCCTGGCAAATTCACCAGTACGCTTTGCATGAGATAAATTAAACGGAATAATCTGGAGGTTTCTCAACGGCAATTCATTCATATCTCCAAGAACGCAGTATTCAGCTATAGAAATTGTGGAGATAAACATCGGGATATCCTGATCAATAAAATAGCGATAATAGCCATCAGCATTAGAGAATAGGGGATCTGACTCATTCAGGAATCGAATAAAAAAGCTGGTATCTAACAACACTCCTTTATGCATCATATCCTCCTCTTATTTCTTTCAACCAATCATCTGCATCGAACCCATCTGACCAATTATTGCGCGCTCTATTCCTTAATTCTTTCAAATAGTTTTCGTCATACCGCGGTTGATAATCCAGCAACTCTACAAACTTTAACGTTGATTTATCAATCTCTCCGGTTTCAGTATGCTGTTTTCCGACAACCCTTATGCCATATGTTTTATAGAGAAGATTATTCTCTAGCTGCTCCAGGTAATCTTTATTGGTTTGAATAATAACAATACCCTGATCTCCTGTTGCTAAATGAATATTGGATTTATCTTTCCCTCCCATGCTAATAACTTTACCATAGAAATAGAATTCAGCATTGGCCCAAATAGAAACGGTTCTGGAGAATTTAGTCGTTCTATCAATGTGGAGCTTATTAGAGTGCTCAATAGATGTATTTATCTCAAACGAATATTGTTTTCTTATTGCGATTTCCTGAAAGCTCTCAAAAGCTTTTGCTGTTGGCAAGTCTAAAAAGTCTATTGACTTACCAACAGCAATTTGCCCAAGAATAGCATTAAATCCTATAATATATTGAATAGATGTTTTAAAGATATGTCTGACAGAGCCAGCTTCCAATTGATAACTGATTATTGGTCTATCCTTCTTATCACTTGGCATCAAAAGCCCTTCCACTTGTTCCAACATATCCCTGATCTCTCGGATATCATAATTATCCGGAGTTAAATCAAGATTACCTTTGGAGCCATTTATTCTGACTTCTATGTAGCCAATTTTTTCCACCTAATAAATTTACGACAAAACAGGTTTTCAAAAGACATTCTAACTAAACAAATACAACACATCTTCCTTCGTCAACTTCTTCACAAAACCACTATCGTCGGAAATGATCTCTTTCACCAGTGATTTCTTACGTTCCTGCAACTGCAATATTTTCTCTTCCACCGTGTCTTTACAGATCATGCGGTAAGCAAAAATATTTTTCGTTTGCCCGATACGGTGAGTACGGTCAATGGCTTGTTGCTCTACGGCCGGGTTCCACCATGGATCTACGATGTATACGTAGTCGGCTGCAGTGAGGTTCAAGCCCACGCCACCGGCTTTGAGGGATATCAGGAATACCCGGCATTCATCGTTGTGCTGGAAGTTCTGAATGGCTTTTTCCCTGTCAACGGTGGAGGTACTACCATCAAAGTATTCGTAAGGAATTTTGAGGTGTTGCATCCGATCGCGGATCAGGCCCAGCATGCCCAGGAATTGAGAGAAGATCAGCACTTTGTGGTTACCGATGTTCTCAGATATTTCACGGGTGAGTTCATGCAACTTTACAGAGTGATTTGGATACTGCTCTGTATCGTTGAGGATAGCAGGGGAGTCGCAGATCTGGCGCAGCTTCATCAAGCCTTGCAGGATGGTGAGCTGAGAACGTTCCATACCCTGATCCTCAATAACACCGAGGATCTTAGAGCGATAGGTATTGCGATAGGCATCATAAATATGCCGTTGTTCCGCATCCATTTCGCAGAAGATCACGGTTTCTATTTTTTCCGGCAGATCTTTCGCCACCTGTTCTTTGGTACGACGAAGAATAAACGGATAGATCAGTTTACGCAGGTGTTCTTTTCTTTCTTCATCCTGGAATTTATCGATAGGCGTAGCAAATTCATTGCGGAAGAAGTCGACGCTACCAAGCATACCCGGATTCAGGAAGTTCATCTGCGCATAGATATCAAAGGTATTATTCTGCATCGGCGTACCGCTGAGTGCCAGTCTGTTCTTGGTTTGCAGCAGTTGCGCCGCCTTGGTTACCTTGGATTGTGGATTTTTGATGGCTTGTGATTCATCAAGAATCACGTAGTCAAATTCCACTTTCATGAGCAGCTGAATATCGCTGCGCAAGGTGCCGTAGGTAGTAATAATGGCATCAAATTTCACCAGCTCTTCAGAAGCTTTCAGTCGCGCTGGACCGTGGTGGATATGATGTTTGATATCTGGCGTGAATTTCTTTATTTCATTTTCCCAGTTGTAAATCAGCGTGGTAGGACAAACTATCAACGCCATGGTTTTACCACCGTTCTTGTTTTTGTAATACTGCAGGAAGGTGAGGGCCTGAATGGTTTTACCCAACCCCATGTCATCTGCCAGGATACCACCCCATTTGATGTCATCGAGGTAGTTGAGCCATTGGAAACCGCTTTCCTGGTAAGGACGCAGCGTAGCCTGCAGGTTCTCCGGCAGGGCAATATTGCGGATCTCATCGAACTGCAACAGCTTGCGGCGCTTTTGTTCCAGCTCTAGTACTACGGCTTCATCGTCAATAAACTCGTAGAGTTCATCGATGACGCTGAAGTTGTATTTGCTGAGTTTAAGTCCTTTATCTCTTTCTTCCCCTACTTTAAAGAGCAGGGAGTATTTGCGCAGCCATTCTTCCGGCAGGAGGCCCAGGGAGCCATCTGCCAGCTGAACGTAGTTCTGTTTGTTGGCCAGCGCATTTTTAATATCCTTGATACTTACTTTCTGATCACCGTATAATACTTCGATCTGTGCATCAAACCAATCGATGCCCGAGCTGATTTGCAGGTTGGTAACCGGCTTATGCGAGCTGAATTTGAAGTTACGCAGGTTGTCGAAGCCAAATACGCGCACATTCATTTCTTTCAGGGCGTCGAAGAAGAGGAAGAACCAGTTGTTCTTCAGCGCTTCTTTTGCGCGCAGGTAGAAGTAGTTGTGGTTATCGTGCTGTGCGAAGTTGGTATGTAAGGTGCGAAGTTTAGCTACAAATGTTTCTTCCGCATCTTTATTACGGTGAATGATGAGTACTTTGTTGCCTTCCTGAACGGTGATTTTGCTTTCATCGTTCCATTCTACTTCCTGTCCGCGGTAAGCGAAGCCTGGCTGTATGATGAAGGTTTCGCCCAGTTCTTTCAGGAATACGCGGGGTTCCGGCGTGATATCATCTACCTCAGCCAGCAAATCTTTGTCGAACTGGATATCGTACTGGCGACTCAACGGCAGCAGATAATCTTTCAGGTAGGCCGGCCATTCCTTGTTGACGATGCGCAGCTTACCACTTTGTCTGAAGAGTTCTACGTGCAGAGCGTCCTGTGGGCTTTCAAACAAATAAATCACTTGTTTGTAAAGGAACATCAGGGGGCTATCCCATTCGTTGCCTGCTACGTTGACCAATTCTCCTTCAATGTTTACGAAACAGTTTACTTCCACGTGCGTATCGCCGGTGGTGGTTTTGATGACGAGCTTGAGGCGTTCGGCACCTATTTGCAGCAGCTGTAAGTTCTTTGTTTTGAAGGCTTGCCTGTTGGGTAAGGCAAATACCAGTCCGTGCTCGGCCAGCTGTGGGAACAGTTTGGCGAGTTTGGGATGCAGGTATTCCAGCATCAGCTCTTTTGTTTCGGTGGGTAGTTCTTCCGCATTTTCGTGCGTAATATTTTCCCATATGCCGGCAAAAGGAGAGTTTTTGCTAAGGAATTTACTCACTTCGCTGCCTTGTAATTTTCGTATAGGCGCTATGAGTTCCCTGTCTTTTTCCTTGAACTGGTAGAAGTCTACGTATTTGGTGAGATCCAGTTTGCTGGCAAGGGATACGAAGCCGTTTTGTTCTTCGTTTATTTCGCCGCTAACCAGGTCTATTTTGAAATAAGGATACAACGATTCGTTGGCGTTAAATACGGCTGCTAATCGTTGTGTAATGGTAATGGTTTCCTCTGTTGGTGGTGGTGCTGTAACGGGCTGTCTGCCGGCGGCGGCGCCATCTACGCGTTTAATGGACGGGTCCAATACGCGGAGGAATGGTTTACCATCCATGTAGGAGAAGGCAAATTTTCCGTTCAGGTCATCTGACAGGGAGTAACCGTAGAGGGAGAGGAGTTTATTTTTCTCTTTATCCCAGTTACGGAGGGTATCGAAATAAAACGGTCCGTTTTTCTGCAGCAATTGCAGGAACAGGGCGGTTTTATGCACACAGAGGGCATGATCCGTTTCATCACAGGTGCAATGCGTATCAAAGAAGCGTTCCTCATTCCGTTGAATGATCAGGGGGAATTCGGCTCCATTGAGCTTCAGCAGGGCTTCTACCTTTTCATCTTTCGCTGCAATGATTTTAGCGGGATGTTTTTTGGCGATTTCTTCTGCTTCGGCCAGGATGGTGCCAGAGGTCAGCAGTTTGATGGATTTTATGTCGATAGACTTCATCTTAATCAGCGTATGTTGCTGATCAAATTGTGTGTCGAAGCTCTCGAAATGATTTTTATCCAGCATTTCCTGGAGCTGGAAAAGCGCGGCTGCTTCGTGCCGGCAGATGTCGCCCAGGTTGTAAGGGCATTGACACCGGATGGACATACCGGTTGTTTCTCCATACTTGCTGATGGAAACACGGTAGTAATTGGCGTGTGTGTCGCTCTTTACGCGGAAGGTAGCTGATTTCAGTACCGGGTCTGCCTCGATGAGTTCAACGCCCCCGGCCGAAAAAATACGCTTCCCCCTGCGGATCACTTCATCAGTGCCGTTGTTGTAAACATATTTTAGCAAATGGGGTAGCGACATACTATACGTTGTTGCCCGCTTTTATTATCAGCACAAGGGTTAATAGATATATCAAAAAAACTTAACAGCTGATAAAAAGGCAATCCACAAAAGTAAGCAGAAATTTTCTAATAACCCGCAGTCCACACATTAAGAACGCATTAACCGCTCCCCGTTTGCCATGGCGGGAAGCAGGATTTTTTCAACATCTTTTTTTACAAATATAGATGCCTGTTTATCAATCATTTAATTCGCTGCAGATATCTCTCTAAGGAAAAATCTACGGCTGCCTGCGCACCTGTTTTAATATATTTCCCAAAAGCACCATACATGGCATCGTATGCCAACGGTTTTACGGCCGTATGTAACGTGTTAATTTCCCGGGCAGATAAAGGAATATTATTGGGATAGCTGTACATCACAGACACCGTTTTCCGGTCGGATGATACCTGAATCACATCTCCCACCAGTAGCTTCCCCTTGCCGGCAGGGGAATAAAGCACATTGGCGCCGGGGAAATGCCCGCCACATAATACCAGCTTAACGCCGTCCCATAATGGTAATTCATTTCCTGACCATAGCTTAATCACGTCATCGCGGCGTTGTAGCCATTCCGCATCCAGCTKGTGCACATACACCGGAATATTGCCAAAAGCATGGCTCCATTCCACGATGGTAGAGAAATAATGCGGGTGGGAGAGAGCAATGGCTTTGATACCTCCCAGCTGCTGTATGATCTTTATCGTAGAGGCGTCGAGGTTAGCAATGCAATCCCACAGGATATTTCCCCCCGGCGTAATGAGCAAATGCGCCCGCTGTGCAATAGCAAAATCCGGCGTGCTGTAAATGGCGTACAAATCGGGCGCCACCAGCTCTATTATATTCTTATGCGTTTTTTGTACCTGCTCCAGCGTGGTCCAGCTTTGACCACCGGGATTTACGTATTGACGGTCATCTTCACAAATCGGACAATGTTCTGGTGTTTGCTCACTGGCTTCATATTGCACCCCGCAAGTAGTGCAGAGATAATGTTTCATAGTCGTTCCTTTATTATTTTCGGGGAGAATATAAGCATTTTTAAACAGCACAGGCAAGCCCATCATGGCGAGGGTGCTTTGCTTAATCCATTTCCTTCTGGAGGTATCGTCTGACATATTCATTAATTTTACACCACAAAAGTAGGTTAGCCACCAAGGCGTCTCAATGGACATACCATACAATTACTTGTACATTTGAACATGCAACAAAAACAGATTCCTTCTCATCGTATTCATGATGGCGTTACCGCTAACATTCCGTCACACCTGAGCGATGTGCTGGTATCGGGTATTAACGAGGACGGAAAAATCATGACGCGCCAATATCCTCACCGGCATGATTATTACGAAATTATGCTACTGAACGAAAGTGAGGGTATTCATCATATCGACTTCACCGCCTATCCCTTCAAAGGCCCGACAGTATTTATGTTGTCGCCCGAGCAGGTGCATGAACTGGCGCGCACAACCGGCAGCCGCGGATTTTCGCTGAAATTTAATGCACCTTTTTTCAGCAGTGGCAACGACCCCGATCATCAGCTATACGCCCACTTCCTGTTCGATAACCTCCAGGCTTATCCAGTGATTAAGCTGCAACCGGAAGAATATACCCGCCTGCAAACCTTAATAACACTGGCCCTGCAGGAATATAACCTGGGCGCCAACGGCGCCGCAGATATCCTGTATTCCTATATCCGGGTAATACTCATGGAAATACTGCGTATCCGCAAGCAACACCTGCAGGAAAGCCACTTGCAGCCAGGCATAGCGCAAACGCAAATGCTGACTTTCAAAAAATTATTGCATCAGCATTTTCAGGAAAAACATGCGGTACAGGACTATGCCGCTTTATTACATATCACGCCGCAGCAATTAAATACACTGGTACAAAAACTGGCTGGTAAAACCGCTGGCGCTCTGATTAAAGAAAGGATACTCCTGGAAGCCAAACGCCTATTATTTATGGAGACCCTGAGTGTCAAAGAAATAGGCTATCAGCTTGGATTTGAAGATCCTGCCTACTTTAACCGCTTCTTCAAAAAAAATACAGGCCTCGCTCCGCAACAATTCCGGGAGCAGGCACAACAAGCATAAATAGCAGCTTAGCGCGAATTTTTGTCTTGATCAGGATTAAACTGATTAGACTGATTATCTATTAAAAAAAATAGCGAAGATCGATGGGGATATCCACATCAGTCTTCGCTAATCTTCTAAAATCAAAAATATTATCTAAAAAATCAGTCTAATCAGTTTAATCCTGATCAAGACAAATTATCCGGCTATCAGTTCTCCAGCCCTGAACAATGGCAGCACATTGGCGCCATCCGGGGTGAGACAATAGTGTATATCTTTTTCCAGCCCATACTTCGCTAAACGTTGGTAGTGAGAGGCTTGTTTCATGAAGGTGTGGATATCGCCTTTGGCGCTTTCATACAGAGCTTCAGCGGCAATAGCAGAATCGCAGTTCACATCAAAATGTGCCTTAATGCGGCTTACCACGGCGCCGGCAAACAGGGTATCTTCCATGTTTACACGGTCTTTCCAGGCAGCACAACCAAGGATTACATTTTTATTTTGTGAGATAAGGTACTCACAAACTGCACTAATATTCGGGAAAGAACCGGTAACGATCTGAATAGCGTCTTTGGCCATATGCAACAGTTTCGTGCCGTTGGTAGTGGTTAATACCAAGGTTTGATTTTCCACGAACTCACGGGGATACTCGAAGGGAGAGTTACCATGTACCAGGCCTTCCGCAATTTTACCATCGCGTTCGCCGGCGGTAATGCCGCCAATAGCGCGGCCAATGTTCACACATTCTTCCACGCTGGCTACCGGTATTACCCGGGATGCGCCGTTATAAAGGGCGGTGCAGATGGTAGAAGTCGCGCGCAGTACATCGATAATTACGACAATACTGTTTTTTACATCAAACAAATGTAATAAAGCCGGGGATAAACATACTTCCAGGCTGGGTTTGTTGCTTTCTGTCATTCAGTTACTTTTAACTTTAATCAAGGATTACTCTCCACTTTTCACTCTCCGCATAATCCTTAATAGCACTATTGCGCTCCTGTAGGAGCTTGGCCATATACTTACACAAATAAAACCGTTCAAATACCCGTCCGAACCAGCCATAAGGCGTTCCGAACTCCATGATGTCGATCATGACGGTACCATTGCCGATTTCTTTAAAATGATGTTCATGGTTCATATGGGTAAAATCACCGGCCGTCATCTCATCACAAAAAAACTCATTCTGACGCATGGCGGTGATCTTAGTAGTCAGTTCCCTCACTTTCCCCAGATGCTTTGCCTTCCAGGTAACTGTTTCATTATAAGATATCAGTCCGTTGGTACGGCCTTTTATCGCTTCTTCCTGTCGGTGCGACATACTTCGCTTGTGCAGCGTAATGCTCCGGCTCAGGTCAAAGACCCTGTCCAGCGGGGCGTGAATGACGGTAGTCAAATGAATAGTAGGCATAGATATGGTAATAAAATATAAAAATTCCGGTGCACTGAAAACTTTCCAGGCACCGAAATTAACAACTTTAACCGGCTATTCATACTATTCCTAGCTCAGGAAAGGCACTTTTACCACTTTTGCTTTCAGGGCCTTGTCCCTAACGGCAATAAATATTTCTGTATCCTGTGCTGCAAAGGCAGTATTCACATAGCCGAGACCGATAGCCTTCTGCATAGAAGGAGACTGAGTTCCAGAAGTTACACGGCCAATTACATTACCTGCAGCATCTTTAATTTCGTAGTCGTGACGAGGAATACCTTTATCCACCATTTCAAAACCTACCAGCTTCTTGGTAACACCTTCTGCTTTCTGTTTTGCGAATATTTCGCTGGAAGTAAATGGTTTAGTGAATTTGGTGATCCAGCCTAAACCTGCTTCCATTGGGGAAGTAGTATCATCGATATCGTTACCATACAGGCAGAAACCCATTTCCAGGCGGAGGGTATCACGTGCGCCTAAGCCAATAGGCTTCAGGCCTTTAGGACCACCAGCTGCGAAGATAGCATCCCAGATTTTGTTAGCCGCACCGTCAACATCTTCAAAATAGATTTCGATACCACCTGCGCCGGTATAGCCGGTAGCGCTGATTACCACGTTAGGCACACCTGCAAATTCGCCTTTGGCAAAGGTGTAGTACTTCATGTTCACCAGGTCTACTTCCGTGAGTGGTTGCAGAATGCTGGTGGCATTAGGTCCCTGGATGGCCAGCAGACAGGTTTTGTCGGAAATGTCGTGCATTTCCACGTTGTTGGTATTGAATTGACTGATCCAGTTCCAGTCTTTTTCAATGTTGCTGGCATTAACTACCAGCATATATACTTTATTTTCTTCAATGCAATATACCAGCAGGTCATCTACGATACCGCCTTCGTTGTTAGGCAGGCAGCTGTACTGCGCCTTTCCGGCAGTGAGTTTGGAAGCGTCGTTGCTGGTTACGCGTTGGATCAGGTCCAGCGCATGTTCACCTTTCAAAATAAATTCACCCATGTGGCTTACATCGAATACGCCGGCGTTTGTACGCACCGCCTGGTGCTCATCGTTAATACCAGTGTAGGAAATAGGCATGTTGTAACCCGCAAAGGCAGCCATCTTGGCGCCCAGCGCAATGTGTTTCTCAGTAAACGGCGTGTTTTTCATTACTTTGTTTTTAAAACGGGGCAAAAATAGCGATTTGGAATTTACCAACGGTCAACGGTTTCCGGCGAATGACTATTTTAAGACGAAACGATTATATTATAATTAGTTGAAATACAATACAATCGTCAAAAGAATTGCTGTCGATTGCGTTATAGCCCGGCTGTAATTCGTAATTTTGCCGCAACACCCAAACAGATTGCTGTGAAAAAGATAACCTGGCTGTTACCACTGGTGGTTGTAACCATATACGTGCACGCACAGAAAAGAGAGGACCGAAAAACCATAGGTAACCTACAATTGCACATTAACTACCTGAGCAGCGACAAGCTGGACGGCCGCAGCACCGGGGCTCCCGGCGAACAACTGGCAGCCACCTATATTGCATCGCAACTCCAGCAAATTGGATTAACCCCMATGGGAGATGATGGCTTCCTGCAAACTTTTACCGTAAAAGAAACCCGCGAACCGGCAGCCACCTGCCATATGACGCTCAATGAAGATAAACTCCCTGCTGGGAAACAATTTCTCCCACTGCCCTTTAGCGCCGAGAAAACCGCCAAAGGAGAAGCCATGCCCGGCGTGAATGAACCGGACAATATCTGGTTTATTAACGTAACGGAAATAGATACCGACAGCCATAAAACCATGCTGCAACAGTATCTTGAGCAAACAAAGATTGCGGAGAAGTCTGGCGCCACCGGTGTTATATTTTATAATGGGAAAGAATCTGTTGCAGAAGTGACCAAATGGTTGGAGCAGCACCCCGCCGCCACCGGCATCCCAGCCGTTTGGGTGAGCAGCGATATCAGCAAAAAACTCAGTGCGGAAGATGCCGGTAGCTTCCAGGTAAACCTGCAAGTGACGTTTAAAGCCATCAAGCGTAGCGGCACCAACGTGATCGGCTATATTAACAACAAGGCTCCCAGAACCATCGTGATCGGTGCACATTATGACTACCCAGGATGGGAAACCACGACCAAAGTGGAAGATAACGCCAGCGGCACCGCAGCCCTGCTGGAAATAGCCCGGATACTGAATGGCTCCCGTCTTCATAACAACAATTATGTAATCATCGCCTTTTCCGGTAAAGAACAGGGATTATTTGGTTCTAAATATTTTGCATCCCATAGCACCGTCAATCTTTCTCAGGTAAACTACATGATTAATATGGACGGTATTGGCCAGCTCAATCCCGGCACTCCCTTACAAATAGGCGGAGCCAGTACCTCTCCCGGATGGGCAGCTATCCTGCAACAAGCCGCCAGCAAAGATCTGCCACTGGTATATGATTCCACCGGCATCAACAACTCAGATCATGCATCTTTCTATCAGAAAAATATACCTGTGCTGTATTTCTCTACCAGCACCGCCACCAGCGATAGCAAAATCAATTATGAAGGCACCCTGAACGTGCTGAAACTGGTGTACAATATCATCGATAAAACAAACGATAAAGATAAACTCGCATTCAGCAGTATCCTCTGATTCTGATCCACTCAAAATTTGAAAGTTACATATAGGTGCGAAATGTATATTTTCGCATAATTACGTCATTCAAAAAAATTCAATTTATCCCTTTAAATGGAAGAGAAACTGGCGCTTATATACCGGTATTTCCAGCTGCTGGAGAGCTTCTCCACAGATCCCGTTGAGTTTGCCAGGGTTTTTCATCCGAATATTATTCAGACTGAATATCCAAATCAGCTCTCGAATGAAATCAAACAACGCAATTTTGAGATCATGCTGGAAAGCATGGCCACCAATAAAATAATTCTAAAAAAACAACACTTCAGCGTGCTGAAAGTAGTGGAATCCGGCAATACCCTCGTGGTAGAAGCCAAATGGACCGGAGAAATAGGCGTAGACGCCGGACAATTTCGCCGGGGTCAGATTATGAAAGCATTTATTTGCACCATCATAGAATTCCGCGATGGCAAAATTTACCGCCAACGCAACTATGATTGCTATGAACATTAAAGTTTTGAACGCATGAATAAAATATTATCACTCCTCACCATCGCCATCGGATTATTTGCGTGTAACCCTACCCGTAATGACGGGCAAACCACCGACAAATCCGCCTACGATGTGATCAGCGAGAAATCCTATGTGTATCGCGAATTCAAACCCGCGTCCAGCCCGCTAAATGATTCAGTACTGCAACTGAGAAAACAACTCACCGATTACCTGGATCGCCACGACTTTAAAAGACATATGGCCGGGAAAGACAGTCTCCTATTCCACCGCGCCAATGGCCAGGAAGTGATCATAGAACTGCCTACCCCGCAGGATATATGGGAACAAAGCACTATTATCGTTTTTGATCCGCAGAAAAATCCTTTGTTCGTAAATTTACACAAGGACTCTACGCAGTTAGATCATTACATTAAGTAAAATAACCAGATAATCTTGCCGATCAAACAAAACATCAAACTCACCGTAGACGCGGTGGTATTTGGATATATTCCCAAAGAAGGCATCGTGGTGCTGCTCATCAAGCGTACCATACAACCCTTCCTGCACAGCTGGGCACTCCCCGGCGGTTTTGTGCTGGATGAAGAATCCCTCGAAGAAGCCGTTACCAGGGAACTACTCACCGAAGCCGGCGTTAACATCAACTACCTGGAACAGCTGTATACATTCGGCTTACCCGGTCGCGATCCCCGCGGCAGAATCGTTTCTGTTGCCTATTTCGGTCTGGTAAATCCCACCAACTTCCAGCTGGCCGCCAGCTCCGATGCCGAAGACGCCAAATGGTTCAACATCAAAGACCTCCCCACACTGGCCTTTGATCACGCCGCCATTATTGATGTAGCCGTACAACGCCTGCGGAACAAAATCCGCTACGAACCTATCGGCTTTGAACTACTCGCCCAGAAATTCCCCATCGCAGATCTGGAAAAGCTCTACGAAACCTTACTGGACCGGCCTATCGACCGAAGGAATTTTCAGAAGAAAATTAATCACCTCGGGATATTGATTGCGCATAATGAAAAACAGAAACAGGTATCACAGGGGAGACCCGCGAATTTGTTCAGCTTTGATGAGGCGAGGTATTTTAAGTTGAAGAAAGAGGGGATGACGTTTGAGATATAATTAATCCATTTACCTATACCAATCATGATTAAATTTTTCGCTCTCCTGGTTTTATGTCTTTGCCAGATAACACTGGTAACGGCTCAACAAACTATTGAATGCAAATGTAATCGTGCCCATTATAGTATTGAAAAGTACCTTTCAGATGCGGATAGCATATCAAAAATTTTGCTTAAGAAGTACAAAAAATTGATGGTTATTGGCGTAAGAGGATTTGCAGGAGCTAATTTAATGTTCGTCGGAGAACTGAATGGCCATAATAAAGCCTTCAGCTATGACTTACCCAGCAAAAAAATGCAAACATTTGAAGACGTTAAACTCGATAAATGGAAGCTGGATTTAATGAACGACAGCACTTTTCTTCGGACCACTCAACCCAATCCCGGGGTGGTTGATCATGATATAGCACTCTATATTTCTTTCGGATATCCTTATTATGTGATCCGCGAAATTTGTGGATCGGATTTAATGCGAGAGCCTACCAGGCCGTTTGCGACTGCGCTATCTGCCTACCTTAGTGATTACGCGATGCCGAAGTAAATTTCAGGTTATACATCAAAGAAAACGCCCGGGTGTACATCCAATGCTTTAGCAATTGCCTTTAATGTGGAATAGGCTGGATCACGTTGCCCATCCAGTAATCTCCAAACCTGAGCATTACTGATTTCCGCAAGCTCGGCAAAAGCAATATCAGTAAGCCCTTTGGCTTCTTTCAGTTCTCGGATTTTTGCTCCTAATTTCTTTAAATCTTTTTCATCCCGTTTTCTTCCCATTGAATGAAATTCAATCAAAATAATAATAAATTCAACCTCCAAAAAGATGTTGTTTGAAAATAATTTCATACCTTTGTAGCCAACCTTCTTTGTTAAACCTTAATCCTACATCATGCAAGCAATCCGAGAAAAACAAACTAACTCTCTGCGCAGTCTCTTTGAAGGCTTCAATAGCAGTGGTATAAAATTTCGTGAGAAAGTATGCGAAGAATGCGGCTGGAGTGAATCTACCTTCTATCGCAAAATGCGGGAGATACAAAAAATAGATAGCACTACGGGCAAGCTTACCCGCATATTCAGCACAGCTGAAATGGAGAAAATAAAGGACCTGGCCTGGGAAGTCCAGGCGGAGTTGAAAGATTTGCTTTAATGAATGAGGCTGACTAAAAAATAACGTAAAAACATTCTTTAGTCAGTCTCATTATCACATCTAACCTCCTGCTATGCGAAACACAAGAAAAGGAATATCAAAAAACAAGCGAATTGTTCAAAATGATAAATCATTAAGAGAAAAAATAGTGGCTTCTATGATAGCTTCTTTCAGACTTGAAGGCATTATCATTCCCTCTGAAAAGGCCGCTATTGCTCTAAAAAGGTTAGAACAAATTGCACAAAAAGCAGCCTTAACAAGATTATCATCAACAGATAGCGATCTTGCTTCACTCATTCAATTACCTATTAATTCAATATCAATTCGCGTGTAGAATTACAGGAATTGATGCCTTGTCTAAATAATAAGGCGTAAGATCAAGATACATTTCCCTTGTATTCATACTGTTGTTCTTATCGGCCAGATACTGAAAACCTTTTCTTTCATAAAAACCCAGCGACTGCACATAAGCGTCTACTATGAGCAGTTTACAAGCACAATAATTATTCTGCTTAACAGCCAGGTTTATAATAAAGTCAATAATTGCTTTGCCAATACCTCCTTTTTGAATTTGATTGCATACTCCTAAGCGTCCAATTTTCAAAGCAGGATAATCTCTCAAATGCCTTTTCGGATGACTGACAAATCCTTTTAAAAATTTTTTGAAGGCATTTTTAGATGCAAAATCATCCTCACTTATCCGCACGCGATCATTGAAAACGCTAAAGAAAGCAATGGTTCTGTTCTCGTTCTCCAGTAAATAGGTTACTGCTAATAATTCCTTTTTGTAGTGAACTGCTTTGGATACCAGAAATTCATTTAAATCGATATCACCGCAGTCAAAAGGCTTAATAATAGACTGAGCGTCTATTTTAGTTAGGGTTAATCCAGTAAAATCCATTGGGGTTAAATATTATTCACTTTTTAAGGATCGCCCAAAGCTTTTGGGCATTTTCTTCTATAGCGTCTAACTCCTCCTGGCTAATTTTCTTATGCTTATTGGCTTCCAGCGCTGCAAGAAATCTTTTGGCATCTTTTCCCGTTAATGTTGGTGTTGGTGCAATTGGTCTTGGTGTGATTGGTTTTGCCATTTGATATGGTTTTAAACTTATCGTGAATAATTATAGGTTAACAAGCTCAAAGATAAGAATTTTCCTAAACGACAAAAATTTCTGGCTGTATTTTCACATAAATCAATAATATATTCTCATTTTTTGCTTCAAATTATCTTTTGTGTATTTTTTACAATAAATATTTTGTCGTTTCAATTTCGCTCCATACATTTGTGTAACAATGACACAAAATAGCTCGGATATGCAAAATACAAAGCCCACAGGAGTTATTATCGCCCGCTTCCAAACACCGTCCCTTCATGAAGGCCATATGTCCCTCATCCGGCAGGTGAAACAAAAGCACAACCGCGTATTGATCATACTAGGCGTGAGCCCCGTACGAGGCAGCCGCAAAAATCCGCTCGACTATTACACCCGCGAGCGCATGATCAAACAACAGTTTCCCGAAATCATCGTATTACCGCTAAGCGATCAGAAAAGCGATGCGGTATGGTCCCGGAAACTGGATGAATTGCTGCACAACAACTTCCCACACGAAAGCTTTTTGTTGTACGGCAGCCGCGATAGCTTCATGGATACCTACACCGGTAAGTATACCACCGAAGCACTGCCTCCGGTAAAAGATTATAACGCTACCGCCATGCGGGAAGCCTTATCCGATAAGGTTTTTGACACAGAAGAGTTTCGGGCCGGTATCATATACAACACCTATAACCTGTTTCCATCCGTATATGCTACTGTAGATATTGCCTTGTTCCGCAACAATAAACAGGAACTGCTGTTAGGTCGCAAGCCTAACGAAAACGCATGGAGATTGCCTGGCGGTTTTTCCGACCCAACAGACGATGATTTCGAGATGGCCGCTGCCAGAGAGTTACAGGAAGAATGTGGCCCACTGTCAATAGGCGCTATGGAATACGTCGCCTCCATGCGGGTGGACGACTGGCGATATCGCACCGAAGTGAACAAAATTATTACCACCCTGTTCAGTACTAACCTGGTAGCCGGTACGCCCGCTGCCGGCGACGATCTGGCCGAAGTAAAATGGGTAACGGTAAAGGATATACCGAATTTAATTGCCCACGGAGAAATTGTAGATACACATCTCCCTTTACTCGCCAAACTGATCCAAAAATATTCTTACCAAGACTAAAATATTGAGTTATGACAACCGAGAACCTTCTCCTCCTGGCCGATGCTTACAAATACTCTCACCACAAATTATATATCCCAGGCACCCAATACATTTACTCCTACCTCGAAAGCCGCGGCGGCAAATTTGACGAAACCGTTTTCTACGGCCTCCAATATTTCCTGAAACAATATTTAGCCGGAGAAGTATTCACCACAGCAAAACTGGATGAAGCAGAAGCCCTGCTCACAGAAGTTTTTGGCCGCTCAGATGTATTCGACCGCAGTCGCTTTGAATACATCATCGCTAAACACGGCGGTAAACTCCCCGTCCGCATTAAAGCTGTACCGGAAGGTACGGTAGTGCCTGTACGAAATGTACTGATGACCATCGAAAATACAGACCCTGAATGCTTCTGGCTCACCAACTTCCTCGAAACCCTGCTCATGCAGGTTTGGTACCCTTGCACAGTAGCTTCTGTATCCAGAGAAATTAAGAAAATAGTAAAGAAATATTATGAAGAAACCGCCAGCGCAGCAGCTTTCGCAGGCATCGACTTTGTGCTCAACGACTTCGGTTTTCGCGGCGCCAGCTCCGTAGAAAGCGCCGGTATAGGCGGCAGCGCCCACCTGGTGAACTTCGCAGGCAGCGACACCATTCCCGGATCTGTATTCGCTAAAAGATATTATAATGCTACTACCGCACCAGGACTGTCTATCCCCGCTACGGAACACTCCGTGGTAACCCTCTTGGGCGAAGCCGGAGAACTGGAAATATTCAAACACATACTGGATACGTATCCCACCGGTACCATCGCCTGTGTATCCGACTCGTACAACATTTTCCGGGCCTGTGAAGAATACTGGGGTACTGCGTTAAAAGAACAGATATTAAAGAGAGATGGCACCCTCGTTATCCGTCCCGACAGCGGCGATCCTGTACAAACCCTGCTGAAAATATTCGATATTCTGATGAATAAGTTTGGCTTCACCACCAATGAAAAAGGCTTCAAAGTATTACCACCACAGGTAAGGGTGATACAAGGCGATGGCATCAGCTATTCCTCTATCCCAGGCATCTTCGAAGCCCTCAAACAGGCCGGCATCAGCGCTGAGAACCTGGTACTGGGTATGGGCGGCGCCTTACTCCAACGCGTTAACCGCGACACACAGGAATTTGCCCTTAAATGCGCTTATGCCGTAGTAAATGGCGAACCGGTAAACGTGCAGAAAATGCCCGTAGAATTGGACGCCACCGGGCAACTCCGTACTTCTTTCAAAAAATCAAAAGCCGGCAAACTCAGCCTGGTCCGCGATAATAACTCCTTTAAAACTATTGCTGCTTCAGAAGCAACAGCAGGAGACGATCTGTTACAAACCGTATTCGAAAACGGCGAAGTAATCAGGCAGTATACTTTCGATGAAGTACGCCGCACCGCCGCTTTATAAAAATATCCTTATTTCCTCCAACACGTTTACCTCAATAGCAGCCGTTTCATCACAGAAACGGCTGTTTTATTTCTCTTTTCTTTAACGCCTCCCTGCTGCAACAATTCACCTGATTCACTATCTTTATAGCATGTATTTACTCATACCCGGCCGCCATCATCTGTTAACGGACTTTCAGTTCAAATATCTCAATCGCCTCATCAAATGCAAACTCACAGGCGAAAATGACGTATATGGTCATCCGTTACCCACGCAGGAAATAGACGGAATTATTTTCGCCGTTACCTCGGCTAATCACCTGGGTACCAAACGAAACCCAGTACCATTCTATCTCCGCGCCATGGCCATCCAGGAATTTTCTAACTCCCTGGATGTACCGGCCTTTGTGTACGGCATCGACGACGTAGGCGTGATCAACGATTTCACCGATTATACCATCAAAACCATACGACATTCCAGCGAAGGTGTACACTCGCTCAAGCCGGAAAACACCCTTGTAATCTGCTCTACTGCCGTGAAAGAAATGTATCTCCGCAAAGGATACACGGTATTGCCGGCAGAGTGGGACCCTGCCAGTCAACAGCTCACGCAGCCCATGCCCTGGGACATCGTAAAACTGGTGGCACAATCCAACGACTGGCGAAAGGATAAAACCATCCTGGATCAAATGCACCCGGCTTCATTTAAAATCTGGTCGCTATATGGAGTGGGAGAGAAGGTGCAGCAAATCCTGAAAGATCCCATCATCGGTGCCGATGGCGACCTCACAGCCACCCGCGACTACGCCGTATACGTAAAACAAATGGACGACATCGCCGCGCAGAAATACCGCGAAACCGCTCCCTACATCCAACCTGGAAAAATTGGTGATATCGGCTGCGCCGCCGGCTCCTGGATCAAGATAGCCAGTGAAGACGATCGCCTCCATGAGTGCGACTTCTTCGGCATCGAAGTATCCCGGCATCTATACGACATCTGCCTGCAAAGAAAACATAACGGAGAATTTGCCAACCCATCCGTTTTCTTCTCACAGAAAAATGCCGTTACCAGCCTGGTATTTGAAGCCGGTAGCATGAATACCATTCATACGTCATCACTCACGCATGAAATTGAATCGTATGGCAGCAGAGAAGATTTATTAGCGTTTATACGTAACCGTTATAATGAATTAATACCAGGTGGTGTGTGGATTAACAGAGATGTAGTAGGGCCAGAAAATAAAGACGAAATCATTTTACTGTGGCTCAACGACGCTGACGGAGAAAATAATCTCCCCGTGCCTGAAAACGCCAACACACATGAATTAGCAGCCTGGCTGGGCAAACTATCTACCATGGCGATATTCAAGCAATTCGCCAAAGACTTCCGTCACCATGAAGGATTCCAGCTGCCGTACGAATGGGTAACCATTGCCGGCAAAACCTATGCACAGCTATCCATGCAAAATGCCTGCGAATTCCTTTTCAAAAAAGATTACCACGATAACTGGTTGAGTGAAATGCACGAAACATTTTGCTTCTGGAATTATAGCGACTGGAAAGCCGCGCTGGAAGAAGCCGGACTTAGACTAGATCATCTTTCTAACACCTGGAGAAATGAATGGATTGTGAAAAACAGGTTGGAAGGAAAGGTACAACTGATGCGCCCGTGCAAAAATGATGTACCCTTGCCCATTCCTTTTCCTGTATCACATATGCTGCTGCTGGCGAGAAAATAATGTTGAAAAAAAAACATCATTATGATATCCCTTATTCTGCAACGTAGTGTTTATATATCGACAGCTATGCTGCTGATTTGTTTGTACCCATTTAGGCTATATGCCCAGGTGGCCCCTACAGATCCGAAAAATACCGTCCTTACCACGGATGATCAACAGCTGCCGCCAGACTTCAATTTCTTCTCACTGGTGCCAATGGATACTGCCAATTTATACGTAGCTGCGGTAAAACAGATTAACTCACTGGAAAATTATCTTTCGAAAAAATTAACAGTAAATCAAAAAGATATGCTGTTGCAAGCGCAGGCCACTTATTACACCTTTGTTGGCAATCAGCGGAAAGCAATGGAGTACACAGCCATGCGTCAGGTGGTAAAAACTGTTTTACTAAAAGACAGCAGCCAATATAGCACTACTAACGCCTACGACTATATTCTACAGCAAGCGGCCCAACAAAAAACAATATTCTTTAATGAATCACATGTAGATGTACGCACCAGAGCTTTCCTGGCCAGTTTATTACCTGCGCTTAAAAAACTGGGATATACACAATTAGCCATGGAAGCACTGGAAGTCAATCAGATCACTTATCCTACTACCACTTGCGGCTTTTACACCTGCGAGCCTAACTATGGCAACCTGCTGAGAACTGCACTGGATAACCAGTTTAAACTGATTACATATGAGGATACTACTGCTTTCTCATCTACCTGGAACCAACGGGACTCTACACAGGCAGCCAATCTCCTGCAACAATTAAAAACTATTAACGATACCGGCAAACTAGTCGTCCTCGCCGGCCATAGTCACATCATTAAGCACTCCACGAAACCGGACTTTATTCCAATGGCCATTTATTTCAATCGCATGTCCGGTATAGATCCTTACTGCATTGATGTAGATGCTGCCAATCTGGTGACGTATACCGACATTGACAACACACAACCTTATATCCTGCTAAAAAATAATACACCTGTAAACGCTCATCCTTTGCTATACAATTTACAGGTGCATTATCCCGAAGTACTTACTGTGGCTAATTCACAATCCGTGAATCTGAAAAATTACAACATTACGCCGCCTGACAGCTCACTATTACTGATCTATGATGTAACGGAATACAAAAAGGCGGGTAATATTAACAAACTGGTTCCGGTATATAGTTATTATCCCGGTAATACTTATATGCACCTATTGTTGCCTAAAAAAGAATATTTGGTTTACCTGTTTAATAACGCAGGTAAACTCCTACATCAACAAAAAATAACTGTCAAATAAGTTGAAGCGGCTCCACTGGAGCCGACTTCCGCTTATTCTTAGCTTACAACCCTAAATTCTTCAATGAAACTATTTCCAGTCTATCGTCCAGTAATTGCGGAATCAGCAATTCTTTCTTCTTTGTATCCAATGCAATATCAGCAGGAGAACGCTTAACTTCCTGTTTTGTATACTGATTATTCTTTACGTCATACACGTATAAATTACCTTTCGTCGGGTCTTTAATAGTAATCCAATCAGATACCAGCAAACGGTGGTCATCTACCTGAACAATACCATCAAAAAGGCCTACAGGCGAATTTTTCAATTCCTCAAAAACGGCATTTTCGTCGTGTAACTTCTTTGCATATAATTTGCCGGTGCCATCAAAATTGGCGCCCATGCTGCATACATATACAACATCTGTAGCAGCATTATATACCACCCCATTGGGTACTACTACTTCGCCCTTTAATACCGTCCAGGAAGCAGTAACCGTATTTACCAGTAACACATTATTTTTAAAAGAGTCGGTGATCACCAGGGTGCTGTCATCCACTTTCGTCAAATCATTCAGCAGCAATGCTTTCCCTTCCAGGTTCAAATCAAATACCTTCTTACGGGTATTAATATTGTAACCTTTCAAATGATCGATATCTGCTACATATATTACATCGCCAATGATCTCCAATCCTTTGGGAGCATTCAAAACATCATCAAAATATTTCTTCGTTTCCAGTTTGCCTGCACTATTAATATAGGAGATAGCACCATCTCCGTCTTTTCCCAGGGGTTCCAGCTTTGAGCCAATTTCAGAAACAAAATAGCCGCCTTTATAGGCGATTACACTTTCCGGCTTTGCCAGGCCTGCAATAGTTTTCTGCGCCTGTACCATAAAGGGGGAAATCAATAAAGATAAAAAGGGGATATACTTTTTCATACGGAAGATTTATGGTCACAAAAATAGTCTGCGCCAATAAACTACACCATGTGAAAACGAAAGAATTACTTGTTAATATCAAAGAAAAAAGAAAGCCGGAGTATGAATACCCCGGCTATTACCTAAACCTACAACTGTTACACTGTTAGTAACATATCTTTAATTCACATGAATTTCATTTAAAGGAACCTCTTCGTAAGAAGCCACCATACGCTGTCTGATATAACGTTTGGTCGACAGCTTGCCAATTCCAAACTTCGCCATCACCTTATCTACCACCATGTATACCACTGGTACCACAATGAGTGTCAGGAACATAGAGCTGATCAAACCACCGATGATGGCCCAGGCCAAACCATTTTTGATGGCGCCCACCCCGCCTGTTGCTAATGCAATTGGTAACATCCCAATCACCATGGCGATAGTGGTCATCAGGATAGGCCGCAAACGGGCGTTGTTGGCATGTATCAGCGCCTGATAGGTGCTCTGGCCCTCTTCTTTCATCTGGTTGGTAAAGTCCACCAGGATGATCGCATTCTTCGCCACCAGGCCAATCAACATGATAATACCCAATATGGTAAAGATATTCAGCGTATTGTTAGTCAGCGCCAATGCCAGCAGTGCACCAATAATTGCCAATGGGATGGAGAACAATACCACAAATGGATAAATGTAGTTATCATACAGCGCCACCATGATCAGGTACACCAGTACAATAGAGATCAGCAACGCCGCCCCTAACGTACCAAAGGAATCCCCCTGGTTCTCTGCATCTCCGCCAAACAGGTAACTGATACCCGTTGGTTTACCCATCTTAGCCAGCTTTTCTGTAAACTCCTGTGTTACGGTACCGGAAGGACGTCCCATTACCTGCGCCTGCACAGATACAGACGTATTTTTATCCCTTCTCTCCAGATGACTCGGACCAGAACCCTCTGTTACTGCAGCAAACTGCGACAGTTTAATCAGCTGGCCTTTATCATTGATGAACTGTATATTAGATACATCGCCCAGATTTTTTCTGCTGAAATCATCGAAACGAATGTTGATATCATATTCATAATCCCCCTGACGAAATTTCACTTTGGAATCATCAGCAGTACCACTGAATGCAGTTTGCATAGTTCCTCCTACCGCATCCAGGGTAAGCCCCAATGCGGCCATCTTATCACGATCTACCTGCACGTTGATTTCCGGATTACCATCTTCTACAGACAGTTTTACTTCCGTAGCACCACTGATAGTTTTAAGGGTATCCATCGCTCTTTTAGCATAGTTCATTACACTATCGAGTTCTGTACCCATTACAATCAGCTCTACCGGCGCGCGCTCTGCGGTGCCCATAATACTTACTGCCGTGGTTTTTACTTTAACCCCAGGTAAGATATTCTTCAACTCTTTCTTAATCTTTGCCGCATAAATATCTGATGCATCCGCGCGCTTCTCCTGATCTACCAGCATTACGGTGATCTCTGATTTGTAAGCGGTAGACTGTGAATTACCAAAGCCATCTTCACTGGTTTGACCAACGGTAGTGATCAAGCGGGTGATTTCCGGTTTTTTATTAAGATATTTTTCAGCTGTTCGGGTAGCCAGGTTGGTTTGATCTACAGACGCATCCTTTGGCATTTCCAGCATCACGATGAACTGTCCGCGGTCACCCTTCGGAATAAACTCACCACCAATATATCCTTTACCTAACAACATGAACGAGGCGAATAACAAGCCTATTGCCACTATCAGGGTAATAGCCTTATGTGCCAGTGCCCAACGCAGGATAGCTGTCATCCAGTTGGTGAACTTTGACAACTGTGCTTCAAACCAGAGGATAAATTTCTCAAACCAGTTTTTACCCGTGATATGTTCCAATTTACCAAAACGGGAAGATAACAACGGCACAATCATGAAAGAGGAGAGTAAACTCAACATCGTAGATATCATTACCACCACGCAGAACTCACGCAGGATTTTTGATACCAGCTCATTGGTTAAAGATATAGGGAGAAACACCACCACAATTACCAGGGTAATGGAAGTAACGGTAAACCCTATTTCTTTTACACCATCAAACGCGGCACGCACACGATTCTTACCCATCTCCATATGACGATAAATATTCTCGAGTACCACAATGGCATCATCCACCAGGATACCTACCACCAACGATAAACCCAACAGAGACATCAAGTTGAGCGAGAATCCCATCAGCTTCATGCCAATAAAAGTAGCAATCAGGGAGGCTGGAATAGAGATCATTACGAAGATAGCACTACGTACACTGTGTAAAAATAACAGCATTACTACTGCTACCAGCGCTACCGCCAAGATCAGGTCATGTATTACGGAGTCCGCAGATTCCAGTGTAAAGTCAGAAGAATCATTTGCTACAAGTATCTTCAGATTATTAGCAGCATAGTCCTTCTCTATTTGAGTAATCGTTTTCTTCATTTCCTCACTCACCGTTACCGCATTGGCATCCGTTTGCTTCTGCACCTGCAGCGCAATGGAACTCACTCCGTCTACACGGGCAATACGATCCGCGTCTTTCTGGGCATCCTGTACATCTGCAACATCTATAAGACGCACCTGGGTGCCATTCTCAGTTGTTTTCAACACCAGGTTGCGGAGCTGATCTACATTTTTATATTTACCAGCCAAGCGGATCAGGATCTGTTCATTAGCGGTTTTTACTTTACCGGTAGGGAAGTCCAGGTTGGCATTGGTGATCAGCTGACGCAGCTGCAGAATAGATAAATTAAATGCCTGCAGTTTCTTAGGGTCCACATTCACCTGTATTTCGCGTTCCTGGCCACCAATCAGCGACACCTGCGCCACACCCGGCAAACGGGATAATAAAGGTTGCAGTTTTTTATCCACCAGATCATAAAACTGTTTGTCGTCCATTTTAGCGGTGGCAGACAGCGTCATGATGGGCAAGTCATCCAATGAAAACTTGTTGAGGGAAGGTGGCTTCGCATCACCTGGCAAATCGGCCAGGATAGCATTCACCTTACGTTGTGCATCCTGTAACGCGATATCCACATTGGCATCGTTGTTCAGCTCAACGGTAATAACGGAAAGACTTTCAGAAGATTTAGAAGTGATTTTCTTAATCTTTTCCATGGACGCGATCGCGTCTTCAATCTTTTTGGTTACACTGCTTTCCACCTCATTAGGAGAAGCTCCCGGGTAAATGGTAGCAATGGTAACGATAGGGGAGCTGAACTTTGGCAACAGCTCGTAGTTCAGCGATTTATAACTCATCACGCCCAGCAGGGTGAGGATGGTAAATACCACCACCACAATGGTAGGTCGCTTAATCGATACTTCAGTAATCTTCATGTTGCAAAAATTTGGTCAAACACCAGATACATTTCCTTACTTACTTCGCAGCGTTTTGTACGGCCACTGTAGCGCCTTCTGTCAGGTTAATCTGACCGCTGGTGATTACAGTATCTCCTTCGTTCAGGCCTTCCCGTATTTCTACCTGGTCGCCGATAATGCGGCCGGCTACTACCTTACGTTTCTTTGCCACATTGCCTTCCATGATATATATTTCGTTGCTGTTTACACCGCCAATGAAGGCCGTGCGGGCAATGAAAATAGTTTTATCTGCATTTGGATCTACGAAGTGTGCGGTGCCATACATGCCTGCTTTCAGGTCTTTTCCGGCTACGTTATTCACTTCCATTTCTACCGGGTAGTTCAGGGAGTTATCGCCTTTGGCTGCAATGAAAGTGATGGTACCTTCATATTTAGTTTCCGGGAAAACGTTGCTGGTAACTTCTACTTTCTGGCCTTTCTTCAGGGTTACTACCTGTCCTTCCGGCACAGATACCGCCAGTTTCAGGCGGGATACATCCACGATATCAAACATTTTATTACCTACAGAAAGGTAAGCGCCCAGTTCAATATATTTTTTATTGATGATACCGGAGATAGGTGCTTTCACATAAGTATCGCTAACACGACGGCTGGCGGCCTCGTAGCGGGTTTTGGCCACGTCGTATTGCAGGCGTGCATCATCCATTTGTTTTTGCGTAACGCCACCGGTTTGGAAGGCGCTTTCGTATCTTTCTTTATCTACTTTCAGCTGGTTGAGGTTAGCTTTTGCAGATTCGAGGTCGGTGTTTACAATTTGTGCATCCACATAAGCGATGGGCTGGCCCTGTCTTACCACACTACCTTCGTCTACCAGTAATTTGGTAATACGACCGGCAGTTTCTGCCAGGTACGCCAGTTCACGCACCGGTGCAAAGTTCCCGTTGGCTAAGAAGCCATTTGAAAAATCGTTGCGGGTCACTTTCTGCACCAGCACCGGGATATCGCCGATATTGCTTTGTTTTACGAATTCTGTTTTGGCCTCATTTGCTTTTTTGTTAGCATTGAGTTTCCACATGATCAGTACCACTGCACCTATTGTCACTACACCCCAGATTATAAACTTTTTCATCTGCAAATAGTTTATCGTTGTTTTCGTTTATACGTTTAGTTTAGGAGATCTCTTAAAGATCCTTTGCTCTTTATAATGTCCAGCTCTGCCAGTTTATATTGCAGCAGTGCTTCGTTGTAGCTGTTTTGCGCATCAGCCAGGGAGGTTTCTGCGTTGAGCAGATCCGTTAAACCAGCCAAACCGAGTTTGTAGTTATTCTGGGTAGAATAATATACTTCGTTGGCGAGGTCCACGTTTTCCTTTTGTGTGGTGATGGTAGATAAGTTGCTACGCACCATCAGCTTGGCATTTTCGTAATCTGTGCTGAGCGTTTGTTCAGTATCTTCTATTTGCTTGCTCAATTGACGCAGGGTAACGTTTTGCTGGTTTACTTTAGAGCGGCGGCCAAAACCATCGAAGATGGGTATTTTGAGCGACAAGCCGATGGCGGCAGCACCAAACCAGCTGGTAGAGTTAGAAGGATCTTTGGAGAAAGCGAATTGCTGGCTCATCCCGTTGTAAGAATATCTTCCAAATAATGACAGAGAAGGGTAATACTCCGCCAGATAAGCTTTTTTCTGGAACAGTTGCAGTTCTTCCTGTTTCTTCAATAATTTATATTCCGTTCTGTTGGCGATATTCATATCATCGTATTGCAATACGCCGGCAGCTGTGGTTTCAATTTCTTTCAATGATGCCGCAGGCATCAGGAAGGAAGATTGCAATGGCATACCCATTACCTTTTTCAGGTTATTGGTTTGCATAGCATACTGATTCAGCAGCTGTGTGCGTTGCGTCAGGTAGTTGGTCAGATTAACCTTGATACGATCGAGGTCTATCTTCTTAGCCAACCCATTATCAAATTGTGATTTGGTAGCGCTTACCAGTTGAGTCAATTTCTCAATATTACTGTTGATGGTCACAATTTTCTCCTGTGTTACCATCAGTTGATAATATAGCTGAGATACGCCATAAATCACGTTTTCTTCGGATTGTACGGTTTGTATTTTATAATACTCTTCTCCGGCTTTCGCTGCTTTCAAACCGGTAAATACGGCCTGATTAAAGATTTGCTGACTCAGCTCTGCGCCTACGGTGGCATTGTACTTTACACCAAAAGCCACGAGGATAGAGCTATCTGGGGGTTTACCCAATACCTTACCGGGAATGAGTGATTTCTGCAGCATCAGGTTATCTGTATAAGATGCGTTACCATTCAGCTGAGGCAAGGCCTGGGAGCGGACTTCCTGGGTTTTGAATTTACCCATTTCCTCGTCCATTTTAGTCCGGGCCAATTGTTTGTTGTTGTTCAATGCAAACTTCAGCGCTTCCTGTAAGGTCAGCTGTGTTTGGGCATAGCCATTATACACCCCTATCCCCAACAGGAGGACAAGCGTTAACTTTAATCGCTTCATAAATTAAATCAGTTAGCGTAGTCGTTTATTCGTCTTCGTTTATATGCAGGTACTGGTTAGCCAGCTTATGTCCTTTGATGGTGGCAATGCCCAGTATAAAATGGGCGGTTACCTGTTCCATTACCGCGTGCAGGTCAAATTGATCTGCGGGGTATTGTATCGGATCAAATGCGGCTTCCAGCTGTAGCTGGCGCATACGTGCTACAATATCAATATGGAGGTTTTGACGATATAGGCCTTCCGTCGTGCCTCGTTTTAGATTGCCTTTGATATTACACAGTATCGTATCTCCCTTAAAACTCTCAATACTCTTCCAGGTGTCCGGATGGTACTTCTGGATTTCATACAACATCACCGGGTTAAGGGTTTTGGCTATGCTGGTAACATATTTCATGTTACGCACCATTTCTTCGATAGCATCAGCTGTGGTTTGCAGTGATGCGGTAAAATAATTAATATGATTAGTTAACAACTGCTGCATCCCTTCATCTATCAACGCCTGTTTGTCTACAAAATGCTCATATACTGTTTTCTTCGAGATACCACAATCACGTGCAATGTCGAACATCGTCACACCTTTCACTCCATAGGTTCTGAACATTTTCAGTGCCGTTTCCAGTATCCGTTCTCTCACCACCATGATTTCCGTTATTATGCTTTTATTCCTTTAATGAAGATCTCCAGCAGTTGTTTTTGTTTCTCYATGATATTATCCATCATCTCATCGTCCAGGTCCATGTCTTCGCGGATATGGTCGGGTACAGAAAAGCGCAGGCCCATAGTAGCTTGTACCAATAATTCGGCTGTCAGCGCAGGATCTGTTACACTAAATTCCCCGGAGGCAATGCCGGCTTTTATGATGTCTGTATGGATATTAAATTCTCTTTGTTTGGCTTTCTTTTTCTCCGCTATAAAAAAGGAGGAGTTGTCTTGTATGATTTGGAATAATTCGAGGCGACAGAATTTCGTGATAAATTCTTTTCGCAGATCGATGATATTATATAATGCCTGCGCAGCCGACTTCAAATTTGCAGCTTCTTTTTCCATTGTCTGGAAGTAGGCTTCCGCAATTTTTTGTAGTACGGCTGTATGCAGGGCTTTTTTGTCCGGGAAATAATAATACAGCGATGCTTTGGAGCAGTGAAGATCATCTGCTATTTCATTCATCGTCGTTTTTGAAGCGCCATAGTGAGTAAAACGCTTCAGAGCCGCGTCCAGGATTTTATCCCGCATTTCATCTTTAGCTTCTGTCTGCATTAACTTTTTGACTTTTTTAGTTTCAAGGTCAAAATTAGGAAGTTTTTTGGAAATAGTAATAAAAGTTGACCATTTAACAGGTTTTTAACTTTTCGACGAAAAAAGTCAAAAGGAAGAAAAAGGAGTTGAAAGCATAAAGCGTAAAGCAAAAAGCTATTAAAGCGATTGATAAGAGCGAGTATTCTAATTACTTATCCGCTCTTATCAATCGCTTTAATAGCTTTTTGCTTTATGCTTTCAGCTCTTTATATCTAGCTCAACTTTTCCAGTGCAGCCTGCAGTTTTTCGAACATTGCCGGGATCTCTTCTTTCACACAAGTACCAACGCTGAGGCGGTACCATGGAGAGTTTTTAGTAGATCCGAATGCGTAGAACGGCACCAGCGCCAGTTTCGCTTCATTCAGGATGTAAGAAGTAACAGCAGCCTGATCAGCGAGAACAGTGCCTTCAGCAGTTTTCTTACCTACCAGGTCAAACTTAACGGTCAGGTAAATAGCCGCCTGCGGAGCGATAGCTTCTACCTGGTGGCCAGCGTTCTTCAGTTTATCGAAGCCCTGGTAGATTTTTACCAGTCTTTCTTCGATTTCACCTTTAAAGTGTTTCAGGTAAGTATTTACATTCTCTTTCTGTACCAGGTAGCGGGCAGCAGCTTTTTGTTCTGCCATCGGGCTCCAGGCACCTACGTGAGAGAGAATAGATTTCATTTTACCGATTACGTGTGCGGGTCCTAACGCCCAACCAACTCTTACGCCGGTAGCAGCGAAGGCTTTACTCATACCATCAATGAAAATGGTGTAGTCTTTCATTTCAGGACGGAGAGAAACCGGGTTGTAGTGGTGTGTTTCACCAAAGGTGAGTACCCAGTACATCTGGTCGAACAGCACGTAAAGTGGCTTTTCGTCGGCACCCCTGCTTTTATTTTCTGCGATAACGAGGTCGCAGATTTCTTCCAGTTGTTGTTTACCAAAGGCAGTACCAGTAGGGTTTTGCGGAGAGCAAAGCGCCAGGAGGCTAGCACCTTTCAGCAGTGGCTTCAGTTCAGCCGCTGTAGGCATGAAGAAGTTTTCTGCTTTGGTTTCCAGCACTACGTGTTCCGCTTCCAGGAAGTGGGTGTAGTGGTTATTGTTCCAGGAAGGAGTAGCGTATACTACTTTTTCACCACGGTCCAGAATAGTTCTGAAAGTAGCATAAATGATAGGACGACCACCACAGGAAATCACGATTTCCTTAGCTGGATCGTAGGAGAGACCTTCACGTTCAGCTATAAAATCACCTACTGCCTGTCTTAACTCCGCGATACCATCAGCAGGAGGATAGTTAGTAAGGTGCTCCTTATAGGCTGTTATGATTTCCTGTTCAAATTCAACCGGGATGGGAAATACCTTCGGGTCAAAATCGCCTATGGTGAAATTGTAAATCTTCTCACCCTTGGCCTGTTTCTCCTTTATTTCAGCTGCTAACTTAATGATTTCGGATCCAATCAGTGTTTCGGCTAAATGAGACAGTTTCATAACCTGCTTTTTTTGTTGGTTTGGAATAATTTTTTTTAGCGCGGCAAAAGTAACCGATTTGAAGATAATTTAAAAGAATTGGGGAATTCTTTTCACATTCTTCAATAATCAAGACAAGATATTGCATCTCATCTAAACAAAACCCTTTTTTCTATCTTTCTGTCTAGTATTATATTAAAAACAAATGTTTGAACCCTCACAAAACGTTGTGTAAAACCGCGTTATCTTAGTGTATAAGATGTGATGAAATTAGGGAGAATGACAAAACTTTCTATCTTTGTTTACAGTACATTTGACCTTTTATGCAAGGTAACATGTGAATCAGGCCACTTGCCTTAATGGTTACCCAAGAACAAAAAACGATAAGCAAACTTATATAACTCATGAAATTTATTGTTTCTTCCTCTACTTTATTAAAACAATTACAACAGATCAGCGGGGTTATCAATTCCAACACAGTATTGCCTATACTGGAGGATTTCCTATTCCTGATTGACAAAAACGAACTGACTGTAGTTGCTACTGACCTGGAAACTGTTATGCGGGTGAAGCTGGAGGTGGAAGCCAAGGAAAGMGGTCGTATCTGTATCCCGGCAAAAATCCTGATGGATTCTCTCAAAAATCTGCCTGACCAGCCTCTTACTTTCCACATTGACCTTAATTCCTACGCGGTAGAAATTACTTCAGACAATGGTAAATACAAGGTAATGGGCGAAAATCCGGAGAACTTCCCGAAAGAACCTGCTGCTGACGATACCACGTCTTTTACTATGTCTGCCACAGGCCTGGTAACCGCTATTAATAAAACCCTGTTTGCGGTGAGCAATGATGACCTGCGCCCTGCTATGACTGGCGTATTCTTCGAAATCGCTCCCGACAGCCTTACTTTCGTAGCCACCGACGCACATCGCCTGGTGAAATATGTGAGAACAGACGTTAATTGTCCGCAGGCCGACAGCTTCATCGTACCTAAAAAGCCGCTGAACCTGCTGAAATCTGCCCTCCCGGATAACGAAACACCAATTAAAATCGCTTATAGCCAGAACCACTTCTTCGTGCAGCACGAAGGCGCCCAGATGATCTGCCGCCTCATTGATGCCCGTTTCCCTGACTATAAGGTAGTAATACCAAAAGATAATCCTTACCGCCTCACCGTAGTAAAAAGCGACTTCCAGAACGCTTTAAAACGTGTAGGCGTGTTCGCTAATAAGAGCACCAACCAGGTAGCCCTCAGCATCACCGGCAGCGAATTACAACTCTCTGCCCAGGATGTGGACTTCTCCTTTGAAGGTAACGAACGCATGAACTGCCAGTACACCGGCGATGATATGCAAATTGCTTTTAATGCGAAATTCCTCATTGAAATGCTGAATGCAGCAGAAGGCGATGAAATTTCTATCGACCTCGCCACTGCCACCAAAGCAGGTATCCTCCGCCCTTCCGAAAAAGAAGAAAACGAAGATCTGCTGATGCTGGTAATGCCGCTGATGCTGAATAACTAAATATTGAGCTAAAAGCATAAAGCCGAAAGCAAAAAGCTATTAAAGCGAATGACCTAAGCGAGTATTTTACATTACTCATACGCTTAGGTCATTCGCTTTAATAGCTTTTTGCTTTCGGCTTTATGCTTTTAGCTTTAAAGTAATATATAATACGATACTCCCCAGGAGCTTGCTATTTTCTTTGCCCATGGCTCAAAAGAGCCTTTTATTATTCCCTAAATAGTTGTAATTTTTCACCGGAATCAGGGGGAAAAGTCACCCACCAGGTTCAGGACAGTAACGCAGAGATAATAACAGTAACGCATATATGTTTGCTGTGTATTATATAATTATATCACTTCCCCGTATCCTCCGTAGAGATTTTGTTGGCCTGGTCACGAAAAACCAATTAAGCGCAGCATTAGTACAACTATATATAATTACCTTTTATGGTAAGCTTTTTTGAACATATTCCGTCTGTATACCGTACAGCCATTTTAGTGGGAGGACTCCTGTTATTATGGGTCCTGGAAGGTATGCTTCCAAGGTTCCGCTTTGGTGGTAGTCGCTATAAACACGCGGGTACCAACCTGTTCTTTACCCTGACGACCGTCATCGTAAACACCGGGCTGGCGTTTCTGATCGTAAAAGCTACCCAATGGACCAGCGCCAACAGGTTTGGCATCCTGTACCTGGCCCATCTTCCTCTGTGGTTACATACCTTATTGGCAATAATGCTGCTGGATTTCCTTGCCGCATGGCTCATCCACTGGGTACAACACAAAACCGCGTGGATGTGGCAATTCCATAAAATACATCATATAGATACCGAGATAGATGCTACCACCGCGCTCCGGCACCACCCGGTAGAAAGCCTGTTCCGGATCATCGCGCTCTTTGCGTCGATCCTTGTTCTGGGCGTTCCTTTCTGGATGGTTATGCTTTATCAAAGCCTGTCGGTCGTGTTTTCACAGTTCAGTCATGCCAATATCCACCTGCCGCAATGGCTGGATGATACCGTCAGCTGGATCATTGTTTCGCCTGACATGCACAAGGTGCACCACAGCCATTACCAACCGCAAACAGATGCCAATTATGCCAATATATTCTCTATGTGGGACCGTATGTTCGGCACCTTCGTGAAAGTGCGGGATACCCTCTCTATTCGCTATGGATTAGATGAATACCAGGACCCACGTTATCAGGAAATAGGTCCCCTGCTAAAAGTGCCCTGGGAAGCTACCGGAGTGGTAGAAGAAAAAGTGAGTAGTCAACATAACAACCTATAAGCAAATTTTTATTCCTTCACCTGTTTTTTAAAAACTCGAATACATATGCAACAACACTCAACAACTCTGACTAAAACGGCCTGTATATCAGCGCTTATCATTGGTGTATTGTCGGCCGCCTTTGCCTTCACCACCAAAACGCCTAACTATGCCGTTACTGCTGGTTCTGTAGCAATCGTATTAGGCCTTATCTCTTTATTTATCGGAAGAAAAAATATCGACGATATGCAACTCGCCGCTGCCGGCATATTCATGGCAGTAGTAGCTTGCCTGGTAGGATTATGGCAGCTGTATAACTGATTTAGTTTCGTTTATGGTATTTTTCCACATAGCCCTCAGCGGCCTTTACAGGAAATAATACCAGCGAAGTATCTGACAGTTCCTTAATAATAGTCGTATCCACAATAGTGGACGTGTCTTTTACACCTTCGGAATGATTCCATAGTAACAAGGTGTCGTGTGTCAACCTCCATTTCTCGTATACCAGCGTATACATGTTAATGGATCTGGCAGTTCCGTTCTTTCTTAGTTGAAAACCCTGCATTTCCTTATCCAGGCCTGCTACAGGCTGAATCCACATCCCTATGAGCTTAGCTGCATCCACATGCAGCGTATCCGCAACAGCAGCGATGCTGTCAGTAATGCCGGCATTACTGCTGTCTGCGATACTAACCAGGCTGCTATCATCATACAACTCCTCCTTATTCTCTTCCTTATGTTTCCCTCCATTACACGCAACGGCCAATATCAATAAACACACTAAATTGAATCTTACCATGATTTAAAATTACGAATTACAAATTACGAATTACGGATTTGTAAGAAGATAATAGCGAATGGGCTTCCTACAAATCCGTAATTCGTAATTTGTAATTCGTAATTTCTAAAAAATTGCCTTACTTTTACGTCTACACTTTAGGGGTGTTTATCCACCACACAGGCGGATAAACTGAGATGATACCCTCAGTACCTGAAGCAGTTCGTACTGCCGTAGGGAAAAGTAACTGAACCTTTCTCATCTTCCACATCCTTAAAGTTTATTGTTTCACTTTAATTCCAATTCATCATGGAAGTGCATGTAAACAATAAACTTTATGCGGTGCAGCCAGGAACAACCATTGCTGCACTCTTACAGTTTATTCAACTCTCTGCTCAAAAAGGCATCGCAGTAGCCGTCAATAACCAGGTTATACCCAAAATCCATTGGGAAAACCAATCGCTATCGGCTGCAGATAATATTACTATTATCCGGGCCACACAAGGCGGTTAGTCCCCCTTGATTTAAATTTCGTATACCCTTTTCCGTAGTATGATATTACGGAACGGACATTTCTATCTGTAAAAATCCAGACATCATGCAACAACAGCCTGCGGCCATCAGTCGCACACCCTTTCCTGCATCAGAAAAAATCTATGTAGACGGCCATATCCATCCTATAAAAGTAGCCATGCGCAAAATAACGCTCACGGATACACGCATCGACGGCAGAAATGGCGCGTCCACGCCTAATGCACCAGTAGTGGTATACGATACCAGCGGTGCATTCTCAGATCCTAATATACCCATAGACGTTAGCACCGGCATTCCCCGCATTCGCGAAGAATGGATTACTGCCAGAAAAGACGTAGAACAGCTGCCACAATATACCAGCCCCTTTGTGAGAAGCCTCATGCAGGAAGGCGGAAAGATGCCCCTGATGAGCCTTACCCATAAGCCACTTCGCGCTAAATCCGGGCAAAACGTTACTCAACTCTACTACGCGCAACAGGGTATTATTACACCCGAAATGGAATACATCGCCATCCGCGAAAACCAATGCGCTGATAAATTATATGAAGAAAATAATGCACTGTGGGATCAACACAAAGGCCATAGCTTCGGCGCCAACACACCTGTAAAGTACATTACGCCTGAATTTGTAAGACAGGAAATTGCAGCCGGCAGAGCGATTATTCCTTCCAATATCAATCACCCGGAAAGTGAACCCATGATCATTGGCCGCAACTTCCTGGTGAAAATTAACGCCAACATCGGCAACTCCGCCGTAAGTTCCAGTATTGAAGAAGAAGTGGAAAAATCAGTATGGGCCTGCCGCTGGGGCGCGGACACCATCATGGATCTGAGCACCGGCAAAAATATCCATGAAACAAGGGAATGGATTATCCGGAACTCCCCCGTTCCCATTGGTACCGTTCCTATTTACCAGGCACTCGAAAAAGTGAATGGAAAAGCGGCTGATCTTACCTGGGAAATTTTCCGCGACACCCTCATCGAACAAGCAGAACAGGGCGTAGATTACTTTACCATTCACGCCGGTGTTTTATTAAGATATATACCGCTTACCGCCAAACGTGTCACCGGTATTGTTTCCCGTGGTGGCTCTATTATGGCCAAATGGTGTCTGGCGCATCATAAAGAAAACTTCCTGTACACCCACTTTGAGGAAATTTGTGAAATCATGAAAGCCTATGATGTAGCATTTTCTTTGGGAGATGGATTACGCCCTGGTAGCATCGCTGATGCAAATGATGCCGCGCAGTTTGCAGAATTAGAAACCCTCGGCGAACTGACTAAAATAGCCTGGAAACACCAGGTACAGGTGATGATTGAGGGTCCGGGACACGTGCCCATGCACCTTATCAAAGCCAACATGGACAAACAACTCGAACACTGCCACGAAGCACCTTTCTATACATTAGGACCACTAACCACTGATATCGCCCCGGGATACGATCACATCACTTCCGGCATCGGCGCCGCCATGATAGGCTGGTTTGGCTGTGCGATGCTTTGCTACGTGACGCCTAAAGAACACCTGGGCTTACCCAATAAAGAAGATGTACGGCAAGGCGTGATCACTTATAAAATTGCCGCACATGCCGCCGACCTCGCCAAAGGCCATCCTGGCGCGCAACACCGTGATAATGCCCTCAGCAAGGCCCGGTTTGAATTCCGCTGGGAAGACCAGTTCAACTTAGCACTTGATCCGGAAACCGCCCGCTCGTACCACGATGAAACATTGCCTGCTGAAGGCGCTAAAATTGCACACTTCTGCTCTATGTGCGGACCTAATTTCTGTTCCATGAAAATTACGCAGGAAGTCAGAGCTTTTGCGGCCGAACAGGGTATGGAAGCTGAACAGGCCGTAAATGCAGGTTTGAAAGAAAAGGCGGAAGCCTTCGCGGCACAGGGCGGAGAAATTTATTTTTAACCACATTTAAAAAATAATTTTGATCTGGGTCATCACATCACCTGAACGTATACACGAAGAAAAGCAGATAATAGCAGCACTATTATCTGCCGGTGCTTCGCGGGTAGTACTCAGAAAGCCAGGATGGACAACCGCACAATACCGGGCACTGCTGGACAACATCCCACCGGACTATTACAACCAGCTGCTAATCCGCGATGAACCGCTGTTAGCAGCCGAATACGGACTTGCCGGTGTGCATTGGAGTAAAGGCGTCAGCGCCTTTCATGCAACAACCATATATACAGAAAACAGTATCGGCATTCACTCAGCAGACGAAATAACGGTTACGAATACACGCTATTCAATATTGCTGTTAAGCCCGGTATTCAACAGCATTTCCAAACCTGGCTATACCGGCAGGGCAGCAGGCATGCTGACCAACAAAGACCATCGGCCTGTGCTTGCATTAGGTGGTGTAGACCATACCAATATCATCTTACTAAAAAAATGGCAGTTTGATGGGGCCGCTTTATTAGGCGCTATCTGGCAAACACCGGCGAAGGCCGTTGAAAACTATTATCGCATTCAGGAATTATGGAACAAGAGCGACCTTACGTGATGAGCTTTGCCGGTCTGGACCCCTGCGGGGGAGCCGGTTTGCTGGCAGACATTAAAACCTTTGAGCAGCACCGGGTAACCGGACTGGGTGTATGCACCGCCATTACGGTGCAAACACCTGAACAATTTGTATCCGTAGAGTGGCTACCGGTAACGCATATACTGGCACAGGCAAAACCATTGCTCGGCAATCCTTTGCTTCAGTATTGTAAAATTGGTATCATGGCAGACATTCAATCTCTGCTGGAATTAGTCAGGCAGGTCAAGTTATTGTCGCCCGGTATCCGTATTATCCTGGACCCCGTCCTGAAAGCATCTGCAGGCTTTACTTTCCACGGTCATATACAACAACAGGCCTGGAAGGAACTGTTATCTGAGCTATATCTCCTCACGCCTAATTACGATGAGGCCTTAGCGCTAACAGGGCTTACAGATGGAGAAGCCGCCGCCAGAAAATTATCTGACTGGTGCGCAGTACTGCTGAAAGGCGGACACCATAAAAACAAACCGGGGTACGATACTTTATACACCGGTGATGTGATACATAGTTTTGAACCGGTATTAAAGCGGGTATATCCCAAACACGGCTCCGGCTGCGTATTATCTGCCGCTATTACCGCCGGCCTCGCCAACGGCGAATCATTACACGACGCGTGTGCTAACGGCAAAGCCTATACGGAAAAGTTGTTGGCCAGTCATTCATCATTAACAGGATATCATCACATATGATCAGCAAACTACACTACATATCACAACCGGACCATATCGGTAACATCACAGCGGCACTGGATGCCGGCTGTAAGTGGATTCAGTTACGTATCAAAAACGAAACACCGGCTACTGTTTTGCCGGTAGCCGAAGCTGTAAAAAAAATCTGCGACCAGTATAAGGCGTCTCTGATCATCAACGACTACCCACACATTGCCGTGGCAGTGGGCGCTGCAGGTGTACACGTAGGCCGCCTGGATATGACCGTAGCCGCCGCCAGGGCCATTACCGGTAACAACCTGATAGTAGGTGGTACCGCCAATACCCTGGACGACATTCTCCAGCATGTGGCCGACGGCGCCAACTATGTAGGTGTAGGCCCTTACCGGTTCACCACTACCAAACAAAACCTGAGTCCTATTCTGGGCCTCGGCGGCTATCAGCAAATTTTACAGGCGTTAAAAGAAAGGAACATAACCATCCCTGTTATCGCCATCGGCGGCATTTTGCTGGATGATATCTCCGCCCTGATGGAAGCCGGCGTACATGGCATTGCCGTAAGTGGACTGGTTACACAGGCCATGGACAAGCAAAGCATCGTTCATCATATTCATCAACAGCTAAACCATACCCCTACATGGAGCCTTTAATCATAGCCGGCAAGCAGTTTTCGTCCCGGTTGTTTACCGGTACCGGCAAGTTTTCTTCTCCCGATATCATGGAAAGTGCGCTGCTGGCTTCCGGCAGCGAGCTGGTAACGGTGGCGCTGAAGCGGGTGGAGATGGATAACAAGGCAGATGATATGCTGCAGCATCTGCAACATCCGCGGCTCAACCTCCTGCCTAATACCTCCGGTGTACGTACTGCCAAAGAAGCCGTGTATGCGGCACAACTGGCCAGGGAAGCCTTAGAAACCAACTGGATCAAACTGGAAATACATCCTGATCCCCGCTACCTGATGCCAGATCCGGTGGAAACCCTGCTGGCGGCTACAGAGCTGGTAAAGCTGGGATTCGTGGTATTGCCTTATGTGCATGCTGATCCCGTGCTGTGCAAGCGGCTGGAAGAAGTGGGCACCGCTGCTGTTATGCCTTTAGGCTCTCCTATAGGTAGCAATAAGGGATTAAAAACCATCGACTTTCTGGAGATCATTATCGCGCAAAGCAATATTCCCGTGATTGTAGATGCCGGCATTGGCGCCCCCTCTCATGCGGCGCAGGCCATGGAAATGGGCGCTAGCGCGGTATTAGTGAATACAGCCATTGCCGTGGCCTGTAACCCGGTACAGATGGCCCTGGCCTTTAAAGCCGGAGTAGAAGCGGGGCGCATGGCCTATGAAGCTGGTTTGCCGGGTAGCAGTCAGCAAGCCATTGCTTCCAGTCCGTTAATTGCTTTCCTGGATGAAGCCTAATTCAATTTTATCATCTATTTAATCCTTCATCATGTTTAAAAGCATATTTGATCAGTATGAGTGGAACGAGGTAAAAGCCGGTATCTATGCTAAAACATCCAGGGATGTAGAGCAGGCATTGCACCATCAACGTCGCTCGCTGGACGACTTTGCCGCACTCATTTCTCCGGCGGCGGCGCCTTACCTGGCGCAAATGGCGGCTGTCAGCAATACCCTTACCCGACAACGGTTTGGCAACACCATGCAGCTGTACATTCCGATGTATCTCTCCAATGAGTGTCAGAATATTTGTACCTACTGCGGGTTTAGTTTGGATAATAAAATCAAAAGAAAAACCCTCAGTCCGGCGGAAATATTGATGGAAACAGCCGCTATCAAGGAGATGGGGTTTGATCACGTGTTGCTGGTAACCGGAGAAGCGCATCAGCAGGTGGGGACAGAGTACTTCAAAAAAGTACTGCAATTGCTTCGGCCTCATTTCTCCAATATTTCTATGGAAGTGCAACCGATGGACGAGCAAGACTACCGGGAGCTAACAGCAGAAGGGCTGCATGCAGTGCTGGTATACCAGGAAACCTATCACCAGGATGACTATAAAAAGCATCATCCCAAAGGGCGGAAGTCGAACTTTGAGTACCGGCTGGAAACTCCGGACCGGTTGGGCCGTGCGGGTATCCACAAAATGGGGCTGGGTGTACTGATAGGGCTGGAAGACTGGCGCACAGACAGTTTCTTTACTGCCCTGCACCTGAGCTACCTGGAGAAAAAGTACTGGCAAACGAAGTACAGTATTTCCTTTCCGCGTCTGCGGCCATTTTCCGGAGGACTTACGCCTAAAGTGGTGATGACCGACCGGGAACTGGTACAATTGATTTGTGCTTACCGGTTGCTGAATCAGGAAGTAGAGCTCAGTATTTCTACCCGGGAGGAGGAAAAGTTCCGGGATCATATCGTGCATTTGGGCATTACCGCCATGAGTGCGGCTTCCAAAACTAATCCGGGTGGATATGTGGTAGATGCGCAATCTCTGGAACAATTTGAAATTTCGGACGATCGGAGTGCGGTTGTTATTGCGGAGATGCTGAAAGGGCAGGGGTATGAGCCGGTTTGGAAAGATTGGGATACTTCCTTTTCGGGATAAAAAAAAGGTGGTTGGTTAGACCACCTCGTTATTATTGTTGTTTTTCATGGGGAGGTTAAAATGTATTACAAGCTTCAAATTACTTCTCTCAATCATACTAAAGGTAGCACTGCTAATAGAATTTAAAAAGGGACAAATCAAACTGAACAAAATGAACAGACCGGATTCAAATGAACAGCGCCCTCTTTTTCACCTCGCTTTTTAAGAATGAACAGGCCCTGATCAGGAGTGCGAAAGGGCATAAAAAGGGCTGCTTCAATTGCTGAAGCAGCCCTGTACCGAAAATCCCGTAGTTGCCATATTACTTATTAAGATAAGTATGATTGGAATCTAATAATATCAAAAGTAATATGGTCATTCTGAACAACAACAGTAAGCAGTGATATGAACAAAAAGAACAGATCCGATTTAAATGCACAAAATGCTCATTGACTGACTACATCCCGGTAGCTTTTTATTGTATCATGCGCTTCCTTCAGCCGGGCCCGCTGGCTGGAAATCAGCTCCCGTACACTATAAGGCATGGATACAGCACTACTCAGTGCATCCGCATAGGCACGTTGTACGGCATCTTCCCCATATTCACAGGACGAAAAAAGTGAATACCGGTCAGTTCCCGTAAAGATGGTTTTTACAGACATCCAGGTGCGATATATTTTTCCGCTGATAGTGCCTTCTGTAGTAGTATCTGCGCCCTGCGCCGCCAATTGCTGATTTAACACCTCCACATATTTTACACTATCGTTGATCATATGTTGAAACAATGCTTTCACATCTGCATCATTACTGGCGTTCCTGGCTATCTTGTACCCTTCAATCCGGTCGTTATTGATTTTGATGAGATCACTTAAAAGGGTTGCCAATTTGTCTTCCTGAAGCATAATAAAAATTTTAGGTTAAAAAGATAGGTACCTTTTCATTTTCAAAAATGTTTCCATTTTACCAAAGCCTTTATCAACAAGTACTTCCAGAGAAATATACCTGCGGTACCCGTCCTTTTTTGTCCCGGATGGTGGAGAAGCTTCCACAACACAGCAGGGTCAACGATGTTGAGATGACTGTAAACAAAGCAATTACCGGATTGGCATAAATTTTTAGAGATATTCCTGAACCAAATCCTTGAAACAATGAATAGCCTTCTTTATTTAATCGCCGTAATTCTAATTATAGGATGGGTACTCGGATTCTTTGTTTATTCCGCAGGATCATTAATACATGCCTTGCTTGTGCTGGCTATTATTGCGATCCTCATCAATATTATCAGAGGCAGAGCGGTATAGGATGATTTTCATCCTATACCACCCTGTTTCAGACCAACAGCAAAAAAGCCTATTGACACCCGACATTCCCCAGAAATTCAATTATCTTGGGTTCCTAAATAACCCATGTCGATGCACCTGAAGTATTTATTGATCCCTTTTTTCTTCCTGTTTGCCGGGATTCCTGTGATGGCACAACACTGCAACTGCACAGATGAATTCCTCCACGTTAAAGACCAGATTACCCACAATTATGCAGGATTCACCGATAAAGTAACCAGCGCCACCAATAAGGAATATATAGCACACACCCAGCGAATTCTTACCGCAACAAAAGGAGTGACCTCCACACAACATTGTGCATTATTGATTCACGACTGGTTAAATTTCTTTAAAGACAGGCATATACATTTTAAGGGAAATGATTTGCCAGCCAACGCCTTACAAGAAATAGTGTCAGCAACAGAAAATATACATCTTTCCCAACAACAACTAAAGACACTAAAACAATCCAAAAGTATAGAAGGCATTTATAGGAACCCGGACTCAACTTACCGTATCGCCATCATCAAAAGCACAAGCCCAACCAGGGAATATGCAGGTGTAATTCTCGACTCCAAAAGAGCTACCTGGAAACCGGGACAGGTTAAACTGGAGCTAAAAAAATCGGATAAGAAAAGTGAACTCCTTGGAATTTCCTATTATGGAGATCATACCCCTTACATCGAAACGTTTCTTGTTACCTCTCCTAATACAATAGGTAGCTGGCAGCGGGAAGGCACGATACCTCCTGCTAAAGAAGACTACTCCGGAGAACTGGTTGATGGTAAATTACTATCTGAAAAAACGCTTTATCTCAAAATCCGTTCTTTCGACCAGGAGAACGCTACCAATATTGATTCGCTCCTGAATGCGTACAAAGCATTGCTGGATAAAACCCCGAACCTGATCATAGATGTCCGGGATAATGGCGGCGGCGCCGACTTCACCTATGCCCATATCACTCCGTACCTGTATACCAATCCCGTTAGGAAAATCGGGGTGGACGTACTGGCTACAGAACAAAATATCAACGGATGGAAACCATTATTAGCCATGGATGATCTTCCCGCAAAACTGAAAAAACAAATTGCTGAAATCATTGAGAATATGGAACAGCACAAAGGATCTTTCGTCAGTGCAGCTAAAGACGAGACAGCCACATACGACAGCATCAGTACCTATCCTAAAAAAGTAGCCATTCTGATCAACGGAGGCTGTGCCAGTACCACAGAAGAATTTCTGATGGAAGCAGTACAAAGTAAGAAAGTAACCCTATTGGGAGAAGCCACAGCAGGCGTACTGGATTATGCAAATGTAAGAGAAGCACCAGCGCTTCCCTGCCTACCATACACCCTGTATTACGCTACCACCAAAAGCAGAAGAATTAAGATGGGACAAGGGATTGACAATATAGGCGTACAACCCGCTATAAAACTATCCCACACACAAAATTGGATTACGGCAGCACAACAATTTCTGGAAAAATAACTACCCTGATTTATTGGCTACATCATACTGTGGCCAATAAATCTCCTCCCTTACTACCTCTTCTTATATTCTTTCAAATATTTTCCTTTTTTTAAAACCGATTTTTCCAAGTCCCCGTATATGACGATCAGGTGTCTGCGCGAGCGTACCTGCCGGCATCAATGAAACCCGCTACTGTTGTATAACAGAGCATGTGATCTTGTATTATCTCATCACGTAAAACTTCACATTATGCACATTATGAAAACCTCCCTTCGGGATGAGGGTAAAGAAGTTATGCCCAATATGCAGCGTCGTAACTTCTTGAAATACCTGGGTATGGGAGCTACCATTGTTACCGCCGCTACTGTAGCAGCCAGTTGCCATAAAGATGATAATAACAATACCCCGGGTGGTAATGGCGTAAGTTTAGGTACAGGCGATGTAGCTGTACTCAATTATGCCTATGCGTTGGAACAATTGGAAGCAGCCTTTTATACGCAGGTAGTTAACTCTCCTTATGCAGGCATGACCTCTACCGAACTGGATTTCTTTCAGAACATCCGGGATCATGAAATTGGTCACCGCGAATTCTTTAAAGCAGCATTAAGTACCAGCGCCATCGCAGGACTTGAAGTAAACTTCAGCAGCATAGATTTTTCTAAACGGGACAGTGTACTGGGTACTGCAAAAGCTTTTGAAGACCTCGGCGTTTCCGCCTATAATGGCGCCGCTCAATACATTTCTAAAACAGCTACCGGATTAGTATATCTGGGGCTGGCAGGAAAAATTGTGTCTGTAGAGGCACGACATGCGGCCTATATCCGCGACCTCATTTCCCCCGGATCTTTCGCAGATACAGATGTGATAGACGCTAATGGTCTGGATAAAGTAAGAACTCCCGCCGAAGTGTTCGCCATTGCCGGCACTTATGTTAAAACAAAGATCGACACCAACACTTTGCCTAAATAAGCTTCACCTGTTAAAATACTGATCATATGGACCTTCTTAATATTTTCAAAGAAATCGAGAAAATCGATCCCGAAGTATACGACAGGCTGGATTCCCGCCGCAACGCCATGAAGCAATTCACCAACCTCAGTGGTAAAATTGCGTTGGCCGCCATTCCTTTTGCGCTGGGTAGCATGTTTAACAAAGCATATGCACAAACACCCGGTACGTCCGTGATAGATGTACTGAAGTATGCGCTGACACTGGAATACCTCGAGGCTGCCTATTATACCAAAGGTGTAAACACCCCTGGCCTTATCATGGCGCCCGCTGCACAAGCCGCCATACAAACCATACAAAAGCATGAAAATGCACACGTCATTTTCTTAAAAGGTGTATTGAGCAGCATGGGTACTTCGCTGGACAGTCCTACGTTTGACTTCACCGCAGGTGGTGTATTCCCGACGGTTTTCAGTGATTACAACGTATTTCTCGCGATAGCACAGGCTTTTGAAGATACCGGTGTTCGGGCTTATAAAGGACAGGCCGGGAATATCCAAAGCAATGCTACCGTACTAACGGCTGCATTAAGTATTCATTCTGTAGAGGCCCGTCATGCTTCGCATATCAGATCCATGCGCCGCGCTATTGGCCAATTAGGCGCCACAACCGCACTTAAACCCTGGATCACTCTCAATCAGAGTGGCATTGCTGATACTCATGTAGATGCCACTTATGCCGGAGAAGAATTAACAACGCAGGCAGGAATAAACATTTCGGCATTAGGAAACATCGGTGCAGACAGAGCATCCGAGTCTTTTGATGAACCATTAGCCATGGCAGATGTACTGAATATTGCCAAATTATTTATAAAAGCTTAGTACGCTATCAGTTGGTCAGATGGAGAACAGGCTGGCTCTTTAGGGCCGGCCTTGCCACGTAATATATGGAAGAAGGATCATCCATTAAAAACAATAGCGCTCCGGCGTTGTTATCATCTGAAAACCTGCTTTATGAAACGCTTGCCACTATTGTTAGCATGTGTCATCTTTGCCGCCTGTCAACAGGCGGGCAAACATACCGGAGGAACAGATACTACAACAACCAAATCGACAGATGCAGATACTGCTACCCAGGTAACTTATACAGGTACACTTCCCTGCGCCGACTGTGAAGGCATTGTAACAGAGCTCACCCTGCAGCGGCAACCGGAAACTAACTTTACCTTGAAAGAAACCTACCTGGGCAAAAATCAGACATTTCCCAGCGAAGGCAACTATGTAGTGCTGCATGGCACGCCTGCAGATCCTGGCGCCACTGTGATACAACTCAACCCCGACAAAGACAAAAACCTTCAACGCTATTTTCAACAGGTGAATAGTGATGAGTTGAAAATGCTCGATATAGAGCAGCGGGTCATAGAAAGTAATCATAATTATACCCTAAAAAAGGTTTTATAGCTTTTTTACAACAAAATTGAATGATAAGTAAGCGCCGGTTTAAAATAAACCGGCGCTTTACATTTTATCAAAAAAGTCGCTTAAATTTAGCGTTGACCTTGTGACCTTTTATCACTCAATCATGCTATGAATCGATTTTTGGGCTATCTGATTTTACTACTGATAACTGCTACCCATACCTATAGTCAAACGTCTACCGACAGTTTACTCCGGGAGCTGAATAAGGCCATGGAAAAATCAGCCGTCTATGATTCCATTAAATTAAAAGGTATTGACAGCATTAAGCGCGGCTTGCCGGCCGTCATCAATGATCCCGCCGGGCGGTTTCACATCTACGAGCAACTCTATAACGCTTATAAAGTATTCAACTTCGATTCCGCCTTTGTATATGCCCGGCAGCTGGAGCAGCTGGCGATACAACTACATGATCCGGTATATATCACCGCTTCCAAAATTAAGATTGGTTATGTATTGCTGTCGTCCGGGATGTTTACCGAAACAGCGGCTTATGTAAATACAATTGATGCCACCGGCGCACCAGACAGCATCCGGACCGAATTTTACCTGATGAAAAGCCGGCTGTATTTCGACCTGGCAGATTATAACCAGGATAGATATTACACGCCCACCTACATTAAACAAGCCAGCGCTTATATTGACTCCGCCCTGAAGTTGATACCCGTTAATTCTTTTGACTACCGGTATAATAGAGGGCTGCAATTATTTAAAATGGGAGATGTGGCCGGCGCTCTGGCCATTTATCCCAACCTGGATACGCCGGGCATCAGCGATCGTAAGCTCGCTGTATCTGCCTGTACACTGGGTGCCATTTATGAAGCCCTGCATAATACCGATACCGCCATTGCCCTGATGACCCGCTCCGCTATTGCAGATATCCGGTCGTCTACCAAAGAAACCATGGCTAGTTACAGTTTGGCTACCCTATTATTTGAAAGAGGGGATATCAAAAATGCCTCGCACTGTATTGAGCGTGCCATCGGGGAAGCCGTATTTTACGGCGCCCGCCAGCGAAAGGTGATGGTAAGTAGTATTTTACCCATTATTGAGCATGAAAGAATAAATACGGCAGAAGAAAGAACCAAATCATTGCTGATTTATGCGTCAATTGTTACCCTGTTGCTGATTGCACTTGTCGTGTTGGCCATCACGGTATTCCGGCAGGTACAAAAGCTCAAGGCCGCCCAACGCATCATTACAGCCGCCCACTTGAAACAACAGGAAATTAATAACCAACTACTGGAAGCCAATAAAATAAAAGAAGAGTATGTTGGCTATTGCTTTAATATCAACGCTACCTATATCGGAAAAATTGAAAAGCTGAAGCAAAGCCTGGAACAAAAACTGGCGGATAACAAACCCAATGAACTGAGGTTTGTGGTCAACAATATTAACATCCGGCAGGAAAGGGAAGAGTTATTCACCAACTTCGACCGGGTATTCCTCAAAATATTCCCCCATTTTGTCACAGAGTTTAATGCCCTTTTTGATAAAGACAACCAGGTAGTATTGAAAGAGAATGAGTTATTGAACACAGATATCCGGATCTTCGCCCTTATCCGGATAGGTATCAGCGATAATGAAAAAATTGCCAGCATCCTGGAGTATTCTGTTAACACCATTTATGCTTATAAAACCAAAATCAAAAAGCGCTCTTTAGTCCCCAATGAGGAGTTTGAAAACCATATTATGAGCATTAAAGCATTATAAAATGCCTTCATTCCATCAATATGTAAATATTTTATATATGTATATAACAAATTGATATACAACATACATCAGCATTTACATTTGGCATTTTCGGGTTTATTTTCTATATTTTAATTGTAATAGTTGTTGACCTGCTATTAGTGTTTTTATTTTGATTCATCAGTAAAAGAAAACCAAAAATCTAACTAGTACTAAAAACCATTCAAAGAAGACAAACGGCACCGGTCGTTTCAAAAAAACAAATGAATCCACGTTGATAACTGCCGAGGCATTCTCTGCAAGCAACGCCTTATTTCCGTTCACTTAAATAATGAAAAACATTTAATCCACGTAGCAGTACCGTTGACTGCTTAAAAAATCCACTTTATGCTTAAAACAAGATTCATCAAAAATCTTTTTCTGTGCATGCTATTATTTGCCCTACCCGGTATGGCTATCGCCCAGAATAAGACGATTACCGGGAAGATCACTGACAAAAGCGGTGTAGCCATTCCCGGCGCCTCTGTTCAAATAAAAGGCACTCATAGTGGTACCACCACAGACGTAGATGGGGCCTTTAAGCTGTCTGTAGCTCCCGGAGCCAGCGCCTTAATCGTAAGTTTCATCGGCTATGCGCCACAGGAAATAAGTATTGCCAACAAAACGACTGTCAACGTACAACTAACCGCGGAAAACACTACCCTTACTGATGTAGTGGTAGTAGGATATGGTACCACCCGTAAAAAAGACGTAACCGGCTCCATTGCTCAGGTAAAGGCAGCCGATTTCAATAAAGGAATTACCACTGCTCCGGACCAGCTGATCCAGGGTAAAGTATCCGGCCTGATGATCCTCAACAATAGTGGAGCCCCAGGTGCGGCAGCCACCGTGAGAATAAGAGGTGTATCTTCTGTTCGTGCTGGTAATCAGCCATTGTATGTCGTAGATGGTATCCCGTTAGATGGTCGTGTGGCGCGCCCACTAATCAACCTGACAGGTTTGGGCCAAACACCTGATGCCAACCCATTGAACTTCATCAACTCTAACGACATCGCTTCTATGGATGTGTTGAAAGACGCCTCCGCTACCGCGATCTATGGTTCACGTGGTGCCAACGGTGTTATCATTATCTCTACTAAAAAAGGTACTCCCGGCCCCAGCCAACTGGATGTGAATTACTCCGTAGGTATGAGCAACATCATGAAGAAACTGGATGTACTCAATGCCGACCAATACAGATCAGCGCTCAAACAATATAACCTCACCACMGGCGACTATGGCGGTAGTTCCGATGGATTAGGTTCCATCCTGAGAACCGGTATCACCCAGAACGTCGGTTTAGCCATGAGCGGTGGATCTGAAACCAGCCGTTACCGGGCTTCCTTCGGTTTGCAAAACCAGGAAGGCATTGTGAAAAAAACCGGTATGAAAAAGTATACCGCCACCCTCAGTGGTCAGCAGAAATTCCTGGAAAGCAAACAACTGGGTGTTGACTACAACATCATGGCAGCGCAAACCATTGAACAACTGGCCCCCATTACCAACGATGCCGGCTTCACAGGTAGCCTGATCGGACAAGCACTCCAATGGAATCCCACACAGCCCATCTACAACAGCGATGGCTCTTTCAATATATTACCAGTAGGAAAGGCGGTAAATCCTTTGGCCATGTCTTCTGCTTTCGATGACAAAGCCACTATCAGTTATATTCTGGGAAGCATTTCTCCGTTCTTTAAATTCAACGATAACTGGGAACTGAGAACTACTTACAGCGTAAATCACCAGGTTGGACAACGTCGCGCACAAATACTGAGTTATATCAACGTAAAAGAAGTTCGTGATGGTCAGGGACTTGCGCTTTACAATACAGCGGAATTAAATACCCAGTTATTCAATTCTACCCTGAACTTCAACAAACAACTGAATCCCAACTTCAACCTGAACGCATTAATAGGTTATGAAGTACAGGAGTTCAAATATTCCGGTGTAAATGTGGGCGCTTCCGGATTCCCCACCTTTGCCATTCCTTATACAGATATTCTGCAGGCGCCGTCTCAGATCAATACTAACATTAGCTCATTCCGTAATCCATCTTCCTCATTACAATCATTCTTTGGCAGGGTATCTCTTAACCTGAAAGATAAATACCTGTTGACCGCTACCATGAGAGCAGATGGTTCCAGCAAATTCGGTGAAAACAACCGCTACGGCTATTTCCCTTCTTTTGCTGGTAAATGGAATATCTCCCAGGAAGATTTCATGAAAGACCAAACACTCTTTAATAATCTTGCGGTAAGAGTTGGCTATGGTATTACCGGTAACCAGGAGTTCCCTGCTGGTTCTGCACAAGCCCAATATGAGCTGGGACCAGGAGGAAGTGCCAGACTGGCGAATGTACCCAACCCGAATCTGAAATGGGAAACATCTAAACAGTTCAATGCAGGTCTTGACTTTGCCCTCATTAAAGGCAGACTTTCAGGTACTGTTGATTACTTCTTTAAAAACACTACCAACCTGTTATTCAGCTTCCCTGCCATCCAACCTGCACCTGCCTCCAGCTACTGGATTAACTTGCCGGGTAAAATCATCAACACTGGTGTAGAACTGGCATTGAAAGGAGATATCATCAGAAGTAAAAACTGGAACTGGACACTGGGCGTGAATGGTACTTACCTGAAAAATGAAATGACAAACTATGTAGGACCAGATGTACTTACCGGTGCTATCAGCGGACAAGGCGTATCAAATGCTACTGCACAGAAACTGGCCAATGGTTATCCTTTGAATACCTTCTACCTGCCTAAATGGGAAGGACTGGATTCCAAAGGCATGAATGTATACGCTAATGACGGTGCTCCCCAATACCTGACCAATCCTAACCCTAAAGTGCTTTTAGGTATCAATACTGGTGTAAATTATAAGAAATGGAACCTGTCTGCCAGCTCTCATGGTGCGTTTGGCTTCCAGATCTATAATAATACTGCCAACACCGTACTGCCTATCGGTAACTTAGGATCTATTAATACGGCTAAGAAATTAATCGGTAACGGAGAAGACCTCACCAACAGTAATGGTGTTTCTTCCAGATACCTGGAAAATGGTAATTTCCTGAAACTGGATAACGTTACGCTTTCTTACAGCATCGGTAATTTCGGAAAAGCATTTAAAAATGCTACTGTATATGTGACTGGCCAGAATCTGTTAGTGATCACGAAATACAGTGGATTTGATCCTGAGGTAAATACAGATAAAAACCTGAATGGAGTAAGTTCTTTCGGTATAGAATATTCTCCTTATCCAACTGCAAGATCTGTGATGTTTGGTTTATCATTTTCCTTATAATCTTTCACTCAAAACTGGAAAAAATGTCTTTCAATATAGTTAAAGCACTCGTGGTAGTAGCTTGCAGCGTTGGTTTTGCCGCCTGCAACCTCAACGAAAAATTGGAGTCCACGCTCACCAAAGAACAGGCCGATTCGATTATCAAAGCGGATCAGCTGTTAAAAACAGCCTATAACAATTTACAGATGGCTTACCAGGATTTTTCCCAGGTATGGGGGATGTCTGAAATAGCCACTGATGAAGCACTGGGACCCACACGTGGTAAAGACTGGGACGATGGTGGTGTTTGGCGCGCACTGCATGAACATAAATGGACACCCGACCACATGCATGTTGCTAATAGCTTTAACCGGCTGCTGCTGGAACAATTCAGCGCTACCAACGTATTAAACTTTCACCCAACAGCTGAACAGGATGCAGAAGCCCGGTTCCTCCGCGCCCTCTCTATGTTCACTGTACTGGATCTCTACGGCCAGGTACCTTACCGCGAACCTAATGACGACCTGTTAAAAGCGCCCAAAGTACTGGGACCAAAGGAAGCGGTGGATTTCATGGTTTCTGAGCTCAACGCCATTCTGCCCAACCTCGGCAACAGGCCCGCTACACCCGCTTATGTAGCGAACAAAGATGCAGCGCGTTTCCTGCTAATGAAGATATATCTGAACAAAGGCACTTTCATTAACCGTAAAACGCCCACCTTCGACGCCGCCGACATGCAACAGGTGATCACGCTGGCAGACCAAATCACAACAGGGGGAGGCGCTTACAACATTGCTACTGGCGACTATTTCAAAAATTTCGCCCGTGATAATGATGTCATCTCTAAAGAAAACATCTTCACCCAGCAAAATGGTCCTGGTATCAGCACCAACCGTGGAGATAATGGTAACAACGTGTATTGCCGCTGGATGTGTACCCTGCACTATAGCATGGTGCCCAGTGGCTGGAACGGCTTTACCACCCTGTCCGACTTCTACCACAAATTCGAAGCTGGCGATTCCCGCCTCGGTGGCGCTTATCCCGGCTTAACAGAATTAACGGGTACCAAAGTAGGTTTCCTGGTTGGACAACAATATGATCAAAATGGTAATAAAATACTGGACAGAAGTCAACGCCCACTGATCTTTACAGAAGCAGTAGAATTAATGGCCACCGGCGATCAGGTAGAAATGTCCGGTATCCGTGTTATCAAATATGTGCCGGATTTGCTGACTTCTAACAAGTCTTCCGGTGGCAACGAAGCAGCTAACGACTTTGTATTTTTCCGTTATGCAGATGTTATCCTGATGAAAGCAGAAGCACAACTGAGAACAAATAATGCCGGCGCCGGTTTGTTGCTCGTAAATGATCTGCGTGTAAAACGCGGTGCGTCTGTACTTCCTGCCTTAACTCTCGCTACACTCCTCKATGAAAGAGGCCGCGAACTGTATTGGGAAGGCTGGAGAAGACAAGATCTGATCCGCTTTGGTAAATTCCTCGATCCATGGCAATTGAAGCCAGCAGACAACGAAAAAAATCTGGTGTATCCAATTCCGACCAGCTCTCTCGCTGTAAATCCAAACCTGAAACAAAACCCAGGGTACTAAAATATCTTTTGCTACAGGCGGGATCTGTATGATCCCGCCTGTAGCAATATCTCCGTCCTTTTATTACTGATATCACTGTTACGCACTACGTCTGTATTGCGGTAGGGAATTTTTTGTGTAGAAATAAACGCTTATATGAATATTAAAGCTCTGTTAAGGCAGTCCCACTGGCTACTGTTACTGTGCAGCCTTTCTCTCCAGGCACAAAACCAGGTAAAAACGATTGGCAAGATAAACACCGTCAATATCTCCGGTCAGCAAATCCGGATCTCTGCGGAAAATGCATACGCAGAAATCACGGTGTATAGCCCATCTGTGGTGCGCGTACGAATGGACCAGCATCCGCTAACGTCTGACTTTTCTTATGCCGTAATTGCACAGCCGGTAACTACCCGGGTACAGACTACACAAAATGAGCGGGAAATCAGTGTCACTACCGATTCCCTGCAATTTCGTATCACAAAAAATCCATTTTCCATTCATTTTTTTACCCCTTCGGGAGAAGTGATTAACGAGGATGAAACAGGCTTAACCACCTCCTGGATCGGCAACGACGTTACTACGTACAAAAAAATGCAGGAAGGAGAAAGATTCATTGGACTGGGCGAAAAAACCGGAAACCTGGATCGTAAAGGTGAAGGCTATACGAACTGGAACTCCGATAAGTTCGGCTACGCCACCAACCAGGATCCGATTTATGCTACTATTCCTTTTTACATCGGTATACATCACCACGTTAACTACGGTATTTTCTTCGACAATACCTTTCAAAGCGACTTTAACTTCGGCGCCAGCAACAACCGGTTTTCTTCTTTTGGCGCAAGAGGAGGGGAGATGAACTACTATGTGATCTATCATCCGCAAATGGCTGATATCATTGCTTCTTACACGGCCCTTACCGGTCGTATGCCCATGCCGCCCCTGTGGAGCCTCGGCTATCAACAGAACCGCTACAGCTATTATCCCGATACCGAAGTATTGCGTATTGCGCAAACCCTCCGCGAGAAAAAAATTCCCGCCGATGGCATTACACTGGACATCCACTATATGGATGCCTACAAATTGTTTACCTGGAACAAAAACCGCTTCCCCAACCCCGCCCAGCTCACTAAACAGCTGGATAACATGGGCTTTAAACTCACTGTGATTGTTGATCCCGGCATTAAAGTAGAAGATGGCTACGCCGCTTATGAAAACGGCAAAAAAGAAAACATCTTCATCAAATACAGTGATGGTCAAAACTATACCGGCCAGGTATGGCCCGGCTGGTGCCACTTTCCGGACTTTACCAGCATAAAAGGTCGCGATTGGTGGAAAGGACAAATTAAATCGTATATCCATGACGGTGTGCGCGGCATCTGGAACGACATGAATGAAATTGCCACCTGGGGACAAAAAATGCCCGACAATGTATTATTCAACTACGAAGGTCACCCGGTTACACATCAACAGGCACATAACATTTACGGTCTCCAGATGGTACGCGCCAGCTACGAAGGCAGCCGCGAGGAATTAAAGAAACGCCCTTTCCTGCTCACACGGGCCGCCTATGCCGGCTCTCAGCGTTATAGCGCCATCTGGACCGGCGACAATCGCGCAGAAGAAGATCATATGCTACTCGGCGTACGTCTGCTAAATAGTTTAGGCGTTAGCGGCATGCCATTTTCCGGGATGGATATCGGCGGCTTCACCGGCAATCCTACCGTGAGCCTCTATGCCCGCTGGATGCAGATTGGCGCATTCATTCCTTATTTCCGTAATCATACCGGTGTTAATACCAAATCGTCTGAACCGTGGGCGTATGGAGAAGAGGTGCTGGAAATTACCCGCAACTATGTGAATCTGCGCTACCAGCTGCTTCCATACCTGTACAGTTCCATGTATGAAGCTACCCGTACAGGCATGCCCGTTATGCGTACGCTGGCACTTACCAATACCTTCGATTCCAAAGTATATGATACGCGCTTCCAGAACCAATACGGCTATGGCAGCGCCTTTATGATTGCTCCTTTCGAGAGCACTAAAGAGTTCGGATCTATCTACTTCCCGGCTGGCAAGTGGTACAACCTCTATACCGATAGCTTGACCAATGGCAACCAGGAAGTAATTACACCGCTGAATATCAAAACCCTGCCAGTATATATAAAAGAGAGCAGCATTATACCGATGCAATCGTTAGTACAAAACACGGCAGAGAAGCCATCAGACACGCTATTTCTCCATATTTACAACGGCAATCAGCCACATTCCTTTGTTTATTATGAAGATGATGGAGAAAGTTTTGATAATGAAAAAGGCGTCTTTTACCAACGTACCATCACCTACCAGCCGGCCGATAAAAAGATCATTTTCGAAAAAGCAGCTGGTAGTTATTCTTCAAAATTTCATTACATCAAATTATTACTCCACGGCTTTAATGAGCAAAAAAGTATCTCCGTAAATGGTAGCCAACTTCCATTACAAACAAGCGGCTATACTTTCCTTTCACCTATTTCCCGTTTTGATCCGCAAGGGTTTTCTATTCCGGCAGAGCGTTGCATTGTACAACAGGCAACCTTTGACAATGGTAATCAGGTCATTAACGTGGATTTGTAATAAAAGGAACGGCCCCCCTGGATTTTCCGGGGGGTCTTCTTTATATTTGAATAATGAAATATTATGTACTGCTGCTTTTTATTGGACTCGCTGCTTGTCAGTCGGCATCCAACCAACAAAACCCCAATACCTTACTTACCTCCGATACTGTAGCCAAATCAGATATTAATCAGTTGCTGAAACTATATCAACCACTCATAGGAGATACTGTGGAGGTAGACAATAAAGCAGAAGCAGCCGATACTAAATGGAGATATCAGGGCACACTGATTGACACTTTGCTACTGAAACTACTACCTACTTACGCTGAAKGATATGAGCCTTTCTACTATGCTTGCTACAAATTTGATCTGGATGCCAATACTGTTGGACTGATTACCAGAACCCCTTCTGAGTATGAATCCTCTTCTATCAAACTATTTGCCTGGCATAAAAAAACAAATACCATCACCTTCGAAACGGAACTGGCGGAGTCGTGGGGTGATGCCGGAGATGCCATGAGAAAAACCTCCTGGCTATATCATCATCAACAAAGTGGCTGGATGGGCATTTTGGAGCAGTTCAACTATAGCGAAGACCTGGAAGATACTACCGCTCCCATTTCCGAAACATACGACTACTATCATTTTAAATGGGCCAATAACCGGATTGATACCATTAGCCGGGATAGCTCTGCACTGGTAGCCATGTACAACCTCATTTCTCCTAAAAAAGAAAAAACAACTACCGGAAAAGGTGAATAGTAGCGCCTATTTCATAGGTATTATTTACATAAGTGCTGATGCCGCCGGTTTGTACACCATACAATACCCGTATGGCCAATGTTTTCATGACATCTACTCCAATCCCGGTGGTAATGCTTTTAGAAGTGTGATACATGGCCATTACGTTAGCTACATCATGCAATAAACCAACGTTAACGCCTATATCCACAATATTGTCGTAGCCGCGTATGCCACGAAAACAAACCTTTGGCTCCACGCTGCTCACCACCGATTCCGGCGTAAAGCGGTAGGAAGCGGCTGAATAAAAAGTATTACCACCATCTACTTCGTTGTGATCACCGGTCACTAACGCTCTTATATTGGGTACAGCCGCCTGCAGGTTCAGGTGACCATTGGTATAGGCCATTCCAAACTCTCCTTCAAAATAATCATCACGGCGGTTGAATGCCCCAATAGACGGATCATTGGGATCTCCATTCAGTTCTTTGGTATTTAACCGTTGCATATTTAGCGCTAGTGAAAGACCCAAACTGAGCTGATGCCCACGATCACTCAGTGGCAAATGATACGCATAGGTCAGCGCCACACGGGTACGATTGAGCAAACCCGCAGCATCATTAAACACCCGCAATCCAGCGCCTACCCGGTTACCAACGTTTCCATCTGCCGACAAAAATTTAGTGACAGGCGCCCCATTGATTCCGTTCCATTGATTCCGGTAAGATGCATTAATGTGTAACCCCGTGTCTATACCTGCCATGGCCGGATTAGCCAGGTACTGATTCTGAAAATATTGCGTGCCGGACGGCTCTAACAACGCCGGCACTTTGCTAAAAGATTGCCCCAGCACCTGCGCGGACAAGATGAGAAAAACAGGTAATAATATAAGTTGGATATAGGATTTGTTACACATCATCTGCGCCCGGTTTAAATAGTGCGGCTGTAAAGAGAGCGCATTCACAGGAAAAAAACGAGAAACGAGTATATACAAAGTGTATACAGAGCGCCTTTTTTCATCACCTCAATGAATAATTACATTGATTTCCTGTTAGTTAGAGTGTATTCTCTGTGGAAGAAGAAGAATGTGGACCTCTGGGTTTACTCATCTTTTTATTGAGTCTGGCTTTTGCCTGTCGCACGCTGGCTGGCTCTATATTCAATAATGCCGCAATTTCCTTGGTGGACAAATGAATATGAAAATATGCGTACAGCCTCAACTCATTTTTAGTTAATGTAGGGTGACTGGCTTGCAGATTCTCGAAGAAATCCGGATGTACCTGTTCAAAATGTAACTTGAATTTATCCCATTCAGCATCCAGGTGTTGGCCATCTTTCAAAGAAGATTTTATACTTTTTAACCCAGGATGCTTAACATGTGGATAAAGATTGTCAATATCCTGTAGCTGATCTTTCAGATCTGCCAGCAATTTATTTTTCTGATGAATATACAGACTGTTGCCCACCAGTTCACGCTGGTTGGCTTCCAGCTTCTGTTGCAGCTGATCATTTTTATCTTTTTCCTGCTGTATGGTTACTCCAATCAGCTCATTTTCCTTTTCGATCAACGCGCATTTAAGGGTAGCCTGTGCAATATCCAGCTCCAACTTTTCCAGTGCCAGCTGCTTTATTTTCAGTTCATCACTTACCACCCTGATGCGGGCCAGCAAGGCAACCGCAAAAGTAAATATCTCAGAAAAGATCCCCATTTCCGGCAACAGCAAATGCGTAATCACATAATCCTGTGAAGAATGGATGATAAAATAAGCAGCGTGTAAAGTAACGAAGAACAAGGGTAATAGGTTTGCCAGTAAAAATTGTTTGGCAGCCCTCACTTTATACTTATAGGCCAGGATACCGGTGAAAACAACTGTCAACATAATCGCCACCACGAATATATTATCATACCACAAAGTAATGTGGTCCAGGTAATACCAACCGGAAATCGTAATGATTGCCGGCACTATAGCAAATACAACATAGCTATACATCAGGTATTTCAGCACTTTATCGCAAACCGGCAGTAAGCTTTTGGTCCGGAGATAAGTCCTGGCGAGTTGAATACCCCCGGAAACAATCAATGCCGAAGCTATATGCAAGCAAAAAGCATTCAAATCATATCCATGCACAGCACCATCGGCACTTAACCTTAAATTATATATACTCAAAGGAAAAAGCAGGTTAAAGAAGTGCTTGAATGAGGTTACAAAAATAATCCCTCCGAGTTGCACGGCCAGGTAGCAGCCATAAATATTATCCTTTAATTGCCACCAGGTATATAAACTATACACCAAAAAACTGGTCAGGATAAAAATTCCAATCAGCCAGGAATACCATAAAAACTTTTCCCGGCTATCAAAAGATAACTCCTTCTCCAAAATAATAGCTGGACGAATATTATATCCATAAGAACGAACATCGCGGATATCTATCTTCAAATACAATGTACTCTTTGTATCTCCCTGAAAAGAAAGAGAGGCGGTCTCTCTGTTTCTTTTCCTATCGGATATTCCCAGGCCGACATTATAATGATGCCACTTGTCCTTTGTACTGTCCAAAAAATATATCGTATAATTCAATCGCAGCGATAACGAAAGGTGATAGTTTTCCTGATTCGGATAAGGATTTTCCAATACCACTTTCGCCCAATAATAATCTGCATCGCCAGTTGCTAACGACGATTGTTCTACAAAACGGAGCGAAGTATCTGTGAGAATCCGATCAAAACTATACTGATGATCAGCTAGTACGGAAAACGTTTTAACCTGAAAAACAGCATCATTGGTTAAAAGATGTATGGTTTGCGCGTTTAATCTAACGACAACCAACAGCAGTATAAGGAATAAATATTTTACTTTCTTGAATGACATCCGGTCCTATGTATCGGGTATTTCGTATGGGCATTAAAGTTAGCAGGTTTGTATATATTTTATAAAAAATAAATTCAAACAGGKGATAGCGGGAGATGAATACCTGATAAATTACTAATAATCAACAATTTAAAACAGGATCATGGCTGGCAACAAATTACCTTGATGGTAAATCAGGAGGCCCCAAAAAGTAAATACCCTTGACTGCCCAGTCACATCTTACTTAACGTTTAATTCATCATAAGTTAACACGAATATTAACAAAGCTTTCTGTCCTTGACATAGCTTTGTTACGTTATGCATACGCGTTTTACCATATTTATTACGCTGCTTTTTATTAGGGTATTCTTCTCCCCGATATGGTATAGCTATAACGTAGATCAACTCCAGCATCCGCAGAAGGCATTTGAACAGGTGCGGCTTCATAAAAGAAGGTCCGGCTATGCCGATGATGTAACACATCAGGAAGGCGTGGTTAGTATGTCTTCACACGAAGAAGAACATCGTGTTTTCAGTTTACTCCGTATTATAAAAAACTGGTTATGCATCGTTGATGCCATTACCATTATACCCTCATATCGCTATACCTATTACACCTCTCCCTTATTCATACGACACTGCGTACTTCGAATTTGATTGTTGCTGACATATTGTTTCACAGCGTGTACTAACCAACGCTGTATATCCAATTGTATGGCTGCTTTTCCATGTCGCAAACGCTTCACCGCGTTGTGCGCAGGCAGCTTATTGTCTCAGCATTTGCTTCAATCAAATCAGAATTATGCGAAAGCTTTCTTCTTCGTTAATTATATTATCTCTATTCCTGGTATCGCTGTTAAATACAGTTATCACACAGGCACAAACGGCTACACTTATTTCAGGAAAAGTAGTGGATGCAGAAGACCAGTCGCCCATTATAGGCGCGGTGGTAGCGCTTAAAAACAGTACCAAAGGCGCCGTCACAGATGCAGATGCTGATTAGCGAAAGCTGCACACCGGTAAAAACACTACTTGCATCAGTTAATGAAATGCTGCTTATGCTGAAAAGAAAAGTCGCCGCAGATAACAGGCGACTTGTTAATACACAGTTTACACTGGTATTCTCAAACGGTCTTACCGACTTTAATAGCAACGGAATGCCGGTGATTTCTCCCAAAAGAAAAAAAATCATTGAGCTTTACCTTTATACCCAAGGCATCATCTATGGAGAATATATTCAACTGCTGAAAAAAAATATTCTTCAGATAGATAACACCGCAGATATACCTCCTTTACAAACATTAGATACCGCCAAAAAAATATCTCTGTTAAAAGAACTGGGTATCATTGAGGCCATCAAAAAGAAATATCCTTTTTTGAGTAAGGCTGATCTGGATAAAAAAACAGCGGAGATCATTTATCTGTTTACGGGTGAGCGTATAACAACAGGCTGAATACGTTGCTTACAAGGCCTCCAGGGTATTACGCTGTACATTATACACAGGAAGTCCCTTTATACACGCATACCTGTCGGCCCCGGACAGATAGTTCATATTGCCTTTGGCATCTCTGCTTTCCCGGAACTGGGATAGCACATAGCCTTCTTCAGCGCTAAATACTTTCAGATTTCCTATCCTGTCTTTTCTAATGAAGTAGGCATTATTCCCATACGAATTGGAACCAACAAAAGCGTAGCCTTTTTCTTCTGCCAGCAGGCATAAAGCCTTCAGTGATGCGCCAAAATAAAGATGACTATAATGTTCTTTCTCTCTTATAAAATCCGGCTTATACGGAACGGTTACGGCGTTATCTTTTCCCATAACGCTATTGTATTCCATGATCACAATCACAGGCTGTACCACCCCAATCGCCTTCCAGATCCAGTAATCATTGCCATCTATATCAATTGATAACAGCCCTACCTCGCCTTTCATTCCTCCAGAGGTAATCAGCTCATTGATATTTTCCGCTGTAATAAATGCTTGCACCACTTCCAGGTTATGCTGGTAGTAGATATCATCGGACTTGATATAGTTGATGCTTTTCTGGCCTCCATCAATTAGCAGGCCGGACCAGTTGTCGTTCCGGAGCAGAAACCTGGTATTAGACTCCACATAATTCTCCACACCAAATTCTATAAATGTTTTGTTGGGGATGTTTATCTTATGGATGAGGTATTGGATAATGCCATCATCGCCGGATTGCGAAAATACTTTAAACTCCGCCTCTGCAAGATTATTTAGTATGGGTAATTCCTTATTCTGCCTTGCAAGCAGCTTTCCCAAAAGCAAGATATCGGTTTGCTGGGTTTTCCTGGTAATATATAGGGATTGATATAAGACATTCGCTAGCTTCCTTAATTGTTTCATCAGGACTGGTGTGAATTTAATAGATGCTTGTTTTTAAAATAATCGCCCTCACTCTAAACATAATAGCATCTATATTGTTCATTTTTGGAGAACTTATAAAATATTGTGCATATACAACAAAATGTAGCCTTGAATGTTATGACTAATACCCGTCACAATAGTCGGGTAATGTTATGGTCGTAAATTTCACTGGTTGTTACGCACTTTCTATTTCATTTATTTGAAAACTATCTCATGTCCCCTCAAGCCATGGCCCCCAAATACTTTTTTAGTCTGGATGCAATCAGAGGTTTTGCTGCGCTTATTGTGGTTTTATGCCATTGGCAGTTCTTTTTCTACACAGATTATACAACAATGCCCTCCGCGGTGTCGGAGATGCCATTGCCGTTATATTCCTGGCTATCTGTTTTTTATAATCTCGCGTTCTACGCTGTAGACTTATTTTTTCTTCTTTCCGGATTTATCTTCTTCTGGTTTTATGGAGATAAGATAAGCAGTCGTGAAACGTCATTCAATAACTTTATCAGTTACCGGGTTACACGCCTCTATCCAATACATTTTGTTACACTGGTGGCATTGGTCTTTTTACAGGCGATGATGATAAAAGTTAACAGCCGCCCTTTTATCATACAGAATAATGACACTTACCATTTTATTCTAAACCTGTTTATGATCCATAGCTGGGGATTTGAGCCGCATCCCATCTACAACGGATTCAATGGTCCTTCGTGGTCTGTTTCAGTAGAGTTTCTGCTTTACCTGCTTTTCTTCCTGCTCAGCTATAAACGATGGCAGCATAAAAAATGGCTGCTGATCACCATCGTTATAGCAGGCGCCCTGTTACAACATTTTTATTCCATGGTTGGACAAGGTGTTTATTCCTTCTTTCTGGGAGGATTAGTTTTTCAATTATACAAATGGCTACTCACCAAAAAACATACTGCCAGAAAGGCGATCATCATTGCCGTTGTTGCATTACTCCTCTGGGCATTTGCTTTAACAGAGTATGCCTCGTCTTATATCCGAAATGCCAGCATGCTTATACTTCACCAATTGTTACCCGGAAAAAGTAGCGCTTTTGATACCTCCCTTTTTGATGTTGCCAGAAATACCTTCTTCCGTACTATTGTTTCTCCAGCTACCGTCCTTTCATTAGCGATGCTGGAAACCTGTTATGGAAGCTTAAAAATCAAATGGCTGCAGGTATTGGCGAATGCCAGCTATGCCGTATATCTGATTCATTTTCCATTAATGGTACTTTTTGCATTGATAGTATCAATGTTCGGTATTGACAAGCAGATATACCAGTCGCCTTTTACATTGTTATGCTTTTTTGCTGTTCTTATTCCAGTAAGCATTGGCGCTCATTATTATTATGAAGTGCCGGTACAAAGGTTATTCAGGAGGAGATTGGTGAAGAAGGCCGCTTCGGTGACGGTGGTGTGAGAGGGCATGAACGGCGTTACAGATCTGTAAGATCATTTACACAACTAATCTGATTGAAAAGATGACTCACGGAATCCAAAAATAAACGAAGGCAAGAAGCATTTTTCCTGGGGACCGGGTTGTCGAAAAAGTGATCTACCTCAGCCTGATTCAAATTCAAAAATAATGGACTCTCTCTTTGAGACAGGGTCCATTATACTAATACAGTTTATAATTTTCTTTGGTCAAGAGCGATGTTACTTATGATGTAAAGTTTACACACTTATCTTAACACGCTCTAAAATATTAAAGGGGTAATCATAATACATCTGTAAAATCCAAAACAGGATACTTATGATCATCATAATACATCTGTAGTCGATGAACACTTAGTATTCTATCTGGGTATAATAATTTCTCTTTGTCGTCATGAAGAAGAAAAGGAAGGCGGTAACCACATCTCGGATCCCGATACCAGACATCCTTACTTTTCTCATTCTCCTGTTTTTCAAAACCTAATTTTTCAAGCATCTCTGCTGTCAATGGAATAGGCGCCAAATTAGCAAGGTTTTTATATCCATCAATATTAGCCCTTAGGTTATCCCGCTCGCGAATACCTAGCAATACGGTATTTCCGAGTTTTGATCTAATCATTACAGGAATGTCATCTACAAAATGAACCCAGCTTCCTTCTTTTAATTCGTCAATGTGTATCATATTCATCTGCTTTTATACGCAGGTATGTGCAATATGGAACATAAAAAAAAGGATACTGTTAATCAAATCTTAATGATCAATAAGTCCTTTTGATTCTATTGGCGGAAGCGAAATGAGTTTTAACACCCTTTGTATGCAAATTGTATACAAATGAAAAAAGGCTTCCCGCGTCAATCCGCTGAAAGCCTTTTCTATTACGTGGTCCCACCAGGGCATGATCCTGGGACCCCCTGATTATGAGTCAGGTGCTCTAACCAACTGAGCTATAGGACCCGTTCCGAAGAACAAAAATTCCCCTTTTCAAGGGACGGCAAAATTAATTATTTTATTGAATTAACCTAAAATATTTTTTTATTCCCAACGCGTACGCCTATACTTTAATAAATTTGCCTTCAATCTTTTACCAATGCAAGGCATCAAGCATATTATATTCGACCTGGGGGGCGTTATCCTCAATATTGACTACCAGCTTACCGACAAGGCGTTCACCGAATTGGGGGTGAAGAATTTTAAGGAGCTGTATTCACAGTTTAAGGGGTCCAGCTTATTTAATGGGTTAGAGACGGGGCATGTGTCAACGGAAGAATTTCTGGAGGCTATGCATCAGCATGTACCGGCAACGGTGACAGATGAGCAGTTGAAAAAGGCCTGGAATGCGATGTTACTGGATTTTCCAGTACAGCGTTTGCAGTTATTGCAGCAGTTGCGTCAGCACTATGGGCTTTATTTACTCAGTAATACCAATGCTATTCACCTGGAGGAGTTCAACAGATTGTTGCTGGAAAGCCGTGGAATTCCTTCGTTAAGCACTTTCTTTGACCGGGCTTATTATTCCCATGAGATGGGGCAGCGTAAGCCGGATAAGGAGGCATACCAGATGGTATTGGATGAAAATGGGCTGGTGGCAGCTGAAACCCTGTTTATAGACGATTTGGCACAAAATATAGAAGGGGCAAAGGCAGTGGGTTTACAAACCATTCACCTGGCGTCTCCAAAAACGATCCTCGATATTTTCCGTCCTGCCAGTGCGGTATAACAAAAAGGCCTCCGTTTACGCGGAGGCCTTTTCTTATTTAATTTCTTCAAAATCGAGATAATCTCCTTTATCGACCTTTTTGGGTTCGTGAGGAGGGATGGAGGGTTCCTGGGCATTGTTGCCAGGCCGTGCACCTGTTTGATTTTCATATTGCTGCCGCATATGTTCCTGCATATCGCTCATTTGCCGGCGTACCTGCTTAGTCACTTTATATCCTGGTATGAGCAGATCAAACACCAGTTTATACAACAGCCAGGCAATAAATATGGAAAAGAGTAGTTTCAACATAATGGTGCGAAGTTAGCGGAATATACTATCCGGCTGCCTGAAAATCACCTCATTTTAAGTTTTTTTTAACTTTCCAGCGGATCACAGACCCAACAGGGCAGCAGAGGCCAGGGCTTCCTTTTTATTATATGCCCAGGTCATTTTGCGATAGTTAACGGCGTCAATGATGGTACCTACAAAGCAAAAGCCGAGGGTCACTACATAAATAATTCCCATGGCGATCTGGTTGAGCAGAAAGCGCTGAACGCCAGCTACGGCTACGAAGCCGATCAGGCTGCAGATGAGAATAGTTTGAGGATCTTTGCGCCGGCTCTGGTATACAGAGAGAAAGCGCTGCTTATTTTCGGCAGAATAGCTTTTGGTTAGTTCCTGTAGCCACAACATTTCCTCCGTTTCAATTCCGGGGAGCATGGCAAATGAAAAGTCACTCATAGTATTGGGTTTATGATTGTTTAAAGTCTGCATATTGAAGGCGTGCCAGTTGTGCGGTGCGGTAAAGCAGCACTACCACCACTACGGGCGATAGCCAGTGATGGTGAATAGCAGCAGACCATTGTCCATGTAAAAAATAATGGATACCATGGCCTAGGCCGCAACCGGGACAAAAGGGGATACCAATATTTTTGAGCAGGCATAAACTGGCGGCATTTTCTTCGGGCTTCATGAAATAAAGGAGGAGAAGCCCCATGGGCCATGCGATAAATTCAATATTTATTTTTCGCCAGAAAGCAGTGTCCACGTCAGATATTTTAAAAACACATATGATTGATGGCAGTGCATCTCTCGTAATTATTTATATACAAGTTAAAGAAATAGTTTTTCAATCAAAATAAAATCCTAATTTTGTAGAAGGAAAAATGATTCAAACGAAGGGGACGAGATATTGTCCCCTTCGCGCTTTTTGTATGGCAAACGAACACGTGATAAAAACTATCCGGGAAATGGCAGAAGGACTGCTGGTTAATGATCCCGACAATTTTTTGGTAGACATCAGAATTAAGCCCACTAACAATATTAAGCTCTTTTTAGACGGAGATAAAGGGGTGCCGGTGGCTACATTGGTGTCATTTAACCGCCAGTTATACCCTTTACTGGAAGCGGCGGAACTGTTCCCCAACAACGATTTCTCCCTTGAAGTGTCTTCTCCCGGACTGGATGAACCGCTCAAATTACACAGACAATACCTTAAAAATATTGGACGTAAAGTGGAAGTAACCTTGCTGGATGGCTCTGTGAAAGAGGGCACCCTGCAATCAGCTACAGAAGAGGCAATTAATATTGAAGAGCTGATTGGCAAGAAGAAAGAAAAGAAATCAACTGATTTAAAACTTAATGAAATAAAGCACACAAAGGTGTGCATCGTGTTTTAAAATATAACAACTAAACATGGCTAGTATTAACTTGATTGAGTCATTTACCGAGTTCAAGGAGGCGGAAAACATTGACCGTCCTACATTGATGAAGGTCCTGGAGGATGTGTTTAAAACACTGCTGCGGAAAAAGTATGGCTCAGATGAGAATTTTGACGTGATTGTAAATACCGAAAAAGGTGACCTTGAAATATTACGCCGTCGCACTATCGTTACTGATGGAGAAGTAGAAGATGACAATGCACAAATCGCCTATTCCGAAGCTATCAAGGTAGAACCGGATTATCAGGTAGGTGAAGATTTATATGAAGAAGTCGAGATCATGGATTTCGGTCGCAGGGCTATCCTGGCGGCTAAACAGACACTGTCTGCCCGTATCGGCGATCTGAAAAAGAACATCCTGGTTAAAAAATATGCTGATAAAGCAGGTGAAATTGTAAATGGCGAAGTATATCAGGTTTGGAAAAAAGAAGTTTTATTGCTTGATGATGAGGGGAATGAGTTAATTTTGCCTAAATCAGAACAAATCCCCACTGATTATTTCAAAAAAGGGGAGAACGTAAGAGCGGTGGTGAAGAAGGTAGAAATGAAAAATAATGCACCACTCATCATTCTCTCCCGCACACATCCATCCTTCCTTGCTAAATTGCTGGAAATTGAGGTGCCTGAGATCTTTGACGGGCTTATTGTTATCAAGAAAATAGTTCGCGAACCCGGTGAAAGAGCCAAAGTGGCTGTTGAATCCTACGACGACCGTATCGATCCGGTTGGTGCCTGTGTGGGTATGAAAGGTAGCCGTATACATGGTATCGTACGCGAACTGAGAAATGAAAATATAGATATCATTAACTTTACCACCAACATTCAACTGTTGATTCAACGCTCTTTAACACCTGCCAGAATCAGCCGCATGGAAGTGGATAACGAAAACAAATACGCTTCTGTTTACCTTAACCCAGACCAGGTATCACTGGCCATTGGTAAAAAAGGCGTAAACATCAAGCTGGCTTGCGAACTGACTGGTTTTGAGATTGATGTATTCCGTGATGAAGCACAGGAACAGTCTGAATTTGATATCGATCTGGAAGAATTCTCGGATGAAATCGAAGAATGGATAATAGATGAACTGAAGCGAATAGGTTGTGACACTGCCCGCAGCGTATTAGAGCTGACTGTTGAAGAACTGGTTCGCCGTTCTGATCTGGAAGAAGAGACAGTGCAGGATGTAAGAAGAATATTACAGGAAGAGTTTGACAAAGAATAAAGCCGAGCCACAACCCTTCCCAGGTAAAGGCCTTATTAGAAAGGGAATTGATTTTTTCGAGTTATTGTTTAAACGTAAAAAAACATCCCGTTTTGAAGAAACGGGAAACAGGGGAGGCCCGAAATACGATATGCCTGAAACAACAAACAACACACCACGCTTGCTGGCTGCAGCCAAGGAGTTTAATATTGGTAAGGAAACCCTCATTGATTTCCTTGGCAATAAAGGCTTTGACATGGGCGGCTTTGGTTMTCCCAATGCTCGCCTTACGGCTGTTATGTATTCAGCACTGCAGGCGGAATTCCAACAGGACAAGGCTAACAAACGCAAAAGCGACCAGATAGCCCTGCCCAAAGGAAGCGTGTTAGAAACGATGAAGAAGAAAGAGAAGGAGGAAGCGGAAGCGGCGGCTAAAAAGAATACCAATAAAGAAAAAGAAGAGGCAACTCCCACTGCTCCGGTAGCAGAGGTACCAAAACCCGAAGAAAAACGGGAACAACCTAAACCGGAACCAGTAAAGGAAACCCCTAAACCGGAACCACAACCGCAGGTGCCTGTTGCCCAGGCAACTACACCTCCCGCAAAGGAAAAAGCTGAACCGAAGCCTGAACCAACCGTTGTTACAGCTCCCCCTGTTGCGGAAGTTCCGAAAGCACCGGCAACGCCTCCTCCGGCAGAACCAGAAGTAGTTAAAACAGAAGCGCCGAAAATTAACGGCCCTAAAGTCATCACTACCATCGATCTGGACGCATTAAACCGCAAGAAACCAGTTGCTAAAAAAGCAGAACAGGACGAAACTCCAGCTCCACAGCCAGAAGCAGTAAAACCTCAGGTAAAGGAAGAAAAGCCTACCCCGGTAACTACCGCTCCTGTTGCTGAAAAAGAGCCAGCGCCCAAACCAGTTCCAGCTCCTCCTGTACAGGAAGCAACTACCCCTCCAGCTGTTGAAAAAACAGCTGATAAAGCCGTAAAAGTAGAACAGGCCCCTAAAGCCGAAACTACCCCTCCGGCAGAGATAGTAGCGAAAACAGATAAGACCGATACGACAGAAAAAACGGAAAAAGCCGCACCGGTTGAAGATAAACCTGTAGTTAAAAAAGTGGAAGAAGTATTACAAGAGGCAAAACCGGCTGCAGTCAAAGAACCGGCGCATATTCCTGTTAAACAAGTMGTGAAAACGGAAAATCGCAAACCCACTGCTGTCGATAACACACCACCAACACCTCCTCCGGCTGCCCCTCAGGCACAGGAAGAACAGCCTGGTGCTCCCGCTGTTATCGAAAATATTCAGGCCGAAAAATTAACCGGCCCTAAAGTAATCGGCAAAATTGAGCTGCCAGTTCAATCTGACAGACGCGATAACAACAAAAACAACTTCAGCAGGGACGAGAAACGCAAACGCAAGCGTATCATCGTAGAAAAGAAACCTGAACCTGTTCAGCCTAAAGATTTCAAAGAAGGCGATCGCAAAGAAGGCGGCGCTCCGGGTGAACATCGCCCGCATCATGATAATCGCGGCGGACAAGGTGGCAATCGCCCTCACCACGATAACCGTGGCGGCGGCCATCAGGGCCAGGGGGGAAACCGTCCTCAGGGCGATAACCGCAACAATCGTCCAGGCGGCACTAACACCGGAACCGGTGGTGGTTACAACAGACCAGCAGGACAAGGTCAGGGCGGCGGCTATAACAGGCCAGCAGGTCAAGGCGGTCAAGGTCAGGGTGGTAACAGACCAGGCGGCCAGGGTGGCGGATACAACCGTCCAGGTGGTCAAGGCCAGGGTGGTAACAGACCAGGCGGTCAGGGCGGTGGCTATAACAGGCCAGGCCAGGGCGGCGGTTATAACAGACCAGGTCAACACCGTGGTGAAGACAAACGCACTACTGAAGAAAAAGAAATCGATAAGAACGAGATCCAGAATAAGATCAAGGAAACAATGGCCAAACTCGGTGGCGGTCGCGGTAAAAACGTGAAAGCTAAACACCGTAGAGATAAACGTGAAGAAAGAGCCCAACAGAAAGCTAAAGAAGGAGATGGAGACAACAAACTCCAGGTAACAGAATTCGTTTCTGTATCCGAATTGGCTAACCTGATGGACGTAAGCTTCGCCGAAGTAATCTCTAAATGTATGGGCCTCGGTATCATGGTATCTATCAACCAACGCCTCGATGCGGAAGTAATAGAACTGGTGGCCGGCGAATTTGGTTATGAAGTGGAATTCATTGGTCTGGAAGATGCAGAGGAAAATGATGATGAAGAAGAAGTAGATGATCCCGCAGATCTCCTGCCTCGCGCTCCAATCGTTACCATCATGGGTCACGTTGACCATGGTAAAACCTCCCTGCTCGATTATATCCGCAGTGCAAACGTGGTAGCCGGTGAAGCCGGTGGTATCACCCAGCATATCGGTGCTTACCAGGTAACTACTGCCAGTGGCAAAAAAATCACCTTCCTCGATACACCTGGTCACGAAGCGTTTACCGCGATGCGTGCCCGTGGTGCCAAAGCAGCAGATATCGCTGTTATCGTGGTAGCTGCTGATGATGCCATCATGCCACAAACAAGGGAAGCAATATCCCACTCTCAGGCTGCTGGTCTGCCAATGGTATTCGCTATCAACAAAGTGGATAAAGAAGGCTCCAACCCTGAAAAAATTAAAGAACAACTGGCCGGCATGAACCTCCTGGTAGAAGACTGGGGCGGTAAATACCAAAGCCAGGAAATATCTGCCAAAAACGGATTAAATATAGACCTGCTCCTCGAAAAAATATTACTGGAAGCGGAACTCCTGGAATTGAAAGCCAATCCAGACCGCGAAGCATCTGGTAGTATCGTGGAAGCTACACTGGACAAAGGCCGCGGTTACGTTGCCTCCCTGCTGGTACAAAATGGTACCCTCCGTCAGGGCGATACCATCGTATCCGGCTCCTTCTTCGGTAAAATCAAAGCCATGTTCAACGAACGTGGTCAGAAAATGGATGAAGCAGGTCCTTCTATGCCAGTACAGGTGCTCGGCTTAAACGGTGCTCCTCAGGCTGGTGAGAAATTCAAAATGTACGCAGAAGAATCTGAAGCTAAAGAAGTGGCTAACCGCAGAGCTCAGATCGTTCGTGAACAAGGTATCCGTACCAAGAAACACATTACACTGGATGAAATCGGTCGCCGTCTGGCACTGGGTAACTTCAAACAGCTGAACCTGATCATCAAAGCCGACTTTGATGGTTCCGTAGAAGCATTGAGCGACTCCCTGCAGAAACTGTCAACCGAAGAAATCGTTATCAGCATCGTACACAAAGCAGTAGGTCAGATCACAGAATCCGATGTATTGCTGGCTACCGCTTCTGACGCCATCATCCTCGGATTCCAGGTACGTCCTTCTTCTCAGGCTGCTAAGCTGGCGGAAAAAGAAAATATCGAAATCCGTAACTACTCCATCATCTATGACGCTATCGATGAAATCAAGAGCGCCATGGAAGGTATGTTGGAACCAAAAATCGAAAAGAAAGTGGTGTGCAACGTTCAGGTGCGCGAAACTTACAAATTCGAAAAGGTTACCGTGGCAGGTTGCTTCGTTGTCGATGGCAAGCTGACCAGAAACACCCGTATCAACGTAGTACGCGATGGTATCGTAGTACATACCGGCGAACTCGGCTCCCTGAAACGTTATAAAGATGACGTGAAAGAAGTTGCCGCCAATATGGAGTGTGGATTAAGTGTTCGCGGATACAGCGACCTCAGACCAAACGATAACATCGAAGGTTTTGAAGAAGTAGAAGTAAAAAGAACATTATAATAATGCCTAAAGCATAACGCATAAGGCAAGAACCAATTAAAGCGGATGATACCAACGATTACCTCGTTGATATTATTCGCTTTAATTGCTTTTAACTCCCCTGGTTAACAGCCTGATATCTACAATAAAAGGCTGCCAGCCCTTTTCATCTAAACTTTTGTTAAATCCGTCGACTTTCCCTATGCTACTGACCTTTAAATGGTTATTTTTGATTTTTACCGCTTTTGTATGAAGAAACTTTTAGCATTATCCGCAGGCGTTTTGCTTATTTGGCAAGCTGCTTCGGCACAGCAAAAACTGATTGCAGATAAGATTATCGGCGTAGTGGGGGATAAAATTATCCTCAAATCCGATATGGACGGTGCCCTCGCCGATCAGATGCACAACTCTCCAGATGGAAACCTGGTGCCCGATGCTGCCTGCAGAACACTGGAAATGCTGATTTCCCAGAAAGTCATGGTACTACAAGCGGAAAGAGATAGCTTACCCGTAAGCGATGGTGATGTGGAAGCCCAAATGGAAAACCGTATCCGTTACTTCGAACAGATGTATGGTACCAAGGAAAAAATGAAAGAAATCACCGGCTACTCCATTTACCAGCTCCGCGAACGCTTCCGCCAACCCATCAAAGAAAACTTGCTGGCACAGGCAATGCGTAACAAAATCATTGAACCAGTAAAAGTAACGCCGTCTGAAGTAAAACGCTTCTACGACGCCATTCCAAAAGATAGTCTCAAATTTTACGAATCTGAACTGGAAATAGGTACCATCGTATTAACACCGAAAGCCACCCGCGAAATGGACCAATATGCCATTGAACGTCTCCTGGATTTCAAAAAACGTGTGCTTAACAAAGAATCCGATTTCTCCTCCCTGGCAATTTTGTACTCTGAAGACCCTAGCGTAAAAGACAATAAGGGTATCATGCAACTGAACCGTGGCGATAAAAACTGGGACCCTGAGTTCATGGCAGCCTCCTTCCGTTTGAAAGAAGGTGAAATATCTTCTCCCGTAAAATCACAATTCGGATATCACCTGATTCAAATGGTGAAACGTGCAGGCGATAACATCTCTGTACAACATATCCTGCTGAGAGCAGCAGTAACCAAATCCGACCTGGCAGCTAATATCGCCAAACTGGATTCTGTCCGCGCCGGCATTCTGGCAGGTAAAATCAACTTCTCTGAAGCAGTAGCTAAATATAGCGATGCTCCCAGCGCTAAATTTGACGGAGGTATGCTCCAGTCTAAAACAGGCGATGGTAGCACCCTGATCACTATTGACCAACTGGACGAACCAGGCGAAAGAGAAATCGTAATGATGCTTGATACCCTGAAACCAGGCGGAATCTCAAAACCAGTACAATTCACAGACGAAACCGGCCGCCAGGCGGTACGTATCGTTTACCTGAAATCAAAGTCACAACCACATAGAGAAAATCTGACGGATGACTACTCCCGCGTACAACAACGTACCCTGGATATCAAACGTGCCGAAGCTATCAACAAATGGCTCATCGAAAAAATCCCTACTTTCTATGTGCATGTAGATGACGAATACAAAAACTGTAACCGTATTAGCCAGTGGATGGCATCCCTGGCCAAACAATAATAAATTAGCTTTTAGCAGTAGCTATTAGCCTTTAAAAAGCGGAGATGAGCGCATAAAGCTTATCTCCGCTTTTTTTATTCGCGCCCTAAAAGCCAACTGCTAAAAGCTAAATGCTATTTATAATATCTTCCCCGCTATTCCTGATAGCTTTCCCACTACCTTTCTGGTTTTCCCCTTTTTTGCCGTACCTTTGCGACTTCAATTTTCTGCCATGAGTGATGCGATCAAACATGAATGCGGTCTGGCATTTATAAGATTAAGAAAACCGTTTTCCTACTACCAACAAAAATATGGGAGTGTTTTCTATGGGCTAAACAAGTTATACCTGCTCATGGAAAAACAACATAACAGAGGCCAGGATGGCGCTGGTTTGGCTGCCGTAAAACTGAACACCGAACCTGGCGTTCCCTTTATGCACCGTATCCGGAGCGCTGCTCCCCAGGCGATCGGTGATATTTTCGCAAAAGTCCGTGATGAAATACAGGAGATAGAAAAATATCAGCCGGAAATCACCAAGTATCCCGGCCTGATGAAAGGACATGTGCGCTTCCTAGGTGAGCTGATGATGGGACACATCCGTTACGCTACCCAGGGTAAAAACAATGTGGAACTCTGTCACCCGTTCGTTCGCTACAATACGATTCCTGCCCGCAACCTCGCAATGGCCGGTAACTTTAACCTGATTAACACGGAAGAGCTCTTTGAATTCTCCAAAGCACAACCAGGTGAAGTACACAAAAACAGTGACCTTGCCGCCATGCTGGAAGTGGTACACCATTTCCTCGCCAAGGAAGATAACGAAGGCAGTAATGAACTCGATATCAAAAAAATCCTGCAACAGGCATTCTCTATGTTTGATGGAGGCTATCATACCTGCGGCCTCATTGGCTCCGGTGATGCCTTCGTAATCCGCGATGCACACGGTATCCGTCCTTCTTACTACTACATCAATGAAGATGTGATCGTAGCTGCCTCCGAAAGAGCCGCGATCCGCACTACCTTCAATGTAGGCGAAAATGAAGTGCTGGAACTGATGCCAGGTAATGCACTGATCGTTAAAAATAACGGCGACTACAGCATCGAACAAATTCTCGAACCTAAAGAGCGTAAAGCCTGCAGCTTTGAACGGATTTACTTCTCCCGTGGTAACGATGAAAAAATATATAAAGAGAGAACAGACCTCGGTCGCTACCTCTCCGGCACCGTACTGAAGGCCATCGACAATGACCTGCGCAATACTATCTTCTCCTTTATTCCAAATACTGCTGAAGTAGCCTTCTACGGCCTTTTAAAAGGACTGGAAGACTATCTCAACAAAATAAAGGTAGAACGTATCCTTTCCTGGGGCAAAGACTTCGATGAGGAAAAGCTCACTGAAATGGTGAACCGCCGTATCCGCATCGATAAAATTGCCACAAAAGACGTGAAAATGCGCACGTTTATTACCGAAGACTCCAGCCGTAACGAAATGGTACAACACGTGTACGATATCACCTACGGTAAAGTAAGACCCGGTATTGACTCCCTCGTGGTAATAGATGATTCCATTGTTCGCGGTACCACTCTCAAAGAAAGTATCGTGAAAATGCTGGATCGCTTGGGTCCTAAGAAAATCATCATCGTATCTTCTGCCCCGCAAATCCGCTACCCGGACTGCTATGGCATTGATATGAGCAAAATGGGTGATTTCGTTGCCTTCCAGGCTGCTATTGCACTCCTGAAAGACCACGGCAAGGAACACATCCTGCACGAAGCATATGGCCTCTGCAAGGAACTCCAACGCACCAATACCCTTCACGCACAAAACGTAGTGAAGAACGTTTATAAACCGTTTACACCAGAACAGATCTCTGCTAAAATCGCGGAAATACTGAATCCTGGCGGTATCAAAGCGGAAATAGAAGTGATTTATCAATCAATCGAAACCCTTCATATGGCCTGCCCGAACAACCTGGGCGACTGGTACTTCACCGGTGATTACCCAACTCCTGGCGGTAACCGCGTAGTGAATAAGGCATTTATGAACTATATGGAAGGCAAAAACGAAAGAGGATATTAATAAAAAGCAGAAGGCGTAAAGCTAAATGCATAAAGCTATTAAAGCGAATGATGGGAGTAAATGAGTAATGCAAATACTCACTCCGATCATTCGCTTTAATTTTATCTTCAACACTTTATGCCCCCTAAAACGCATGTTAATTTTATCTTAAATAACCGCTTCCCGGCCAACAGTATAAGTCTAACAAGTTAACTTCCTGTAAAATCTGTATTTTCGTTTTAGTTAACTATTGGTTTTCAGCCCATGAAAACGTTATTACTCATACGTCATGCTAAATCCAGCTGGACCGATCCGGACATGGATGACTTTGACCGGCCACTCAATAAAAGGGGAAAACAAAATGCACCCGAGATGGCCCAATACCTTATTTCGCGGGGGATGGTACCGGAACTAATTATTTCGAGCCCAGCCAAAAGAGCAAGATCTACTGCCAAAATAATGGCGGGTGAATGGAAGTATCCTAAACAGGCGATCCTGTTGGAAGAAGAACTTTATCTCTGCTATGCCGCCACCTTCCTCAAGGTAATTACTAAAATAGATGACGATTTCGGCGCCGTTGCCATATTTGCACATAATCCCGGCATTACCGATTTCGCCAACTACCTGACAGAAGAAATAAGGATAGACAACGTCCCTACTGCCGGTGTATTTGGCATTCAAGCCGACACCGATAACTGGAAAGACTTCGACCTGGCAAAGAAAAAATTCCTCTTCTTTGAATATCCCCGGAAAGACTAACCCTTCACTATTTTGTTATAAGAAGCCGTAATCCCCTTGATCAGCGAAGAACTGAAACCCTGGTGCTCCATTTCATTTAAGCCTGCAATTGTACAGCCTTTGGGGGTAGTTACCTTATCAATTTCTTCCTCCGGATGACGATTTTCCCGGATCAGCAGCTCCGCAGCGCCCTTTACCGTTTGCGCCGCAATAAGACTGGCTGTACGTGCATCAAATCCGATTTCTATCCCCCCCTGTATATTCGCGCGGATATAACGCAGGGCAAAGGCAATACCACAGGCTCCCAGCACCGTCGCCGCATCCATCAGTTTTTCATCAATAGTAACAGTGGCGCCCAGCTGGTCAAACATTGTTTTTATATAGCGGATCTGCTCCTCTGTTGCATGCTTATGCGCAATACAGGTAATAGATTCCTGTATAGCAATCGCAGTATTAGGCATGGCACGTACTACCGGCATACCAGGAAGTACATGTTCCAGGTCGTCAATACTCACGCCGGTTACTACACTAATCAATATATGGCGACTTGGGTCAAAAGAGGATTTGAACTCCTGCAATACTTCGCGCACATTGTAAGGCTTTAATGCCACCACAATTACTTCTGATTCCCGGATAGCAACAGCATTATCCGTTTCTATCCGAACACCTGCATCCCGTAAACCAACAAGCGTACCTGTATTTCGCTTGGTGACTGTAATATCACCGGCCTTTGAAAAACCGCTCTTCAGCAATCCCTGGGCAATGGCCGAGCCCAGATTTCCTCCACCTATAATGGCTATCTTTTTGGCTGACATAAAATTTTATGTTTACATTATAAATCCTACGGAAGGTATAACAAAAGACGCATCCGTGCAAGGAGCAGAAAGCTTTTGCTTATCTTGCATAGATGCAGGCATCACAGACAGCTACTGCGTTTTACGCCAGAATAAGAGAAGCACACAGTGTTGAGAATACAGAAGAAAAAACACGACACTATAAGCAAATACTGGAAATTCTTTTCAGAGAACTCACAAGGAAAGAAACCCGCTCCTTTGGGAACCTGTTTGCACGCATGCAGTTTTTCTTCGACCAGCAAACAGTTCCCCCGGATATTCTCCAGCAGCTGACCGCCCTCCGGATACTAACGAACAGGGCTACACGTGGTATGTTTCCCCTGCAGGATGCAGAACACTTACTTTGTATCAAAGCGCTCACAGAGTCCGTAGCTTGGTGCTATCAGGTAGCTCCGCCTGCTGCATTAACGGAGCTTTACGCCCCTGTTGGCGTACATAAATTATCGCTGGCCTACCAGCATCGCCCCGACAGCATGGCGCTCCTCAAATGTATGGTCACCGCAGTAGGCCCACTTAACACCGATACCCTCGGAAAATACACCCTGCTCCTCAATGTGAAAAACGATGAACAGGGCGACTTCCAGCTACAACTGGAACACATAGACCCGGTAACTGTGCTGTCTTTACACGGTTTGCTGCGCCCCTACGATACCATTCATGTACTTCACTGCCGCCAGGGTTCCGCCGGCCACGAATACGCTACCACCAGCGAAAGCCAGGTGGTACTGGAGCCAGACCTGTTGATTGATATCAGTGACCTCGCTGAATGCTTCACCCATAAAGGGCCTAACCGCCTGCTCTATCTTGTTAAAAAACTAACACCTCAGCAATCCAGCCCCGCTGCATTTAAGGGAAACCTCGTGAATGCACTGCTGGATGAGATGTTGCGCAACCGCGAGATCGATTTTAAAAGTTCCTTCGTTGAAGCAGTAGCCGAAAACGTGCTACAGGCGGCCGCCTATGGTCGGGAAAAAATAAATGAGATGTTCCGGGATATCAAGCAACATCACTGGGGGAATCTTTATAATACCGTAAAAGAACTACAGGATAAACCGGTACGTATTGAGCCTACCTTCTTCTCTGCCCAGTACGGCCTACAGGGGCGCCTGGACCTCATGGCAGAAGATGACGCCGATGAATACCGCAAGGAAATATTTGAGTTAAAAAGTGGCAAGTGTCCCGACTATAATACCTGGAAAAACCATGAAATGCAGGTAGTGGGATATAACCTGTTGCTTCGTTCTGCCTTCGGGCGGCATCGCAAAGGCAGCTCGGCAATTTTATACTCCGCTGCTGACACCAATCCATTGAGGAATGTGAGCAGTACTCATCTCACAGAAAATGACTTACTCGTGCTCCGTAATGAAGTGGTGGGTATGCTCCTCCGGCTGGCTGGCTGCGAGTTTGAAATACTATCTACCATTACTACGGCGGCGGCCATTGGCCTGCCATCTTTCAGCGCAGCACATTTCACCGCCTTTGAACAGGCCTGGCAAACCGCTCCGCCCGTCGCAAAGGCTTACTACCACGAGTTTCTGGCGTTTATGCTGCGGGAATATCTGCAGGCAAAATGCGGCATGTTCTCCGAAATAAACCGGGAAGACGATGCTGATGGCTTCGCCGCGCTATGGCTACAACAGGAAACCGACAAGCTTTCCCGCTTCAATATCATTCCCGGGCTTCGTTTTCGGGAGTTTGATACGGTAAACAGCTCTGTGTTATTTGATATAGTCGTACCCGTTAGCCATAATTTCCGCAAGGGAGATACCGCCATTATTTACCCCCGCACCAGCACGGAATTGCAGCCCATGCAACAACAGCTGCTGAAGGGTAGGATAGAGGAAGTAGGGAAGGACCTGCTGAGTTTTTCTTTGAACAACCGGCAAATGACCCTTGACTTCTTCCGGCAATTTGATGAATGGATCATTGAACATGATATTTATGAATCAAACTACTGGACGGCTACTTCTTCGCTGTTTCATGTGATTTCACCCCGGTACCGGGAACGCACCAACGTGCTGTTGGGCCTTACCGCCCCCCGCTGGTACCCCTTGCAGCATCCAACACCGGCGATGTTTAACCCTAACCAGGAGCAAATTGTAAGGCAGGCCCTCGAAGCACAGGATTATTACCTGTTACAAGGCCCGCCGGGCACCGGTAAAACATCTTCCCTGCTAACCACCATTGTGGGAGAAATGGTGAAACAAGACAACTACGTGATCATTGTAGCTTTTACCAATAAAGCGGTAGAAGAAATTTGTCATAAACTGACGGCTAAAAATATTACGCACCTGCGCATGGGGGGCCGCAGCTCGGATGCATCCCTAACATTAAAACAATATTGCCTGGATGGCTCATTGGATGAAGCCCGCGGCTATATCACCAGTCATCGTGTGTTTGTGGCCACAGTGGCTACAATGGCTACCCGTTTAGAGCAGTTAGTCATGATGGGGATTCCTACCGATACTTTAATTGTGGACGAAGCTTCGCAGCTGACAGAGCCTCAGTTGCTGGGGCTGTTAATGCCTTTCCGCAAATTTATCCTTATCGGAGATCAGAACCAGCTACCACCGGTGGTAGCGCAGGAGGAGTATTTCTGTCAGGCGAAGGCTCCTTGCTTATTGGAAGTAGGTATCCGCGACTTGCGTACATCTATTTTCGAACGACTGATATCCCGCTGTAAAACCAGCCACTGGCGCCATGCCTGGGGCATGCTGAATACCCATTTCCGGATGCACGACAGCATTGCGGCGCTGGTGAATCACTATTATGCCGGTCAATTATCCTCCGGAAGGCCGGAGCAACAGGCGGGATTTGATTTGTATAAAGATCATGAAAACATAGGATGGGAGCGGATTTTGTCTTTAGGAAGAAAGGTATTTGTTGCCAGCCCTTACGAGGCTACATCCAAAATGAATAAAACGGAGGCGCAATGGGTGGTATCCTTGTTACAACACCTGAAAAGCCGTTATGGGGCGCAGTTCAGTAAAGATACGGTAGGAGTGGTAACGCCGTGGCGTACGCAAATCAGCCTTATCCGCGAGTTGATCGCAGATGATGCCGCCTTGCAGGATATTAATATAGATACGGTGGAGCGCTTTCAGGGGTCCGAAAACGACATTATCATCGTTTCTTTGGCGGTATATCATGCGGCCCAGGTGCAGACATTACAATGCCTGGGGCAGTTTAACTGGGACGAAGAAGTCATAGAAGTGGATCGCAAGCTGTTGGTAACGTTATCGCGTGCACGAAAACAGGTGGTGATGCTGGGCTATGAGCCAGTATTACAGGACAGTGCGCATTACCGGAAGATGTTGGGGGAGATGGAGAGAGGGGTATTATAATAACTATGGCCACACGGTTAGTATGGCCACAGTTTAGACAACATCATATATGATCACTCCTGGTAAGCCAGGCTTTAATCCAAGGTTACGTGTCCCCAGTTTTCACCGCTTTTAATGCGGTACAGTTGCATTTCGCTGATGTCGAACTGTTCAGCGATTTGCTTCATGGTTTTTTTACCGGGTTTGTTGAGCAGGCGTTTGATGCTCTTTACTTTGGTTACATTCAGCTTCAGGCCTTTTACGCGATTGCGTTGCTTTTCTTTATAGGCCAGCTTTGCAGGGCTTTTTTGCTGATGTTCTTCCATTTCCTCTTTGGTTGCCCACTGGAGGTTAGAAGCTTTATTATTTTTCTTATCGAAGTCCAGGTGAATCACATATTTGTGTGCCCGGCCTCCTTTTTTGCTGAAGAGTTTGGCCACCTCGCGGTGTAGGTAGAGCGACTGGTAGCTATCGGCAGGCTTTACGTTTAATACCGTATAGCCTTCCACGGTAGACCCCGTGAGCAGCTTACCATCTTCGGTACTTTCATGATAACTGATCACTCTCCCCATGTTTGAAACGGCGTATTTTTTACGCAGGGCAGATTTGTTTTTAATCTGTAAGTCTTTCCAGACTTCATTTTTCAGATTTTTAATTGTGGTCATGTGAAAGTAATTTTTGTTTTTTTTATCCGCTGGGGTTATCCGTTTATCCGTAAACGTTACAACCAGCCATTTCAGTATCAGCTGGCAGAAAATCGTGTGCAGCTAATTGGGGAGCGGCCCTTTCGAATATATGGTCCTTGTATTGTAACACCACCGCGTCTAGTACTTCCTCTATCTCAGCTAATGTATTGTAAGTTACTAATTGTTGTCTGAATTCCTTTATATGCGGCAATCCTTTGAGGTAATTTGTGTAGTGCCGGCGCATTTCCAGGATACCAACTACTTCACCTTTCCAGGATACTGATTGGCGGAGGTGCTTTTTGCACACTTCCACTCTTTCTAAAACAGTTGGTAAAGGCAAATGTTCGCCAGTCTTCATAAAATGCTTAATCTCCCTAAAAATCCAGGGATAACCTATGGCAGCCCGGCCAATCATCACGCCATCCACGCCATATTTCTGTCTGGCAGCAATTGCCTGCTCCGGCGTACATATGTCACCGTTACCAAAGATAGGAATTTGTATGCGTGGATTGTTTTTTACTTTTCCGATGAGTGTCCAGTCGGCACTACCTTTATACATTTGGGTACGCGTACGGCCGTGAATGGTGAGGGCTTTGATCCCTACATCCTGTAACCTTTCCGCTACTTCTTCAATATTCTTGGTGTTATCATCCCATCCCAGACGGGTTTTGATGGTCACCGGCAGCTTGGTAGCCTTTACCACGGCGGCTGTCAGCTTTATCATTTTGGGCACATCCTTCAAAATACCGGCACCAGCACCTTTGCAGGCCACTTTCTTAACAGGGCAACCGAAGTTGATATCCAGCAAATCGGGATTGGTGGTTTCTACGATCTGCGCTGCCAGTGACAAGGATTCCTCATCACCGCCCAAGATCTGTATGCCTACTGGCCTTTCATAATCGAAAATATCCAGCTTTTTACGGCTTTTGATGGCATCACGTATCAGGCCTTCAGAAGATATAAACTCTGTATACATGAGATCGGCCCCATTATCCTTGCACACCGCACGAAAAGGCGGATCGCTCACATCTTCCATGGGCGCCAGTAATAAAGGGAATTCTCCCAGTTCAATATTTCCTATCTTCACCATAATTTATATAACCACAGCAGGTTTTGCCGTAGTTATTATTTTAATATTTTATATACTATTTCTTTTACAAGCAGGATTTCTTTGCAGCGACAGCTATATACCAGGGAGCTGTATTCATCAATAAGTAACTGCAAAACTGAATTTCGCGCTGTAAATTTACGCAAAATTTAATACAGTATTTTCTTATGACCGGTTATCTGAAACAGTCTTCTACTTTCTTGCAGTTTGTTACCTTCCTGGGCTTTTTCTTTGGGTTCTTTGCCATATACCTGGCAGCACTGCAGGCACTAACGCCTACTTTCACCGGTCAAAGCCTGGAGGCAATTCAAAACAGTGCTTTCACCGATCCTAACCTCATCGGCTATCTGAAAATAACACAATTCCTTTATACCATTGTTGCTTTCTTTGTGCCAGCCGCTATTTTTGCCTATCTGTGGCAGCCTTATCCGGCTACTTACCTGGGCTTAAAACCAGCTCCCACTGGCATTCAAATAGTGATTGCGCTGTTAGCCATGTACGGCGTATTGCCACTGGCCAGCCTTTTGGGTGAATGGAATCATCACTTCCCCATATCACAACGTGCCAGAGAGATGGAAGCAATAGCGGAAAAGCTGCTGAAGGTGATGCTGAACATGCCGACGCTGAAGGATTTATTTGTGAACCTGATTCTGGTAGCCATTGTTCCGGCTATCGCAGAGGAGCTGTTTTTCCGGGGCGTATTACAACGACTGATCATTAAAAGCACCCGCAAAGTATGGCTGGGCGTATTTATCACTTCTATTATTTTTAGTGCTGTACACGGTGAAATGCTGGACTTCTTACCCCGTGTAGCACTGGGCTTTGGACTGGGCGCCATCTATGTTATCAGTGGCAACCTATGGCTAAGTATCCTTGCACACGTGCTGAATAATGGATCACAGGTAGTCATGTTATACCTTTTCCAACATGGTATGATGGCGGATGATCCCATGAAAGACACGCCCATAGCATGGTATTATGTAGCATTGAGCATTCCTGTAACCATCGGATTGTTCTGGGCACTGCGTAAAAAATCAACGCCTATGCCCATGATTGAGCCGATAGAAAACCATAAGAAGGATGAGGTGGATGAGATAGGAATGGACGAAAATTTGTAATCTTACCAAGATATTAAAGCAATTACTATGGAAAAAGATTGGGTTAAAATATTTTCAAGTGATAAACCGTTTGAAGCGGAGATAGTGAAAGGAATGTTGCTGGACAATGGAATAGATGCGGTATTGCTCAACAGGCAGTCCTCTTCCTATAACATTACTTTACCCGGGCAGGCTGAACTGTATGTTCATCAAACCCAGGAAGAAACGGCGAAGAGTCTGGTGCATTCTCACAACAATTTGCCCACCGGCGACCCCAACGAGATAGACGAGTAGGGACCCGGACGCCACGCATATATTCCCGTGGCAGTGGGATTTTTGCTCCAAAGGGTTATTTAACCCATATTTGCGGGCAGCCATTTAAACACCAGATTTAAACATAATGAAGACTTTTTTCACCCGCACTGCCTCTGCGCTTGTGTTTGTGGCAGTAATGCTGGGCGGCATTTTATGGGCCGACTATACCTTTTTCCTGCTTTTCTTCCTGATAGGTTGTTTTGCCTTACAGGAATACTTTAAGTTAATACGTCATATTGATCCTGATTATGCAGGAGTTCCCTCTTCGCATAAATGGGGCGCCACTGTTGCCGGCGCGGCTATATTGCTCGCTTTTACGGGTAATAACTTCCAGATCGGACATATTCCCACAGGCCTGATTGGCTGGTGGGTAGCGGTTATTTTCCTGCTGGTAATGCCTTTGGGAGAGGTGTTAATGAGTAAGGACTTCTCTTTAAAGAACATCGGCTACTCGGCTATTGGACTGCTGTATATCACTATTCCATTCGGACTGCTGATACATATCCGGCTCAATGCCATCAATATTCACTATACGCCGCAGGACGTGGGTACTGCGCCCGGCTGGCTGATCCCTTTACTGCTGATCATTTTTATCTGGATAAATGACACGATGGCCTACATAGTGGGTTCCTTAATTGGCCGGACACCTTTTGCACCAGCTATTTCGCCGAAAAAGACCATTGAAGGTACTGTGGGCGGGATGATCCTGGCTGTTGCCACTGCCGGTATCTATGGCCACTTCTGGGGAGGTAGCTACCTCGCACTTCAGCATTGGATAGCCCTGGCCCTTATTGCTGCGATATTTGGTACCATCGGCGATCTGATTGAGTCCAAATTGAAGAGAATGGCTGGCGTAAAGGACTCTGGCAATATCATGCCCGGCCATGGCGGATTTATGGACCGTTTCGACTCATTGCTCCTGGCCGCTCCATTCGCCTGGATCTATGTTCAGTTCTTTATGATGGCTTAACCATAATTTCGTATGCTGAAAAAATCGAATTAAACTACCTTCGCACTACGATTTAACACTTAAAACAATCATTTAATAGTAAAACAATGAAGATCCATCGTGAAGGATTTGCTACCATTTCCCTTGTATTCCTGGTACTGGCGTTAATTAACGGGGCCATTTTTTATTGGTTCGGTAATTGTTCCGGCCTTTGCTGGACAGTATCTCTGATATCCCTGGCATTCTTCCTGTTCATCGTGTCCTTTTTCCGGATTCCGTCAAGACAATATACTACCGGCGACTCACTGGTGATTTCTCCCTGTGATGGTAAAGTAGTGGTAATTGAAGAAGTGTATGAACCAGAGTACTTTAAAGACAAACGCCTACAGGTGTCTATCTTTATGAGTCCGGCCAATGTGCATGTAAACCGTAACCCTATCAGTGGTACGGTGAAGCTGTCGCAATACCATGCTGGTAAATACCTGGTGGCCTGGCATCCGAAATCCTCTACAGAAAACGAAAGACACTCTGTAGTGATTGATAACGGCAAAACCGCGATCCTGGTAAGACAAATTGCCGGCGCACTCGCCCGCAGAATTGTAAACTACCTGAAACCAGGCATGGAAGTAAAACAAAACGAGGAAATGGGCTTTATCAAGTTCGGCTCCCGTGTAGACCTTTACCTCCCTATCGGCACTGAAGTAGCCGTAAAACTGGAAGAAGTAGTAAAAGGCGGTGTTTCTGTTATTGCTAAAATCTAGTATTTTTAGACGCTAAACAGCATTTTTTATGATAAAGAAAGCTTTTACCGGCGCTGCAGCCCTCCTGTTACTGGCTGGCGTTGCATTTGCCCAGGAAAAAACAAAGAGCAAAACAGCAGATAAGTCTGCTAAAAAAGAATGCTCTGCGGCCACCTGTAAACCAAACGAAAAAGGTAAAAGCTGCTGCCAGCAGCCTTCTAAGACTGCCAGCCTGAGAATGGCTGCAGCGAAGAAGCCAAAAGCATAAAGCTGAAAGCACAAAGCTATAAAAGCGAATGACCTAAGCGAGTAGTGATAATTTACTCAATCGCTTAGGTCATTCGCTTTTATAACTTTTCGCTCCTACAATATCTCCCGCAGTTCCTTCAAATGTCCAATCACATAAGTGGGCTGAAAATCCACGGGTGGCTTGGCAGGATTAAAATATACCTGATCCATTCCTACCGTATGAGCCCCTTTAATATCCAGTTCCATCGCATCTCCGATCATAATACTTTCTCCCGCATGGGTACCGGCCTTGCCTAGTGCAAAGTCGAAAATTTCCCGGTAAGGCTTCAGGCTACCAGCCAGCTCGGAGGTAATAATATGTGTAAAGAAGTGGTCGATTCCCGCATTTCTCATTTTCAACAGCTGGGTTTCTTCAAACCCATTGGTGATCATATGCATGGGATACTCCTTTGCTGCCAGGTATTCCAGCGTTTCTTTTGCCTCCGGAAATAATGCCTTTTTATACGGCAATATTTGCAAAAATTCTTCACTGATCTGTTGGGTGAGCTTTTCATCTCCGATCTTGAAATCCACCAGGGTAAGGCGGAAGCGCTTATCGCGCAACTCGCGGCGGGTAATGAATCCTTTACGGAAACGATCCCACAAACGCTCATTGTGATCCACATAAGAAACGGAAAACGCCTCAAAAGATGGTATTCCTCTACTCTCTAAAGCATGGCTGTTGTACAGCTCCAGCAAGGTTTCCTGTTCGTTGGTTTCAAAGTCCCAGAGGGTATGATCCAGGTCAAAGAAAAGATGTTTGTACTTCATGACGCCGCAAAGGTACAAAATACCTCCCAGACGGTAGGAAGCATCACAGTGTGTTAACAGTAAATTGCTTATTTTACTGCACTAATCAACGATACTATGAATGCAGTAATTACGGGCGCCAGTAAGGGCATTGGAAAGGCTATTGCGGAAAAACTGGCGCTGGAAGGCTTTAATGTGGCCATTTGTGCAAGAAATGTCGCCACCCTCGAAATGGCTAAAGCCGATATTCAACAACAAAATCCAGCAGTGACAGTGTTAGCGGAAGTAGTAGATATGGAAGATAAATCACAAGTACTGGCTTTTGCAGAAAAAATTAAATCCACATTTTCTGCTGTAGATATACTGGTAAATAATGCCGGCATCTTTGTGCCTGGCAGCCTCCATGAAGAAGCAGATGGCCTGCTGGAAAAGTTGATGGCAGTGAATGTTTACAGCGCTTATCATCTCACAAGATCCTTATTACCCGCTATGATCAGCGAGCGCAAAGGCCATATCTTCAATATGTGCTCTACCGCCAGCTATGCCGCTTATCCTAATGGTGGCTCCTATAGCATCACCAAATATGCCCTGCTGGGATTTACCAAAAACCTGCGGAAAGAACTAATGCCACATAATATCCGGGTTACTGCGGTAAGCCCTGGTCCAACCCTTACGGCCTCCTGGGAGGGCTTCGAAGCCGCACCAGACAGGCTCATGCCAGCGGAAGACATCGCCAGCGTGATCTGGTCTGCCTGGAACCTTGCCAAACAAACTGTTATCGAGGAAATTACCCTCAGACCTATGCTGGGAGACATTTAACACCTTCCTTTTAGACAAATGTTATTTAGAAACACGCGTTCAATACAAATTATCTAAATAACTAAATAAGAACATATTAAAATGTTTTAACTAACTTTTAACGGCAGCTTACAGCGCTTCAGGCGCGGCTTTGGTTAAATTTGTTGACATAATTATGATGTACAGATATTGCATAAGGAAGTGTATTTACTCCATCTTGTTTTGTTTAGGACTGGTTGCCTGCGCCTCTGCGCAGGAGTTCCGCTTTACAACTACTGTGAGCAATAACACCGTGACGCAGGACGAACCTTTCCAGATCCAATTTATGCTGGAAAATGGGGTGAATGTTGCCAGCTTTACAGCACCCAATTTTAAAGACTTTGAAGTATTACAAGGCCCTTCACAAATGCAGGGACAATCCATCTTCAATGGCAAACGTTCTGAATACATTGCATTAAGCTACCTGTTGCAACCCAAACATGTGGGCAGCTTTACCATCGCCGGCGCGCAAGCCCGCGTAAATGGTAACATCGTTAAATCAAACCCGGTTTTAATTGAAGTTCGAAAAGGCAATGCACAGCAACCACAACAACAGCAGCAGCAATCGCCCTCTCCATCTTCCGGCGTTCCACCACACCGTGGCGGAGAAGAACTCCCCGAAGGCTTCCTGAAAAAAGGAGAAGACATCAACGAAAAACTGAAGAAAAATATTTTCCTGAAAGTAGATGTGGATAAAACCAATTTATACGAAGGCGAACAACTAACGGCCACGTATAAACTATATACCCGTCTCCCAACAAATTCAAGCGTTACCAAAGTTCCTGCATTCAAGGGCTTCTCCGCTAAAGATATTGAACTGCCTAACCCACCACAGGCCACCGAAGAAAGAATTAACGGCATACCGTATAAAGTATTCACCATCCGTAAAACACTCCTGTTCCCACTACAATCAGGAACACTGGAGCTGGACCCGGTAGAAGTAGATAACCAGGTGCGCCTTGTGAAGCTGGTGAGTAAAAAAGGAGGAGGGCACCAAAAAGATCCATTTGAAGATTTCTTCAATGACCCGGCCTTTAAAGATCCGTTCTTTGACGATTTCTTTAACCGCCCAGAAGCTGAATACCAGGACGTTCCATACAAAATACAGAGCGCTCCCATTAAAATTAACGTGAAACCCGTTCCTGTTGAAGATCGCCCACTGAGCTATAATGGCGCTGTAGGTAAATTCAACATGACCGCAGTCATAGACAAAAACAAATTAACCACCGATGATGCACTGACCCTTAAAGTCACCATCAGCGGTCAGGGTAACGTAAACCTGCTCAACTCTCCTAAAATAGAAGTGCCTACCGGCTTCGACAAATACGATCCTAAAGTAACAGATGATATAGAAAAGAACAGCAACCCGCTCTCCGGCAGCCGTACTTTCGAATATGTACTGATGCCGCAGGAAGCCGGCGATCATACTATCCCGGCAGTGGAATTCTCTTACTTCGATCCGGTAGCCAACAGTTATAAAACACTGCGCTCCCAATCATTCCCGGTACACATTGAGCAAGGCAAACATATCAAACAGGATAAACAAGACTTCAGCGCCGGCAAAAATGAACTGGTGAAAAACGATACGGGTATACTCGACTGGACCCGGCATCATAGCTGGTTCCTGCTCAGCCCATGGTTCTATCTCTTACTGTTGCTGCCATTGCTGATTACTGCAGGTCTCATTTTCTACAAACGCAAAAAAGATTACAATACCACCAATGCTGCCATGCTGAAACACCGCTTCGCCAACAAAGTAGCGCTGAAAAGGCTGGAGCTGGCCGCCCGTTACCTGAAAGAAGGAAAGGATAAAGCATTTTACGAAGAAACTTCCCGCGCCGTTTGGGGATATCTCAGTTCCAAACTGAAAATACCAATGGCCGATCTGAGTAAACAACTGGTACAGGATAAATTGAGCGCCCGCAGCATCAATGGTAGCAATACCCACGAGCTGTTTAGCCTGATAGATAACTGTGAAGTGGCCCTCTATGCGCCTGGTCAGGACAACCGCAAAATGCAGGGTACCTACGAGCAGGCCGTGACCATTATCACTAACCTGGAAGGAGCATTGAAGAACTAACTACTTAATGAAAGGCGAAGATGCGGAACTACCCACATATTAAATCACTCTTTTTAGCAATAGCCTGGCTGCTGACAGCCATCGTTAGCCAGGCACAAATTCCTCAAGGCAGCCAACAACAACGCTTTGAGCAGGCTAACCTGCTGTTCAGTCAAAGCAAGTATACCGAAGCTGCCAGAACCTATCAACAACTGCTGGATGAAGGACACACTCAAAAAGAGCTGTACTTCAATGCTGGCAATGCCTGGTACAAAGCTGGCAAAAACGGGCAGGCGATATACAACTATGAAAAAGCATTGCAGCTATCGCCCAACGATGCTGCTGTAAAACATAATCTCGCTATCGCTAACCAGAAAGTAAATGGTTTTGTAGAGGAATTGCCGTTGGTATTTTTCCAACAGTGGTGGCTACAGTTACAACATCTCCATAAAGCCAATGGATGGGCAATAGGCACCATCCTGTTCTGGTGGCTGCTGATAGGCGGTATCTTACTCAACACTTATATTCCCGGATGGAAAAATAAATTCCTGCGCTGGGGTAACTACGCACTGGGCGCCTTGTTTGCACTGTATCTGCTCATGGCTATTGATACCTATCTGTCGTCTAACAATCACCAATCCGGTATTGTGATGAACAGCAATATCAAAGCAAAAACATCGCCTGATGAAAACAGTCGCGATGCGTTTGAAGTAGGAGAGGGCATGAAAGTACATATCACTGATGCCACTGCAGACTTCTGCAAAATAGAGCTGGCAGATGGCAAAAACGGATGGATCAGTTGCGCTTATATCAAGCGTTTATAACCGTTCTATGCGCAGGAGGAAGTCGTGTTTTTTTTCGCGGGCTACCGGAATGCTAAAGCCATCGCACATAATTATTTCGCCTCCATCGCCCTTAATATACTTATCCATAAAGGAGAGGTTCACCAGGAAGCTGTTGTGTACCCTGAAAAAGCCTTTATCGGACAGCCATTCCTCCATTTCAAGGAGGGTGCGGCATACCATCACCGACATATCAGGGTCCTGTAAATGCAGCCGGGTTTGACTGCCGGCAGATTTGCAATAAATAATATTTCTGGCGGATACCATGCGCAGACCATCAAGTGTAGGCAGTGCCAGTCTTTCCTGCTGATGCAGCTGCTCCTGCAGAAATTGTAGCAATGCGGCTACCTTTTCACTGCTACCAACACGGGTTTGCTGGCCGGCTTTTTCCACGGCCTGCTTCAGCTCTGTGGTATCAATCGGTTTGAGTAGATAATCCAATGCGCTGTGATGAATGGCCTGCAGCGCGTACTGGTCGTATGCGGTGATAAAAATCACGACAAAGTCGTGGTGATTGCAGGATTCCAGCACTTCGAATCCATCCATACCAGGCATTTCCACATCCAGGAAAATTAGTTGAGGGCGCAGTTCGTTTATAGCGGAAACGGCGGAGACGCCGTTATTGCAAACTGCCATCACTTGTACGTGCGGGCAATACCTCTCCAGCATCATTTGCAACGCATCCCGACTATGTTTCTCGTCGTCCACGATAATGGTACGCATTTGAGTCAGATTATATGAGTGTTCCCGGTATTACAGATTTGTAGGGATTTGCCAGTATGGTCGTTTATTCAAAAAATCCATGTAGAAATTAAGCAATTACCGGCATATTACCAATTAAAGACTCAGCCCGCCAGAGATTGACGGGTACCAACGTGTTGCATGCTGATAATGAGGCGGTTACCTGTAGGATGTTGTTCGGCATTATATACCTGCAGGGCTTTTATGCTGGCTTGCATGTGGTACTTTTCGCTCATCATATATAGTCGTTCGGAAGCGATGTCCACACCGGAAGCTTGCCGTTCTCCGGTGCTGTCTAGTACTTCTGTGATCAGGATACCATTGTCTTCCAGCTGAATAAACAGCCGGTCCTTTTCTTTGCAGATGGTGATCACGAGTTCGCCACCGGTTTTCTCGGGTCGCAGTAGAATGCGGTGCCAGATGGCATATTGCACATATGGCTGGATGATCAGGGGAGGAATGAGGGTGAATTGTTTGTTGACTTCCGGTAGTACGTTCAGCTGATATTTGAACTGTTCATCGAAGCGTAGCTGCTCCAGCTGTATATACAATTCCAGGGCATCCAACTCGTCCTGCAGGGAAATCCATTCTTTATTGAAGTTGCCGATCATGAGGCGCATGAGACGGGAGAACCGGGTCAGATACAGGGAGGCCATATCTGTACTGGTAGTAAGAATATAGTGATGAATAGCGTTGAGGCTATTAAATATAAAATGCGGGTCCATTTGCGCCTGGAAGGCATGTAGCTCCAGGTTGATCAGTGCATGGTGTTTGGTTATTTCTTTCGCTGAGGCTCTCCTGATTTTTCTTTCCCGGAGGATAAAAAAGACGATTAGGGTAACGAGACTTAACAAAAAAAACAGCCAGAACGGCCATTCCGCCGCAAAGACTATTTCTAAGTAATAATGTGCCACGTATAAGGTTTACCGGAAGATAATCTTCTCATATAAGCGAAATAAATATCGGCTAATTAATCTCCGGAAGAAAGGGGGATTTACTACGAGGTAGAATTTTAAAGGAAAACGGGGAGAATGGGGTGAAAAGTGGCGGAACAGGTTTTAGCTGTTAGCCATTAGCTTTTAGCAAATATCGTGAAGATCATGATAGGTTTAATGTTCGCTGTACTTGCTAAAAACTAATGGCTAACAGCTAAAAGCTGGTTCATGCTTCTGTAAATTTATATCCTACTCCCCGTACAGAATGGAAGTAGCGGGAGTTACGACTATCTTCTTCGAAGTACTTGCGGAAGTTGAGAATAAAGTTATCGATGGTACGTGTGGTGGGGTATACGTTATAGCCCCAAACTACCTGTAATATCTTTTCGCGGGTAACTACTTCTCCTTTATTTTCGATCAGCAATTTCAGCAGCATGGCTTCTTTTTTACTCAGCTCATAGTGCTTGCCATCTTTGCCTACGCATTCCTGTGCGGCAAAGTCGATCATATTATCCCCGAAGCGATATACATTGGGAACGCTGTCTTTGTCCTGGATCTTCTTATTTTTTACGATGAGTTTTTCCACGCGCAGCAGCAGTTCTTCCAGGTTAAACGGCTTGGTCATGTAGTCGTCGCCGCCCTTTTTGAGTCCCAGTACCCGATCGGCGCTACTGTTTTTAGCGCTGAGGAATAGGATGGGTATTTCGTTATTTTGGATGCGTATGTTTTCGCATACCGCGATGCCGTCCATTTCGGGCAACATGATATCCAGTATAATGAGATCGAAATATTCGTTTTTAACTGCTTTCAGCGCAGCTGTGCCGTTGTCGACTGCTGTTACCTCATATCCTTCCAGCTCCAGGTTCAGCTTCAGCGCTTCCTGAAGATTTTCTTCATCCTCCACCAGCAGTATTGATGCCTTTGTCGCTTCCTTCATGTGTTATTGTTTGATGTTACATCGAATCCGGATTCTCTGGTATTCCTCAATTCGTTATCTAATTTACGCCGTTTGCACGGAATATTCAGGCAAGGTTATTTCAAAGCAGCTGCCGGCAGGTATATTATCCTTCACGATGATATTGCCTCCGTGTTGTTCCACTATTTTGGCAGTGAGGAAGAGGCCAAGGCCAGATCCTTTGGCTTTGCGGGTGTTTTCATTTCCTACCCGGTAAAATTTCAGGAAGATCCTGGCTTTTTCTTCCTCCGGTATCCCCGGTCCTTCATCGATGACCTGCAACTTCAGGTTTCCGCCGCTTTCAAAGAGTTTTACAATGATGGTGGTATTCTTCGGTGCATACTTAGCGGCATTTTCCACCAGGTTACTCAGTATAATCTGCAACGTTAGTTTGTCCCCGTCCACCCATACATCCGGTAAAATCTGGGCTTGTATCAGGTGGGTACCTATACGGCCGTCCAGGTCTTTGATGCTGCTGGTTACCAGTGCTGAAAAATCGAGTGGTTCTTTGTACAGCTGATATTTATGTGTTTCCAGTTGCGCTGCCAGCAGGATATTGTTACAGAGCTGGTCCAGGCGATTGGTTTCACGGATGGTATTATTAATGAGCTTTAGCTGCTTTTCCTCGTCCAGCCGGTGTTTCCGGATAGTTTCGAGGTTGAGTTTAGCGGCGGCAATCGGCGATTTCAGTTCATGTGTTACCGCCATCATGAAGTTTTGTTGCTGCCGGCTGAGCTTCATATATTTCCACACGGCCCTATATACAAAGAGTGCGCCGAGTAAAATGATTCCCAGAAAAATAACGCCTTCGCCCAGGTACTTGAAAGAACGCATATGCTCTTCCTTGTTAATCCGTTGTAATTCCAGTTGATGTTCGATCGGCCGGGTAAGACTATCTACCCGTAGATAAAGATTTTTTCTTTCAAAACCGCTGATCTGTTCACTTTGCCGGAACAGCAGAATACCCCACCATACCAGGGCTGCGATGGTATATGCCAGTACTAAAAAATAAACGAGGGAAACAGATTTGCCCTCCTGCATTTTATTGAAAATCTTCTTCATCATTGCCTGGTACCGGCTTTCTCAACCCGCAAGCCAACATTCATCACATGGGGTAGCGGATTTTGCCGCATATTCTGTTCAAAGGTAAACTTGTAGATACCTGGTTTATTGAGAATGGCGCGCTGTTGTATGAAAACCCGGTGTTCATAAATATCATCCAGACCGGAACCCGCCCATTTACCTGTTACATCAGCAAGGGGTAACTCTACGCGTTGCTCCTTTACGGTACTATCGCCCGGCGTTTGCGTTCCTACTACCAGCCAGATATTGCTGTAAGGGTAGGCGTCTGTATGCCGGATATTGACGTAAATATTGTACAGATTTGCGGTGTCTTCCGGCGTTATTTTTACTTCAAAAGACGGTTTATAATCATAGGCCCACTCATGCCCCGGAATTTCCAGGTTCTTCTCATAAGTGTCTAATTTAGGCGGCTTGCAGGCTGCAGCCAATAATAACAACCCTGCTGTTGCCAGAAATAGTCTATTCATATGGTATTCGCCTTACTATAAAACGTTTAAAACTTGTTCTTTGGCTTTTTCCAATTCATCCTTCATCAGCACCACCCATTGTTGTATACCGGCATCATTGGCTTTGGAGCCGGTGGTATTTATTTCACGACCTATTTCCTGTAACACAAATCCCAGTTTCTTGCCTTTGGCCGCATCTGTGTCCTTCAGTATTTCCATGAAATAACGCAGGTGGTTTTCCAGGCGGGACAGTTCTTCTGAGATATCCAGTTTTTCCAGATAGAAGATGAGTTCCTGTTCGAGACGGTTGCTGTCCACATTTTCCTTGCCCACATGTTCTGCCAGCAAGCCTTCCAGACGTTGACGGATACGATCTTTACGCAACGGATCAAGTTCACGCACCTTTTGCATGGACGCGTCAATGTTTTCTATGCGTTGTTTCAGATCGGCTTCCAGCATCTGTCCTTCATCCATACGATGGGTATCCAGATCTGCTAATGCCTGACGCAGTGTGCTTTCCACATCTTTCCACTCTTCTTCAGCCATTTGCTCTGTAGCCGGACTTACCACTTCTGGTAACTTCATCAGCACATTGAGCATATCACTCTGAGGTAAATTGAGCTGGTCGGCCAGCGTGGTGATAGACTGGTAATAATATTTTGCGAGATCAGTATTAATCACAACCGGTCGGGTAGCGCCGTTCTGACGGATATTAATCGTTGCATCCAGGGTACCGCGTTGCAAGGTTTGTTGCATCAGGGTACGGATGTCGAATTCATAGGGTTTCAACAAAGGAGAAAACTTCAGATTCACTTCAAACTGCTTACCATTCAGCGATTTGATCTCCACTACGATACTAGTTTCGCCTCTTGTGCTTTCTGCCCTTCCGAAGCCGGTCATTGATTTCAGCATAATAGAAATTTGTAGGTGACAAACCTAGTTAAAAAAGCTGAAAGCGGAAAGCCCAAAGCAAAAAGCTATTGAAGCGAATAACCGTCGCGGATAACATATACGCATTGATCATCCGCTTCAATAGCTTTTTGCTTTGGGCTTTATACTTTCAGCCTTCTATATATCTCCTCCCTGCTTAACTGGACAATATCTCCGGAGTTCATCCCGGCAATGGTGATGTCTTCCATGCGATAACGGACAAGCCTCAACGTAGGGAATCCAACGGCGGCGGTCATACGCCGTACCTGGCGATTCTTACCTTCTGTCAGCACCATCCTGACCCAGGGAGCCGGAATGCTTTTGCGGAAACGGATAGGAGGGTTGCGGGGCGGCAATACCGGTTCTTCGGTAAAGATGGCTGCCTTGCAGCGTTTGGTACGGTACAGCTTTCCGTCTACATTAATCTGTACTCCCGCCTGCAATTGCTGCACGGCTTCGGGCGTAACGGCGCCGTCTACCTGTACCCAATACTCCCTTTCGTGCGCCTGGCTGGGTAATAACAGCCGTTGGTTGAGCGCCTTATCGTTTGTAAGGATGAGCAGGCCTTCACTATCGTAATCCAATCGTCCTACGGGATACACGTCTGACGGCACTTTGAAATAATCTGCCAAACAAGCCTTATTCCCTTCCGGGGTAAAGCGAGTCAACACCTCATATGGTTTATATATAATATAATAATTAAGCGGCACGAATACTTTTGCTTTGGTTAAGGAGCCGTAAATTAGTACTTTTGCAAATTGATTATGGCTACATCGTTCCACAATCCTTCGTGCCAACACTGTAAGGATCGTTTTTCATCAATATTCTGCAAAGCGGAACTCTGCAATCTGGAGCAAATTTCAGAGGCAAAGGTGTGCTCTGTCTACAAAAAAGGACAGGTCATCTTCCACGAAGGAGCTTATCCCTTCGGCGTTTATTGTATCAACGATGGCAAAATCAAACTCTCCCATAGTGGCGACGATGGCCGCGAACAAATTATCCGCCTCGTCAAAGACGGCGATATCATGGGTTATAAAGCACTGCTGAGTAACGAACGATATACTGCCACCGCTACCGCTCTGGAAGATTCTTCTATCTGTTTCGTTCCTAAAGACCTGTTCCTCAGTGTTCTACAGAAAGATGCCTCCCTTTCCTTTGAAATGATGCGCATCTTATCCAGCGAATTACGCAAAGCAGAACTGAGAATCACACACCTCGCCCAGAAACCGGTAAGAGAACGACTCGCAGAAACTATCCTCTTCATCAGAGAAACCTATGGCGTCGAAGCCGATGGCCAAACTCTCGGCGTACGCCTCTCCCGCGAAGAAATCGCCAACCTCGTAGGCACTGCCACCGAATCCGCCATCCGCCTGCTTTCTGAATTCAAGAAAGACGGAATGATAGAACTCGAAGGCAAAAAAATCCGCCTGCTCAACCTCGCTGAAATTATCAGGACAGCCAACTTACAGGACTAATCATCTCCCTTTCTGATTACTACCCACAAAAAGGGCCGGCTAATGTGATAAATATCATATTCTCCCTTGACGCATGTCATTGCACCCCCTCGCGGCTACCAGTACATTTGTATCAGTAAAACGTCCGCTTCATGTTCGCCTATTCTATTATCAATTTTCATGAACTAACGCCAGGAAACCTGTGCAATGTAATTGCCAATAAATTCCATTTTCCTATTCACCACCTGGCAGATCAGGTAATGACTTATTTTAACCTGGAAAGACAGGAAGACCTCAGCGCCCCTTCTGCTGCCGATTTGCAGCAATTGCTGTTCAGCAAAATGCAGACAGAAATAGCGCAACTCGTCCGCAAAGAAACAATGGTGCTGTTTCCCGTTATCCGGAATTTGTCCGCTCAACACAATCATAAAAAAAATATACGACCCGCAGCCTACGATAGTATTCAGCAGTCGTTCCAGAAAATATTACTGCTTCTTTCCAAACTGCGCCAGATATCCGCCAACTACCAGCTGCAGGACCAATGGAGCACCGCATACAAACTTTGCGTGGGCGATATTTTCATCAGCGAACAGCTCATACAGCAATGGATATACGTAGAACAAAATATCCTGTATCCCGCGGCTATTCCAGGACATACGATGATCATCTCCCAACAAGATATTAAAAACGCAATTATAGACTAATGGCTACCTCTTCGCATACGCAAACGTCTGTTTCCTGCTACCATTGCGGGGAAGACTGCACCGATCAAGATATTACACTGCAGGAAAAAGTATTCTGCTGCCAGGGCTGTAAAACCGTGTATGAAATACTGCACCAATACAACCTCTGCGAGTACTATGATCTCAATAACAAACCCGGTGTGAATCAGCGTATCACTGCGCGAAGCGATAAATTTGCCTTTTTGGATGATGAAAAAATTGCTCAGCAATTATATTTATATAAAGACGATACACAAACGCACGTAAATTTCTACATCCCGCAAATTCACTGTAGCTCTTGCTTGTGGCTGCTGGAAAATTTACACAAACTGGAATCAGGCGTACAACGTGTAACCGTTAACTTTAGTAAGAAAGAAGTACTCATCATCTTCTCTCATCCTGTTACATCATTACGGAAGGTAGCGGAAATACTGACTGCTATTGGATATGAACCCTATATCAGTTTGCAGGACCTGCAACATAAAAAGCCCGGGCCTAATCGTACGCTGGTATATCAACTGGGTGTAGCCGGATTTTGCTTCGGCAATATCATGCTGTTGAGCTTCCCGGATTACTTTGCCAGCGCCGGTGGACTGGATGCTACCTTCAACAGCCTCTTCCGCTACATGAACTTAGTACTGGCACTTCCTGTACTTTTCTATAGCGCACAAGCCTTTTACAAATCCGCCTGGAGCGGCTTAAAGCACGGTTTTCTAAATATCGACGTACCCATTGTGCTGGCCATCCTTGTTACCTTTGTTCGCAGTCTGGTAGAGGTGTTGCAGGGCAATGCCGGCTACTTTGATTCTATGACGGGCATTGTTTTCTTTATGCTGATAGGAAGGGTTTTGCAAGACAAGACCTACCAGGGGCTTTCCTTTGACAGAGATTATACCGCCTATTTTCCTATAGCCGTGAGCGTTATTAAAGATGATCAGGAAATCCCCACCACCTTACCCGCCATCAAAACCGGCGATACCATCAGGATTCACAATAATGAGCTGATTCCGGCGGACGGCATCATTGTACGGGGCAAAGCGCTGATTGACTATAGCTTTGTTACCGGCGAATCAGCCCCTGTCAGCAAAGCTATCGGCGAAATTATTTATGCCGGCGGGAGGCAACTGGAAGGCAATCTCGAAATCCTGACTATCAAAGAAGTCGCCCAGAGTTATTTGACCAGCTTGTGGAACCGGGATGAGCTGAAACAAAAAGCAGTAGAACCGGTGTCCTTTGTTCATTTACTGAGCCGGTATTTTACCTGGGTAGTATTGTCCATTGCCGCTATCACAGCCGGTTATTGGGCTATTCATGAGCCAGCGCGTATATGGCCTGCCGTTACCGCCATCCTGATCATTGCCTGTCCTTGTGCGTTGCTGTTAGCGTCTTCTTTTACCAACGGACATATACTTCGCATTCTGAGCCGGCAAAAGCTCTACCTGCGCAATGCACAAGCCATCGAAAACATGGCCGGCACCACACATATCATCTTTGATAAAACAGGGACACTCACCGGCAAAGCTGGTAGCTCCGTGAGGTACTATGGTACGCAGCTAACACCCGAACAGGAAAGACAAATTGCCGTACTGGCCACGCATTCTACGCACCCATTAAGTAAGGCGATTGTACAATATTGTGGTATCCCAGCCAACAACGCTATACATGACTTTCAACACTTTACAGGCAAAGGTGTATGTGGTTGGGTGAATGGATGTTTTATTCGCCTCGGTAATGCCGACTTCACCGGCGCTCATAAAAAAAATGAACCCGAAGGCAGCGTGGTATATGTATCTATCAACGAAAAATTAACCGGCTCATTCACCATCCGAAACACCTACCGTAGCGGATTACGGCAACTGATGCAACAACTGCAAACACAGTATCCATTATCTGTTCTTTCGGGAGATAATAATAGTACGGCCATGCAACTACGCAAACTCATGGGCGGCGATACTACGTTACGCTTTGAGCAACAACCCGCCGATAAACTCGCCTATGTAATTTCCCTGCAACAACAAGGAAAAAAGGTGATGATGATTGGTGATGGGCTCAATGACGCCGGCGCACTGAAACAAGCAGATATCGGTATTTCTTTAACGGAAGACAGCAACAACTTCACGCCCGCCAGCGATGGCATTATGGCGGCAGAACAATTGCCTTTGCTGCTCAATTTCATACAGTTATGTAAAGCGAACAAGCGAATCATCCTGGTGAGTTTTGCATTATCTCTCCTATATAATATTACCGGATTATACTTTGCGGTACAGGGAATTTTATCGCCGTTAGTGGCGGCGATATTAATGCCGGCCAGCTCTATCAGTATTATACTGATCACCTTTGCTTGCAGCGAATGGCAGGGTAAAAAGATGAACAGTAGCGTATTACGGAAAATGGATGATAAAAATCATATTCCTGATTGAGTAAAGTCATAGTAGTGGCCAATAGTGGGAATTACCTTTGCTATCACACGAAACATACATAGTATAATCTAAGCAACCTCAATTAAGCTCGCATGAAATGAGCGTGTAAACAGTCCCTAAAAAAAGACGACTGTTTACACGCAGCGGGTGAGGCATGCCGGAAATGCAGCATTGTATTACCTCACAACAAATTGTAAATGAAAGGTATGAACGTAATGCAGGTAGCAGGAAATGAAAGAGTGAAGAGCTGTGCTATTCTGAAAACCAAACGCTTTGATGCCACGCTGCTCATTATGCAGCAGGGACACCAGATTCCACCGCATACGTCGCCACAAAACGCGATGGTATTAATACTCGAAGGAAAAGTTGCCTTTATGCTGAATGAAGAAATAACAATTTTAGAAACCGGAGATGTCTTCTCCTTCCAGGCCAACGAAATACACGCTTTGCAGGCTTTGGAAACAACTCGTTTTATTCTCATTAAATAATATAACCATGGGCGTTATCATCATTTTATTAGGCGTCAGCTTACTGGTAGCAATGGGGTTTCTGGCCGCTTTTATCTGGTCTGTAAAAAACGGGCAGTTTGAAGATGACTTCTCGCCGGCACACCGCATCCTGTTCGATGAAAAGAAAGATAACGTAAACGAATAAACGCATTCATCAACACCTTTAAATACCACTATGTCACTCGAAAAATTTTATTACGACAACCGCACGGTAAAATGGTTTGCCTACGCCTGTGTGTTCTGGGGTTTAATAGGCATGCTGGCCGGTCTGTGGGCCGCTCTGGAGCTGGTACTCCCTGGTCTTAACATGGGATTTGCCCCTATCACTTTTGGCAGACTGAGACCCGTACACACCAATGCCGTGATCTTTGCCTTTGTGGGTAATGGTATATTCATGGGCGTATACTACTCGCTGCAACGGCTGTGCAAAGCCCGCATGTTCAGCGACCTTCTGAGCAAAATACATTTCTGGGGATGGCAGGCCATCATTGCCAGCGGCGCGCTGACTTTATTCCTCGGTTACACCACCGGTAAAGAATACGCCGAACTGGAATGGCCGTTTGATATTGCCATTACCCTGATCTGGTTGGTGTTTGGCGCTAATATGCTCGGTACTATTTTACGCAGACGCGAATCGCATTTATACGTGGCCATCTGGTTCTATATCGGTACCTGGGTAGCCATTGCCATGTTACATATTATTAACTCTTTCGAATTCCCATTATCCCTGTTCAAAAGTTACAGCTGGTATGCGGGTGTACAGGATGCGCTGGTACAATGGTGGTATGGACACAATGCGGTGGCCTTCTTCCTCACTACGCCTTATCTGGGCCTGATGTATTACTTCGTTCCCAAAGCGGCTAACAGACCCGTATATTCTTATCGCTGGTCTATTATTCACTTCTGGTCACTGATCTTTATTTATATCTGGGCGGGCCCGCATCACCTGCTGTATACCGCTTTGCCTGAATGGGCACAGTCACTGGGAACAGCCTTTAGCATCATGCTCATTGCTCCATCCTGGGGTGGTATGCTCAATGGTTTACTCACGCTTCGCGGCGCCTGGGACCGGGTAAGAGAAGATGCTATTCTTAAATTCTTTGTGGTAGCGCTTACCTGCTATGGTATGGCCACTTTCGAAGGACCGATGTTATCATTGAAAAATGTAAATGCCATTAGTCACTATACCGACTGGACCATTGCTCACGTACACGTTGGCGCCCTGGGCTGGAACGGCTTCCTGACCTTCGGTATTCTCTACTGGCTGATTCCGCGCATATTTGATACACAATTATATTCCCGCAAATGGGCTAATACGCACTTCTGGATCGGTACCCTTGGTATTATCTTCTATGTAATTCCGCTTTACTGGGCTGCTTTCACACAAAGTATGATGTGGAAACAGTTTACCGAAGAAGGACAACTGAAATATCAGTTCCTGGAAACCGTAACTACCATCGTCCCCATGTATGCGCTGCGTGCAGTAGGAGGATTGTTGTACATCAGTGGCGTAGTATTGATGATCGTGAACCTTACCAAAACGATCCGCCGTGGCTCTTTTATAGCCAACGAAGCGGCAGAAGCTGCGCCTTTGCCGAAAGTAATTACTACACATGGTAAAGCACACTGGCATAACTGGATCGAACGTCGTCCGCTGCAGCTGGTAGTATTCAGCCTCGTAGTGGTAGCCATTGGTGGTATACTGGAAATGATGCCCACCTTCCTCATCAACAGCAATGTACCTACTATCAGCAGCGTGAAACCATATACACCACTGGAGCTACATGGCCGTGATATCTACCTGAGAGAAGGTTGTTATACCTGCCACTCTCAAATGATACGTCCTTTCCGTGATGAAGTAGCCCGTTATGGCGAATACTCCAAAGCTGGTGAGTTTGTATATGACCATCCTTTCCAGTGGGGATCTAAACGTACTGGCCCGGATCTGGCGCGCATTGGCGGTAAATATCCGGATTCCTGGCACTTCAATCACATGCTGGACCCTACCTCCATGTCACCGGGTTCTATCATGCCTGCCTATCCATGGCTGTTTGAAGACCGGGTAGATAAAAGCAAGACACCGGCTATGATCAATGTAATGCGCAAGCTGGGCGTGCCTTATGCAGCGGGTTATGAACGGCAGGCCATCGCCGATCTCGACAAACAGGCACAAGACATAGCAGCCTCCCTGCAAAAAGATAAACTTCCTATCAAAGCAGATCGTGAAATCATTGCATTGATTGCCTATCTGCAACGCATGGGTAAAGATATTAAGCTGGCGCCCAAACCTGCACCAGCCAACGATAACACCACCTTTTAATTAACGTATCATGAAGTTCATTAACTACCTGGAATCAATAGCTGGCATCAGCGTATATCCGATKACATCACTGCTACTGTTGTTTACCTTTTTTATAGGTGCTTCCCTATGGGCTTTTAAAGCAGATAAGAAAATGGTAGATCGGATCAGCCGAATTCCTTTAGACAATGATGAGACTAATCCCCTGTAAAAGAAAAGGTATGAATAAACGATTTATACAGCTACTCGCCGGCTGTTTCTTAGCTCCTTTGCTGGCTGTTGCAGATAGCGGCGCTAATGCCCCGTCAGAATTATATGATCCGGTAGCCTTGTTGCTGCTGGCTGTCATAGGCGGGTTATTGCTGGCCATTATTATTCTTGGTAATGCCGTATTAGGAGCAATGGATATTTTTCGGGAGAAGATGAAAAAAGATGCCGGCAAAGCCCTGATCACCATTGGCATTATTTCACTGACACTCTTTAGCCAATCAGCATTTGCATCGTCAGTGATCAGTACCGAAGCCAATCCCTATTTCACACATTTATCACCTACCTCTTTTTACCTGATGGTATCTGTGATCATTGTGGAACTGGGTGTGATCATCAGTCTGCTGTTTGTATTGCGCTTCCTGGCAGGTATCAAACGTAAACGTAAGCCAGCTAAAGTACCGGCACCAGGTAAACCACGGGTATCCTGGTTCGAAAAATTAAACAATACGAAAACCCTGGATGCCGCCGCAGAAGTAGATGAGGACATGGGCCATGACTTTGACGGCATCCATGAACTGAACAATCCAACACCACCTTGGTGGAAGTGGGGATTTATTTTCACTGTATGCTTTGGTATCGTATACTTCTGGCGTACAGAGATCACCCATTCGGCACCGAACCAACTGGAGGAGCTGGCAGCCGCAGAAGAAAAAGCAGCTATTGCCAAAGAAGAATACCTGAAAAAAGCCGCCAATAACATCGACGAAAACAACGTGGTACTACTCACAGATGCCAACGATATCGCCGCCGGTCAAAAGATATTCGTGGCCAGTTGTGCGCCCTGTCACGGACCACAGGGGCAAGGCGTTGTAGGTCCTAACTTAACGGACGACTACTGGCTCCATGGCGGTAAAATCAACGACGTGTTCAAAACTATTAAATATGGAGTAGCGGATAAAGGAATGAAAGCCTGGCAGGAAGACTTTTCACCTAAGCAGCTGGCGCAGCTGGCCAGCTTTGTTAAGTCGATCCATGGCAGCAATCCGCCTAATCCCAAAGAAGCACAAGGACAGAAAGAATAGATGACAAGCAGGGATAAAAAGTACACACATGAGTAACAGCACATTCAGAGATACGATAGCCACCGTTGATAAGCAAGGCAAGCGCAACTGGATTTTTGCGAAGCAGCCTAAAGGCCGCTGGTATAATATCCGTAGTTGGGTGAGTCTCTTCTATTTTAGTGTTTTCTTTAGCCTGCCGTTTATTTCTATAAATGGCAGGCCCTTATTCCTGCTGAATGTGATCGAGGGAAAATTCATCCTCTTCGGCGCTATCTTCTGGCCACAGGACTTCTTCATCTTTGGGTTGGCCATGCTGGCATTCATTCTTTTCATTGTGGTATTTACCATGGCCTTCGGAAGGCTTTTCTGTGGCTGGATGTGTCCACAAACCATCTTCATGGAAATGCTGTTCCGCCGCCTGGAATATTGGATAGAAGGCGATGCCGCGGCACAACGGATGCTGCAACAGTCGCCCTGGAACACCAATAAAATTATCCGTAAAACAGGTAAGCACCTGGCATTTTATGCCTTGTCGTTTTTAATTGCCAATATGTTCCTGGCATATATCATCGGCGCAAAGGCGTTAGGCCGCATCATCACCGAGCCATTGTCCGCACATACCGGCGGCTTTATTGCGCTGCTGGTATTTTCCGGGGTGTTCTACGGAGTGTTCGCCTTTATGCGGGAACAGATCTGCACCATTGTATGTCCTTACGGCCGTTTACAGGGTGTATTGCTGGATAAAAACTCTATACTGGTAGCATACGACTATGAAAGGGGAGAACCCCGCGCTAAGTTCCGCAAAAACGATACGAGCGCGCATGGCGACTGCATCGACTGCATGCAGTGCGTGAAAGTATGTCCAACAGGCATAGATATACGGAATGGAACCCAGCTGGAATGTGTGAACTGCACCGCCTGTATAGATGCCTGCGATTTTATGATGGAACAAACCGGTCGGGCAAAAGGGCTGATACGTTATGCTTCCGAAAATGGTATTGCCCAAAAACAACCATTACGTTTTACCACCAGGCTAAAAGTATATAGCACCATACTGGCGTTGTTGCTGGTGGTGATCAGCTTTATGCTGGGTAGCCGCAAACCGGTAAGCGGCACCATTATGCGCACGGCGGGCATGCTATACCAGGAGCGTGGAACCGACAGTATCTCCAACCTCTACCGCATTAAACTGGTGAATAAAACCACGAAAGATATTCCGCTCGAATTGAAGCTGGAGGATGAAAATGGCGTAGTGTCCACGATAGGCAGCTCCGTCATTCATGTGAAAGCAGAAGGACAGGGAGAAGGGACCTTTTTCATTGTGTTGCCCAAAACAATGGTGCATCAACGCAAATCAACCTTCTACGTAGGACTTTATGAACATAACGAGAAAATTACCCGTTTACGCACCACTTTTTTAGGGCCGGTGCAGTAAACCCGTATTGATATAAACATCTCTTAAAAAAGATTATCATGAACTGGGGACACAAGATTATCATTGTATTTGTAGTATTTGCTGCCGGTATCCTGACGCTGGTCACCAAAAGCATGCAAACGAAAATAGACATGGTGACACCGGACTACTACGGTGAAGAATTAAAATACCAGCAGGTGATAGACGGGAAACAAAATGCTGCTGGTCTTTCTTCACTCATTACCGTTAGCCAACCGGAAAACGGTGTGCTAGTCACCTTTCCACATGAGTTGCAAGGAAAAAAAATTACCGGTAAACTCACTTTCTACCGGCCATCTGATTCCGGAAAAGATATACACCTTCCATTACAGGCCGATGATGCTGGTCATCAATTGATAAACAGGCAGTTATTTACCAGAGGTCAGTATCGTTTAAAGGTACAATGGACCATGAACGACCGTCCGTTTTATCAGGAACAGGCCATCCATATTAACTAATCCAAAACGAATAATATGATCGCCTCCTTTATGCTTGGTTTTGTGGGTAGCTTTCACTGCATTGGCATGTGTGGGCCTATTGCCCTCACGCTGCCGGTACAACACCTTACCGGTAGCAAAAAAATGGCTGGCATCCTGTTGTATAATACCGGCCGTATCAGCGCCTATGCCATCCTGGGGTTCATCTTTGGATGGTTGGGTAAACAATTGTACCTCGGAGGCCTCCAGCAGTGGTTATCTATCATTACTGGCAGTCTCTTATTGCTGGTAGCCATCTTAAAATACAGTGGTATCCGTTGGACGAAGGGACCACAACGACCCAATGCTTTTACACAAAAGATTAAATCGCAGCTGGGTCGGCTGTTACAGCAACAACGATTCCGTACACTATACGCCATCGGATTTTTGAACGGACTCCTGCCATGTGGACTTGTTTACCTGGCCATTGCCGGCGCCATTGCCACCGGCGATGTGGGCAAAGGAACATTGTTTATGGCTGCCTTTGGCGCTGGTACCATGCCTGCAATGATAGGTGTTGCTTCGTTCAGCCATCTGATCACCCTCTCCGCCAGGAATAAAATGCGCCGTATGATACCCGTAGTAGTGAGCCTTATGGGGGTGCTGTTAATTCTCCGGGGCCTGAACCTGGGCATTCCGTACATCAGCCCTACTATGGTACCACACAGCGAACATGTTGTTAAAAATTGTTGTCATAAATCATAAGCCATCATGAGCCTCATCAGTAAATATAACGTAGCCGCACCCCGATATACCAGTTACCCTACTGTGCCCTACTGGGATGAAAACACCTTTAATGCCGACAGTTGGAAAGCGTTGTTGAAAAAGTCATTCCAGGAGTCTAATGGCAGGGATGGTATCAGCATTTATATTCATCTTCCGTTTTGTGAAAGCATGTGTACCTACTGTGGCTGCAATAAGTACATCACCGTTAACCATGGCGTAGAGGCGCCTTATATAGCCGCATTGCTGAAAGAATGGGAGCTGTATGTAAATACCTTCGGCAGCAAACCCCGCATCCGTGAATTGCATCTGGGAGGAGGGACACCCACCTTCTTCAGCGCCGAAAATTTATCGGCTTTGCTCAAAGGTATTTACAGCCGTGCAGAACTACTACCGGATGCCTCATTAAGCTTTGAAGGACACCCCGGGAATACCACGCCGGAGCATCTGCAAACACTATATAACCTGGGCTTCCGCAGAATCAGCCTGGGCATACAGGATTTCGACAGACGGGTACAGGAAATCATTAACCGCATCCAGCCCTTTGAGATGGTTGCCTCTGTAGTAGAGAACGCCAGGAAGATCGGCTTTACTTCCATCAACTTCGACCTGATCTATGGCCTGCCGTTACAAACGCTCAACAGCATACAAAACACCATCGACAAGGTGGTGAGATTACGTCCTGACCGTATCTCCTTCTACAGCTATGCACATGTTCCCTKGATAAAGGGAACAGGACAACGCCGGTATACAGAAGCTGATTTACCAGGAGACGAAGAGAAAAGACAGCTGTATGAACTGGGTAAGTTGCTGTTCGACAGCAACGGTTATACCGAAATAGGTATGGACCATTTTGCACTGCCGGGAGAAGCCCTGCACACTGCTTTTAAACAGGGAAGATTACACCGCAACTTCATGGGATACACTGTTACGCACACCTCACTGCTGGTGGGTTTGGGAGCATCTTCCATTGGTGATAACTGGTACGCGTATGTGCAAAATGAAAAAAAGATCGATGCCTGGCAAGAGCTGGTGAACAAAGGTGAGTTTCCTGTAGTACGTGGTCATATACTCAGTGAAGAAGACCTCTTGCTAAGGAAGCATATTCAGGAGCTGATGTGTCATTTTGAAACTACCTGGCACAAAGCAGATACACAATGTGAAGCAGTGATAGAAGGGATAGAAAGATTACAGGAGCTGGAGAAGGATGAACTGGTAACCGTGCTTCCTCAAAAGGTGATGGTAACCACCAAGGGCAAGCCTTTTATACGTAACATCTGTATGGCTTTTGATGCACGTCTGTGGCGACAAGTACCACATTCACAATTGTTTAGCAAGTCTATCTAAACAGTACGTTTATTGTTTTTATACATCATCGGAGTAGTTGGAAAGAGCGATAAAGAATTGTTGCTGTTCCGACTACTCCGTTGAGCGATAAAAAAAACAGAAAAAAATTTGGGCGAAGAGGGATAAAAAAACGGGATTAGCCGGTAAAATTCCCAAAAAGTATAAAAAATGAGGGGAGGAGTCTTGCTACCTTCCTGCCACAAAAATGGTAAAAAGATGAAGACATGATGATGATAGTTTTTAGTAAGATAAAAATGTGATTCGCTGTAATGCTTTATTCGCGCGGGTTTCAGAGGCAATAAAAAAAGTCTGACCGTTTAAACAATCAGACTTTCTTGTTATGTGAATGGGTTAGTAAGTACAGGGAAACAAAATTCCCTACACAATATTAAAAAGAATTTCATCACAAAAGAAAAATTTTACAAAAAAATTTATTCACACCACTAAAATAATTGTGGATAACGGCAAGTTAAAACTTGCCTAATGACGTTATCATCTCCCCAAATTTTGATTATTGGAATTGTTGATTCAGTACCTTTGTTACTCTTTAACATTATTTAATAATTCAGAGTATATGAAGTTCGAAGCACCTGTTGCAGTAACTGAAATCGCAGCATATATAGGCGCAGAGCTGATTGGCAACAGTCAATTGATGGCCACTGGCATCAATGAAATACATAAGGTAACACCAGGAGATATCTCCTTTGTTGACTTTGAGAAATACTACAGTGCCAGTCTTAATTCCGCAGCAACCATCATCATCATTAACAAAAAGGTAGACTGCCCCGAAGGCAAGGCGATTTTGGTACTTGATGACCCGTTCAGTGCTTATGTAAAACTGGTAAAAAGATTCAGACCTTTTGAACCGGCAACCAAAGCCATCAGCGATAGCGCGGTAATAGGAGAGGGAACTGTGGTGCAACCCAACGTATTCATTGGGAACCATGTGCGCATTGGACGTAACTGTCTCATACATCCTGGCGTTACCATTTACGATCATTGTGTCATTGGCGATAACGTGATCATTCATGCCAGTACTGTACTTGGCGCCGATGCTTTTTACTTTAAGAAAAGAGCAGAGCGGGAAGTGATATATGATAAACTGGAAAGCTGTGGCAGAGTGATCATAGAAGACAGTGTGGAAATAGGCGCCGGCTGTACCATCGACAAAGGCGTGAGTGGAGATACTATCATCGGTCGCGGTACCAAGCTGGATAATATGATTCATGTTGGACATGGTACCATAATAGGCAAGAACTGCCTCATTGCTGCACAGGTAGGTATTGCCGGTAAAGCACACATTGAAGACAACGTAATCCTTTGGGGACAGGTAGGTGTGAACAAGGATCTCACCATCGGAAAAGGTGCGGTGGTACTCGCGCAAAGCGGTGTACCTTCCAGTCTTGAAGGAGGTAAGGTATACTTCGGAACTCCGGTAGATGATGCCCGTGTAAAAAAGAAGGAAATTAGCTGGATCAGACGTATCCCTGAAATCTGGGAAAAAGTAAAAGATCTTAAATAACATACTCAACAACGGGATGTTTATCTGCCTGCAGCGCAGATAAACATCCCGTCACCACAAGCGCCCCCGTCATTCTAAACCCACTCACTTCATGAAACCATTCTTTGCCGCTTTAATGGGTATACTGCTCTGGAGTTGCAGCACCCCTAACAACACCCATACCACCCCTTCTCTGTACAGTACTGATCAGCAATGGACCACCGGGGTGAAAGACAGCTGGCTATCTGCCAAAACGCTCTCCTTAGGTGCATATACCACTACTTCCCGTAAAAACGGAGTAGCAGAGGCCACCTTCATTAAAGACCCTAAAAACGCCTTTAATTTCTATCTGAATGGCAATGACGAGCATATGTTGGTGCAAACCATGAATACAACTGCCATTGCCTTTACCAATCGCAATTTGCCTGCTTATTTAAGTAGTTTACCCGGCAACACAGACCTTCGCTATACTTTAATCAATGGCACCAAAAACGAGCCGCTAAAGCGCTGGGAAATGATTGTTAAGTCGCCTCACTACCTGGAGCTAAACGAAAACAAAGCAGTAGGTGTGCTCCGGTCGGCCGACACAGATATTCGTATTACCGCCCATAATCGTTTTGGCAAAGTCAATTCTTATGAAAACATCTGCTATGAATTCCAGTATCGCGGGCAACCAATAGCCGCTGTAAAACCTGGCGATAAATCAACGGGCAGTAAACCCAAAGTATGGGTAAGTAAGGAGACAGATCCTGAGATGACGAAAACGCTGTCGGCTGCGATGGCCGCTTTTTTATGGTGATATAACTTCAGCTGTTATTGGCCGGAGCGTTCCGCTAAAAAAGCGGAAGCAATTTGCTGAATCGTTTGTTCCAATGGCTGGAACCGGAAATCCGGCAATGCATCCAGCACCTTGGTATTTTCATAGGTTACTTTCATTTGTGCAGTACGGGCAGTTTCTTTTGTTACCAGCGGATGCTTGCCGGTCAACATACCCTTTACCTTTTCCAGGCGCCACACCACTTCTGCCATCCATGGCTTCGCGGCTATATGAGGCGGTTTCTTACCCAATGCATGCGCCATGGTGGTAAAAAGACGCTGATACCCCCAGTTGTCGGCAGAAAGAATAAAGCGCTCTCCCTGGATATCGCTATCCATGAGCATTATCATGGCTTTCACCACATCGGCTACATCTACAAAGCCATTTACCCCTTCTGTATAGTATGGGAATTCTTTCCAGGCATTCTTCAACAGTGCTCCGGAACCATCATCCCAGAAKCCGGCGCCGAGGATGATAGAAGGATTTACAATCACAGCATCCAGCCCTTCTGCTATTCCTCTCCACACTTCCATTTCTCCCTGGAACTTGCTGATGCTGTAGCGCGAGTTGTTCTTACTGTCTTCCCACTCACAGGCTTCATTCACTGCCGCATTTTCTCTTGCACGACCAATAGCTGCCACAGAGCTTACATAGAGCAACTTTTTTACGCCGGCATCCAGCGCCATGTTTACCACATTAGCCGTTCCTTCTACGTTGATCTTCAGCAGACGGTCTTTGTCGGCCGCCTGAAAAGACACCATCGCCGCACAGTGATATACCTGCGTAACGCCCACCAGGGCATCTTCCAGGGTAAAAATATCCAGGATGTCGCCCGGAACCCATTCTATTTTATCGGAAATATCCTGCAACCGGGGAGAAGGTTGTTGACGGTACAATGCCCTTACAGGTTTACCTGCAGCAACTAATGCCCGAATTAAATGACTACCTAAAAAACCTGTTCCGCCGGTTACTAAAATCATGAAGATTAAATTCTAATGCTATAAGAGGCCCAAAAGTAATAAAACTATTGTTCGTACCTGTAAAAACCCAATCCGGTTTTGCGTCCCAGCTTACCTTCTTTCACCCGTTGCTCCTGCAGTGCATTCGGTTTAAAGCGGGAAGCATGTGCAAAGGCATCGTATAACGACTGTGTTACCGCCAGATTCACATCATTACCGATCAGGTCCATTAACGCAAAAGGCCCCATTTTAAAGCCTGCACTCTCCAACAGCTGATCAATGGTACTGAAGTCGGCCACGCCTTGTTCTGCCGCATGCATGGCTTCCAGGTAATAGTGCCTGGCTACCCTGTTAACAATAAATCCGGGGGCATCTTTCACCCGCACGGGCACTTTACCCATCTGCTTTGCCAGCGCATACACCGTTTCTGCTACTTCAGGCGCCGTGTGCTTTCCACTTACCACTTCCACCAGCTTCATCAGATGCGCTGGATTAAAAAAATGCATTCCTACCACTCTGGAAGCATGGCTATCTACCGCCGCCGCAATGTCTGATACAGACAAAGAGGAGGTATTGGTGGCAAAAATAGTATCTGGTGAATTGATAGCTGCCAGCTGGTTAAACAAGGCTGTTTTGGCGGCAATTTTCTCTACAATCGCTTCTATGATGATGTCGGCTACACAATCTTCCAATACCGTGGTAAAACGAAGCCGCTGCATGGTGGCCGCCTGCTCTTCAGCTGTTAGCTTTCCTTTTGTTACGGCCACGGACAAGCTCTTCTCTATTTGCGCTTTCGCCTTATCCACCCCCTCCTGCCGTATATCGAACAACAGTGTATTAAATCCGCTATAAGCTGCTATTTGTGCTATTCCGGCACCCATGGTGCCCGCGCCACATACGGCTATAGATTGCATCACTATCTGAGGTTTTTTCGTACAGAAAAAAAGCTATTGCAGCGACCAGTGATCCGCTACAATAGCTTTACTTTATGCTTTCGCTTTATGCTTCATAGTTTATACCGCACCTTCGAATTGCTCTAAGAAACGGGTATCGTTTTCAGAGAAAAGGCGCAAATCTTTAATCTGGTATTTCAGCATGGTAATACGTTCTATTCCCATACCGAAGGCAAAACCTGTATATTTTTCCGGATCAATGCCGCAATTGGCCAACACTTTCGGGTGTACCATTCCACAACCCAGGATCTCTACCCAGCCGGTTTGTTTACATACCGGGCAACCTGTACCTCCGCAAATGAAACACACGATGTCCATCTCTGCACTTGGCTCCGTGAATGGGAAGTAGGAAGGACGGAAACGGATACCCGTATTTTCGCCAAACATCTCTTTTACGAAGTGATACAGCGTTTGCTTAAGGTCCGCGAAAGACACATTTTCATCGATATACAATCCTTCTACCTGGTGGAAGAAGCAGTGTGCACGGGCTGAAATGGTTTCATTACGATATACCCTTCCCGGACTGATGATACGGATAGGCAGTTTGCCCGCTTCCATCACCCTTACCTGAGCGGAAGAAGTTTGCGTACGCAACAGCCAATCGGGATTTTTGCTGATAAAGAAAGTATCCTGCATATCACGGGCCGGGTGGTTTTCCGGTAAGTTCAATGCCGTGAAGTTATGCCAGTCGTCCTCAATTTCTGGTCCTTCTGCAATGCTGAAGCCCAGGCGCTCAAAAATGCGGATAATTTTATTCCGCACCAGGCTGATAGGATGACGGGTGCCCAGACGATGTGGCGCCGCTGGTAAAGTATAATCAATATCGCCTGCATCTGCGCCGGAAGCATCTTTCAGTTCACTGAACTGCTCATAGCGGGACTCCGCGAGTTGTTTAAATTCGTTTAATATCTGCCCAAATTCTTTCTTACGGTCATTCGGTACCTGCTTCATCTCCCCGAAAAGAGCTTTCACGATACCTTTTGTACCCAGGAATTTTATGCGGTACTGTTCCAGATCCGCGGCGCCCGCAGGCGTAAAAGCCGCTATTTCTTCTTTGTAGGTGGCTATTTGCTGTACTAACTGTTCCATAAACAACAAAGATAAGCGATTAGGAGTAAACTGTTGTGGGGGGTAACCACCATATTTGCCCGAAATGACGTATATTTTCATGAGCAAATCAGTGGGGGTATGCCTGTCACGATACACATTACCTGGTTACTATTGGCCATAGCCATATCTGGCGCCCTTTTACTTCTTTTTGTCCATTACAGATCCCGTTACCTTCTGATCAAAGGCAATGAAAGAGCTATGGTGTTACACACCAACCAACAGGAGAAGGAATTGCTGCAACTCCGGAAACAGCTGTCGGAGCTAAAACTACTCAGCCTCAGATCACAGATGAATCCACATTTCCAGTTTAATTGCCTGAATGGCATTTATACCGCCCTGATGACCGGCGAAACCTCCCTGGCTCAGGAATATATTTCCGGATTGGCACTGCTGCTCAGGAAAGTACTCCTCGTGGCCGACAAAAACTTCATCTCCCTCCAGGAAGAATCTGATACGCTGGAACTATACCTGAAACTGGAGCAACTACGCACCAACAAGGGATTTGAATACACCCTCAAAACAGATCCGCGGATTTCACCATCCGCCTTGCCAGTACCTTGTATGCTGATACAACCTTTTGTGGAAAACGCCATCTGGCACGGGTTAATGCATAAAGCAACAGACCGGCAGCTGCATATTGAGTGGATGCAGCTGCAACAAAATTTATATGCCTGTGAGGTTACCGACAACGGAATAGGCCGGGTACAGGCCCTGCAATATCATCATGAAGGCTTAAAAACGCACAACCATCACTCCAGAGGCATGGAAATATGTATGGAACGAGCTTCGCTTTACCGCTCGATGTACCATACCCAATTCAATATAGAAATTACAGACCTGTCAGGAAAAGAAAACACCATACAAGGCACCCGCGTATACATCACCTTTGAAGTAGCACCTGCCATGAATACGCCAGGCTAGAAAATCAACTTATACCCAACACCGCGGATATTCACAATCTGTACCCTGGAATCATCTTTCAGGTACCGGCGCAACTTGGTGATGAAAACGTCCATACTGCGGGCATTAAAGAAGTTATCATCTCCCCATAAATCCAGTAATACCGTCTTCCGCTCYATTACCTCATTTTTGTTGTTGTACAACCGTTGCAAAATAGCGGCCTCGCGGTGAGAAAGAAATTCAACGGTATTATTTCGGGTAAGTGTTTGCTTGGTATAGTTGAATACATATTGACCAATAGATACGGCGCCTTCCTCCACTTCACGGGTGCCGGGATTATCTGCAAAACGCTTCAGCAACGCGGTAATGCGCACAATCAGTTCATCCATACTGAAGGGCTTCTTCAGATAATCATTACCCCCCAATTCAAACCCTTTTACCACATCCACTGTTTGCGATTTGGCCGTGAGAAAGATGATAGGTGTGAATTTATCCTGCTTGCGGATTTCGGACGTCACCGTAAATCCATCCATATTCGGCATCATGATATCCAGCACCACCACATCCGGGTGTTCCTGCTGATATAAACGTAGTCCTTCTTTGCCATCGGCTGCATACAACATTTCGAAGCCCCGCATTTCAAGGCTATCTTTTACGATCTGTCCAAGCTGTACTTCGTCTTCTATCAATAATACTTTTGCCATAGTTTCTTTTGTTTATGTTGGTTATGCAGAGGGGATGATCAGGATAAACTCACTGCCTTTATCTGGTTCACTATGCACATGAATGGTACCATTGTGCATTTCCACAATCTTTTGCACATAACTTAGGCCCAAACCAAAGCCCTTTACATTATGCAGGTTGCCGGTAGGCACCCGGAAAAATTTATCAAAGATGTTGCCCTGGTACACTTTCGGAATACCAATGCCGTTATCTTTCACCTTAATCTTTAAGATACCATTTTCCAGGCTGGTTTGTATATATAACTGCACCTGTTCCCCGGAATATTTAATCGCATTATCTACCAGGTTATTGATGGCGTTAGATAAATGTGTTTTATCCACATACACCATTTTCCCCGCCAGATTATTATCATAGCGCAGCTGCAGCTGTTTCCCGGCTTTCAGCTGGTGATTGGAAAGGATGTTATCGATTACTTCATTTAAGTCTGTTTCCTCCCGGAATAACTCAATGTCTTCTTTTTCCTCAGCGGCAATATGCAGTACTTTTTCTACCAGGTCCGATAACCGCTGTAATTCGTTTTTGGAAATGTCGAGGTAGGTTTGCGTTTTCCGCTGATCATTCAATGCATTGAAATTCTGTAACGCTTCTACAGCCGCAGACACAGTAGCAATAGGCGTTTTCAGTTCATGCGTCATATTGTTGATAAAGTCGTTCTTTACTTCCGACAGCCGCTTCTGCTTCAAAATTGTTCTCAGCATATACGTAAAACAAAGCGTTGTAAGTACCAGTAACACCACAGAACTCAGGAGGGTCCAGATCATTTTCTGCAGAATAAATTGTAGGGGAGAATCGAAGCTGGCCTGCACAAAGAGGTTGCTGGCCGGGTTAAACGGAATCTTGGAGGTTTGACGGGGCTCCCGTTTCCGGATACTATCCCGGAAGGTTTCCCTTTCAAAGCCACTATAGCTGAGGTGGAAGGTATCCAGCTCATATGGTGTAGCTATTTGCCGGCTTGCCAACTCTACTTTGAATACAGAATCCAGTTTAATAAGATTAGTGCTATCGTTATGTAAAGTGCTGGTGATAAGGAATTCTGAAATTTGCCTGGCCAGGGTATCTGCATATACTTTGTTGGGAGAATCGCCACGGAAAGCCTCTGGTGGGGGAGGTCCGGGAAAGTGGTCAAATTCCCGGTGGCCTCTGAATCGCTTTCCTTTAGGTACACCTATTTCTTCCAGCTGATCTGCCAATCCCCGCATAGGCTTGTTCAACGAATCTTTGTCTTTTCCAAAATAGCGGATATAGCGCCGCACGTCTGAAAACTGTTTATTAAACACTGCCTGACGCAGCGACTCATTGATTTCCTTGCTAAACTGCTCCTGTCTTAGTTTAAAAGAGTTATACAGCCAATATCCCTGGAATAGAAATATACCCAGTATACAAACAGACATCAGGATGAGGATATTTCTAATTCGTTGTCTCATGGAATATTTTAAGATCCATACAAAACTATCCATTCCGGGCTGAATACCGGCTAATCCCTTAACAGTAATTAACAGTAAATAAGGAAGATTAACGGTTATAAACCAGCCTTAACAGTAAATAACAGTAAATAAAGCTTTTTAACCGAAAAAACGAACGCGAAAGAGCAATTTTGTTACAATAAAAACAACCAGGTATGAACCGAACTATCCGTTTACTTTTTGCAGCAGCCACGCTGCTTTCCGCAAGCAGCCCGGTATTAGCCCAGCAATCAGGTACTATCGAATACGAAGTAACTGCTAAGACAGATCCTGAGCGTATGCGTGGCTTTCAACGCGGTGGCGATGATGCCCCGGAAATCCCCGATGTAATCACCTTCAAGCAAACTTTTACTTTCAACAACAACATCGGTAAAATCACCACAGAGCGCCCCGACTTTGGCGGTGGCCGCAGGCAACGTCCGGAAGGCGATACCAGCAACCGTTCTGGCCGCAGACCCGGTATGGGCGGCATGGGACCAAGAGGTAACAACGCTCAATATGTAGACCTGGCCAACAAAAAATATGAACAGGTTTTCAGCACCTTCGGCGATGATAAAAAAACGTATTACACCGAAGAGGACTTTATTTTTACCGCTAATACCAAGTCGTCAGACAAAACTAAAAAAATAGCCGGGTACAACTGTAAAAAGGCCACCATACAGCTTAAAGACGATACTTACACCGTATGGTATACTACTGAACTACCGTTTAGCTTCGCTCCGGTGAATGGTTTGTTACCTGAAAATAATGCAGTAGTACTATCGGCAGAAGGCAGCAAACGATCTTTCACGGCAAAGAGCGTCAACCTAAAACCTGTAACAGACGCAGATCTTAGCCTTCCTGCCGGTGCAGAAAAAGTAACGCAGGAACAAATGAGAGAGATCAGAAAACAAGAGATGGATAAATTACGTAAGCGGCAACAACAATAGTAAATTTCATCCTAACTTCCCCCTCTGCTGTTAAATTCATTTATGAAGAAACTTATACAACTCTTACTGGTATTGGGCTTGAGCATACTATATGCACAAGCCCAGGCCCAGCAAGGAAAGATTAAAGGCCAATTGACTGATTCCACCACAAAGGAGGCCATGCCGGCCGCCACCGTGGCGCTACTGAACGCGAAAGACTCCAGCGTTGCCAGTACCACCATGACAGACACCAAAGGTAATTTTGAACTGACCAATGTAGCAGATGGCGCCTACAGGCTCTATGTGAGCTTCCTGGGCTATAAACCCCTCAACAAACAAATACAAGTCACTCCCGACCACAGAGATATTACCCTCGGCAACATTGCCATGGGACATAAAGGTGTAGACCTGAATACCGTGGAAATTGTAGATGAAAAACCACCCATTGTAGTAAAAAAAGATACGCTTGAATTTAATGCCGACGCTTTCAAAACACGCGAAAACGCAGTAGTAGAAGACCTCCTGAAGAAATTACCCGGGGTTACCGTAGACAAAGACGGCGCTATCACCGCACAGGGCGAAACCGTTACAAAAGTACTGGTAGATGGTAAACCCTTTTTCGGCAGCGACCCGAAACTGGCCACCAAAAACCTTCCTGCCAACATCATCGATAAAGTACAGCTGATAGATAAAAAGTCGGATCAGGCACAATTCACCGGCATCGATGATGGGCAAACAGAAAAAACGATCAATATCACCATCAAAAAAGATAAGAAGAAAGGCATGTTTGGCCGCGCTACTGCCGGCTATGGTACGGATGACCGCTTCGGTGGTTCCATCAGCTTAAACCGCTTCCGTGAAAACCAACAGATGTMCCTGTTAGGTGGCGGTAATAACGTGAACAATACTGGCTATACCATACAGGATCAGATGAGCTTTAACTCTGCCGGCGGCGGGAGAGGAGGAGGCCGCGGCGGTGGAGGGGGCATGCGTGGTATGTCTACAAACATAGGGGCCAGCAACAATCCGGGTATTACCCGCAACTGGAATGCAGGTGTGAACTTTAACCAGGATTTCAATAAAAACCTTATTGTGAATGGTAGTTACTTCTTCAATGATACTAAAACCGATGTAACACAAAAACAGCAACGACAAACTTTTTCTACAGATAGTTTGGGAAAGCCAAGTACTACCTACGATAACTCCAACTCGGTTTCACAAACAGATAATAGCAATAACCGCGTTTCCGCCCGCATCGAATATACGATCGACTCCCTGCACTCGCTGATTTTTTCACCCACCTATTCCCTCACCAATGGGAATAGCTATAGTGTTACAAACAGCTCGTCGGTCCTTAACGGCACCACCGACTCCGTGAACAGAGGTAGTACTATCAACGACGGACAGGGCACCAATACCAACATCGGTGGGACGCTTTTATTCCGCAAAAAATTTAAAAAACACGGTCGTTCACTCAGTGCTAACTTCAGCTATAACAACAGTAGCAATGATCAGCAAAACTACGTGAAGTCCAATTTCTTCTTCTTCAAGAAAGACAGTATCAGTGCTTTTGACCAGAGAAACCAGGTCAATACTGATAGTCGCAACGAAGGAGTAAACCTGACTTATACAGAGCCCGTTGGAAAAGACCGATACCTGGAGGCCAACTATGGCATTACCAGATATACTAATACCAGTACAAAGTATACGTATGATTATGATGCTTCCGGTAAGAATTATAATATCATGAATGACTCGCTGAGTAACATTTTTACCAACAAAACCCTGAACCAGCAGGCAGGGCTATCTGTGCGCACTACCAAACTGAAATATGACTACTCTTTTGGTTTAAATGTATTGTTCAATAACCTGGATAATACCACCTATTCTTTCCTTAAGGCAAAGGATACAGTTATCCAGCAGCATACAATTAATTTCGCGCCGCAGGCGTCTTTTAATTATATGTTTTCCAAGAGCAAACGGTTACGTATTAACTATAACGGAAGTACGCAACAGCCCTCAGTACAGCAGTTGGCGCCTGTTCCGGACAACAGTAACCCATTGTACATTCAATTGGGTAACCCGGATCTGAAACCATCTTTCAATAATAACCTGAACATCAATTTCAATCAGTTTAACAACATTACGTTCCGTGGAATGTTTGCTATGCTGAGCGGCTCCTACGCGGTGAATAAAATTATCAACGCCACCACTATAAACAACAAAACCGGACAGCAAACAGTAAAACCAGTTAACGTAAATGGCTACTTCAGTTTACGTGGGATGGTACACAACTCCATTCCTTTATCAAAAACGCCCGGACAAAACCTGAATACCGGAAGCAGTGTGAGTTACACACGGGATGTTACGATAGTAAACAGTAAAACCAGTTATACAGGAACGTTACAGATTTCTCAGTCTGCCAATGTGAATTATACGTACAAGGAACTACTGGACGTAGCACTGGGAGGCAGCGTTAACTATAACGGAGTCCACTATACGCAGGCGATCAATACAAACCAGCAGGATACCCGTTACTTTGATTATAACATCAATGCTGACTTCAACATCAACCTGCCTAAAGGATTTATGATTGGGAGTGATATTACCTGCATGCTAAACCGCAATCGGCCGGTGGGCTACAATCTTACCTCTACCATGTGGAATGCGAATATTGCAAAATATGTATTCCCCAAAAAGCAGGGGATGATTAAAGTACAGGCTTTTGACTTGCTGAAACAGTATGTGAGTGTTACCCGTACCGTGGCAGATACATATATACAGGATACGCAAAGCAACGTGCTGCAACAATATTTTATGGTGAGCTTTACTTATTTCCTAAACCGCTTTGGTGGCAACAACAAACCGGGAGACAGCCGAAATCGTATGGGCTTCCCCGGTGGCCGGGGTGGTGGCGGAGGATTCCGTCAGATGCGGGGCATCTGATAACCACTATTCATGAGAAAGGGCTATTGTTTAGCAAAATAACTGCTAAACAATAGCCCTTTCTCTTTTAATAATTTTTTAGGCAGATACCGTACTCCTTCTCCCTGCTAATACCCGTTTCAATACCCATGAAATTGTAAATGTGGGGATGAAATCTGTTCCGGGGAATAATTCTTCCATAAAGTTAAAAACACTACCAAAGGTACCCAGGGTACCGCCAAACATGCGATAGAAAATAATGGCGGAAATGGGCGCCCAAATAAAATCGCTGACCTCACCTAACACCGGCACTGCGTAACTGGCGCATCCCAATAAGTCCATCAGAATGCAAAACCATAAACTGGGAGTATATTTTTTTTCCATATCAACCTCCGCTTTTCGATACTTAAACAAATTACTTACCAACTTTCAAATATTACCTGCAATTTAACATATAAACGCAGCCTGGCCGCGGATAGTTCTACGTGAAAATTAAAATCCGTATTTCCACTCCTTTTTTACTTCTAAAGGCAAGAGGGGCTTGCAAGTAAACATAATTTCGACTACATTGACCTCTCTTAAAGCAAACCATTTTATGCACCAGGAAAACTCACGCCGCGATATGATTAAAAAAGTAGCCACCATGGCCTTGGCATCCACTGCGCTATCTTCTCTCACCAACAGGGTTTCTGCCCACGAACAGGCCGTAGACGAGGCACTGAAAGGTAAAATTAACCACTCGGTTTGTGCCTGGTGTTATGACATGTCGCTGGATGACCTCTGTAAAGCCGCTAAAAAAATCGGCATCCACTCTATTGACCTCGTAGATCCGAAAGATTTTTCCATTCTGAAAAAGAATGACATGATTACCGCCATGGTGGCCAGCAATGGCCCTGAATGGGGCATCACCAAAGGATTTAACACTGTTGCACACCACGATAAACTGGAAGAATATTTCAAACACTATATCGATGAAACGGCCAAAGCCGGCTTCTCCAACCTCATCTGCTTTTCAGGCAACCGTAATGGCATGAGCGACGAGCAAGGCATTAAGAACTGCACCCAAGGCCTGCAACGCATTATTGGCTATGCAGAAAAGAAAAAAGTAACCCTGGTAATGGAGCTGCTGAACAGTAAAGTAGACCACCATGATTATCAGTGCGACCACACCGCATGGGGCGTAGAACTCTGTAAATCATTGGGTTCTCCTAACTTTAAGCTGCTCTATGATATCTACCATATGCAGATTATGGAGGGAGATGTAATCCGCAACATCCGCGATCATCATGAATATATTGCCCACTACCATACTGGTGGAGTACCGGGTCGTCATGAAATTGATGAAACCCAGGAATTATTCTATCCTGCCATTATGAAAGCAATTTATGAAACCGGCTTCAAAGGGCATGTGGCTCAGGAGTTTATCCCTGCACACAAAGACCAGATAGCTTCTCTCAAGCAGGGCATCGAAATTTGCGATATCGCTTAATTCATAAATATATCCTACTTTCGCGCAATAGTCCACCAAAACAGTAGGGTATATTAATGAAAGATTATTACAAAAAGCCTTTAGCATGGCTGCTTCAGGAGTCGGCCGAAGAAAGTAAGCACACGCTGAAACGTACGCTAAATGGTTTCCAGCTCTTAATGTTGGGATTAGGTGTTATTATCGGAGCAGGGTTGTTTTCCTTAACAGGCCCCGCTGCCGGTAATAACGCCGGACCAGCCATCACTATTTCCTTTATAGTAGCCGGCGTTGGTTGCGCTTTTGCGGGCCTCTGCTACGCTGAATTTGCCTCCATGATACCAGTGGCAGGTAGCGCGTATACCTACGCCTATACCACCATGGGAGAGCGGCTGGCCTGGATTATTGGATGGGACCTGGTGCTTGAATTTTCCGTAGGCGCCGCCACGGTGGCCATTAGCTGGTCTAACTATCTCATTGCCTTTCTGGCTAAATACAATATCTACATCCCCGCGCAATTTGTGCATTCTCCATTTGAAACGGTTACCCTGGCTAATGGAGTCACCACGCATGGGTATTTTAACCTGCCGGCAGCCCTGATCATCATATTGATGTCGGCCATCCTGATACGCGGCACCAAAGGATCTGCCCTGTGGAACGCCGTCGTGGTATCCCTGAAAGTAGGTGTGGTACTCGTTTTCATCATTCTCGGCTGGAAGTACATACAGCCGGCTAATCTTACCCCTTATATTCCAAAAAATAGAGGCATTTTCGGAGAATATGGCATTTCCGGCATACTGCGGGGTGCAGGCGTCATTTTCTTTGTGTACCTGGGCTTTGATATTGTAAGTACCGCCGCCCAGGAAACCAAAAATCCACGCCGCAACATGCCCATCGGCATCCTGGGCTCATTGGCAGTATGTACCATCCTGTTCATTCTTTTTGCCCATGTTCTTACCGGTCTGGCGCCATACCAGGAGTTCAAAAACAATGCTGCTCCGGTGGCAGTAGCCATTGCACATACGCCGTTTCACTGGCTGGGACAAATGATCATCCTGGCGATTATTGTGGGTTATACTTCTGTGATACTGGTGGATTTATGGGGACAATCACGGGTATTTTACGCGATGTCTAAAGACGGGCTGTTGCCAAAAGTATTTTCGGAGGTACATCCCCGTTACCGCACCCCGTGGAAAAGTAATATGCTCTTTTGTGTATTTGTAAGCTTGTTTGCCGCCCTGGTACCAATAAGGGTAGTAGGAGAGATGACCAGCATCGGCACCCTGCTGGCTTTTGTAATCGTATGCGCGGGGATATGGATCATGCGGCATTCTATGCCGGACGCACCACGTGCCTTCAAAACACCCTGGGTTCCTTTTGTTCCGATAATGGGAATACTTTGCTGCGTCGTGATGATGGCATTCCTTCCGTGGGATACCTGGTTGCGCCTCATTATCTGGATGGTCATTGGCATGCTGATTTACGAGTTTTATGGTAAAAAACACAGCAAGGTGCGGCAATCACAACTGCCTTAACCCTTCCAGTCAGACCGCAGTATCCCCATTACTACCATGTCCACATACTGCCCATGCAGTTTGGCACTATGGCGTAAGGTACCTTCTTTGGCAAATCCCAGCTTAATTGGGATTTGCCCGCTTCGCTCATTCTGCAGCACAAAGCGGATCTCAATCTTATTCAGGTGCAACTTTTTAAATGCAAATGTGATCAGACCTCTGCAAGCGGTGGTAGCAATACCTTTACGCTGAAAGGCTTCTCCTATCCAATAGCCTATTTCCGCCTTCTGTAGTTGATGATCCCAGCCATGCAAATCTATCACGCCACAAAACTGTTGCTGGTACCATATTCCCAGTGCAACGGCTTCCTGTTCTTCCGCTTTGCGGAGCATGAGTTGAATAAAACGCAGGGAGTGTTCTTCGTTGGTATTGTAATCTACCCAGGGCAAAAATTTACGCAGACTTTTCCGCGACTGGTCCAGCTGCTTATACACCTGTGGGGCATCCTGCAATTGCAATTGCCGCAGGTATACGTTTTCATTGACTGTTATTTCGAACATAGCTGGATTTAAAAGGGGCGTTAAACTTACATCGATTTAACGTAAAATCCAACCAGCATTTACTAATTAGCCGCTGGCTCTTAGTATCGCTTACGAGCAACCTAAAAACCAACGGCTAAATCCTGAGCACTGATTCCCGCTTATTGTTTCGCCAATAACTGTTGTTTGGCCATATCTTTCACCACCTGTTGTGCATACAAAACAGCCATTCTTTCTGTAGTTGGCGGATCGAAAGATTGTGACTGCACAGAGTATAACATCTGTCCACTCTTCAGGTCATACAAATTACCTTCCCACTGATATTTAGTGTTGTAGCTATAGTATCCGGGGGCATACATCCTGGAATACCAGGAAGAGTAATAAGGCCAGAATCCATAATAGCCATAAGGCTGATAGTTAGGAACAAAAGTTCTTTCTCTGCCTTTATCGAGCATTACAATGGTCATCACCTGGTTTACGTCACTGCCTTGTAATTGTTTCACAACTTGTTTCTCGGTCAATTTTCCTAATTCCTGAGGGCCATAAGTCTGCAATGCCGATACAGCGTTGTATCCCTTTTTCCTAAGTTCTGCCACTGTATAGTTTTCCATCTGGCTACGTAGTGTACGATCTCTTTGAGGTACCAGTGCCATTACCATTATTTTGTTATCCTTTTGCAGCTGTTGGGCATCATTAGAACGCCAGGAAGACGTTACTTTGGTGCTTGTACAGGCTGCCATGGCGATGATTGCTAATCCTGCCATGAAAAGTCCCAGCTTTTTCATATTCCCTCCTTTAGTTTGATTAGTTTCTATCTGTTAGACGTGGAAAGAGGCTTTTTGTAACACGCACAAGACAGTTTTAACAATTCTTTCTCAGTTGTTAATGATTTGCTAATGAATAGTTTAAAAAGAAAAAAGGCGTCCCGGATGCCGGAACGCCTTTTTCATATAAATGATAGCTTCTAGTAATTGATCACCTGCTCTTCTATAGCAGCAGGAAGCTCCCTGAATTTGTACAGTTGCGTACGGAGCTGTGGTTCGAAACCAGCTTCGCGGATCGCATCCTGCATGGTCCGGTAAGTAAAACGATGCGGAGCACCTGCAGCACTTACCACGTTTTCTTCGATCATGATAGAACCGAAGTCGTTAGCACCGGCATGTAAACACAGTTGTGCTACCTGTTTACCTACCGTAAGCCAGGATGCCTGGATGTTTTTGATATTTGGCAGCATAATGCGACTCATCGCAATCATGCGGATATATTCTTCGGCAGTAGTCATGTTATGCACACCGCGAATCTTTGCCAGCAAGGTATCTACGTCCTGGAATGTCCAGGGTATAAAAGCGGTAAAGCCGTAGTGGCCTTCTGGTTTTTCGCTTTGCACCTGCCGGATGTCTACCAGGTGTTCAAAGCGTTCCAGTACGGTTTCCACGTGGCCAAACATCATCGTTGCAGAAGAAGCAATATTCAGCTTATGTGCGGCACGCATTACGTCCAGCCACTCTTGTGCACCGCATTTACCTTTGGAAATCAAACGACGAACGCGGTCATTCAGAATTTCTGCACCAGCACCGGGCAAGCTATCCATACCCGCTTCCTGTAAGGCGCGGAGTACTTCAATATGTGTACTTTTTTCCAGCTTGGTAATATGTGCTACTTCGGGGGGCCCGAGGGTATGCAATCTTAATTCCGGATATAGTTGTTTCAGTTCTTTGAAGAGATCCACATAGAAGCTGAGTCCCAACTCAGGGTGATGGCCGCCTTGCAGTAACAGCTGATCGCCGCCATACTTCAGCGTTTCCTCAATCTTCTTTTTATACTCTTCAATAGGGGTAATATATGCGTCCTTGTGGCCAGGAATGCGATAGAAGTTACAGAATTTGCAGTTGGCGGTACACACGTTGGTGGTATTCACGTTTCTGTCTATCTGCCAGGTAACCTTACCATGCGGTACCTGTTGTTTTCGTAACTCGTTGGCTATCTCCATCAGTTCCGCCAGCGGTGCGTTTTCAAACATATAAACACCCTCTGCTGCTGTCAGAAATCCGAAATCCTGCGCTTTCTTGTATAAATCCTGAAGTTCCATTTGCTATATTTCTAACCGGGAATAAACTTTAGCAAAGGTAGTATTTAGGTAAATAACCGCCCGTAATAAATATATTTTATACGAACACTTTTTAATGTTAAATTTAGAATTATATACATCCCTGCATCTCCCAGTATGCTTAGACCAATTCTGTTACACGTTATGCTGCTTCTGGCAGCCATTGCCGGTACATCAACCAACACCTTCGCCGGTATCGCCACACCCTGCTCTGATAGCACCCGCGAATCTACGCTGATCACCGGTTTCCACTTCAGACAATACTACGGAGGCGTAGTGATAGTACAGGCACTGGTAGGCGATTATCCTGATACCCTGCAATTTATTCTCGACACCGGCAGCGCAGGTATTTCGCTCGACACCGCCACCTGCATCCGGTTAGGCATTAAAATGGAACCTTCCGACCGGATCATCAAAGGCCTGGGAAGCTCCAAACCAGTTTCATTTGCCCGCAACCATGCACTCAGATTACCCGGCCTGACCGTAGATAGTCTCGATTTCCATATCAATGATTATGAATTAATTAGCCAGGTATACGGGATTCAGGTAGATGGGATTATGGGATTTAGCCTCCTGAGCAGGTACATTGTAACCGTAGACTATGATACTGAAGAGATTATCATTTATTCCAAAGGGAAGTTTACTTATCCCAAAGGCGGACAACTGCTAAAACCCTCACTCACGCAAATTCCGCTGATATCAGCTCCGCTGAAAACCAGCCTAAGAACCATTACTAACCGCTATTACTTTGATACCGGCGCCGGCATGTGCCTGTTGCTCTCATCACAATTTGTGAACGACAGCAGCATATTGCAGGGCAGAAGACGTCGCACCAAAAAAATGATTCAAACGGAAGCCCAGGGGCTGGGAGGGAAGATGAGCATGTCACTCACAACCGTGAATGAATTCCGTATCGGCAACTATAACTTCCGGAATGTACCTACTTACATTTTTGATGACAAAACTAACGTTACCGCCTATCCTTTTTTAGGAGGGATGATCGGTAACGACTTGCTGCGACGCTTCAACATCACCCTCAACTACGGCAAGAAGGAAATATACATGATACCTAATTCGCATTACCGCGATATGTTCGACTATTCTTATACCGGCTTAATCATTTACCTGATCAATGGCAGGGTAGAAGTTACGGATATCATCAAAGGCTCACCAGCAGAAAAAGCCGGATTCAAAAAAGGCGATATCATCATGGCCATCAACAATAACCTCGGCCCAAACCTGCAGCTGTTCAGGGAATTACTAAAGAATATCGGCACCAAAGCTGTTTGCCTGGTCAGCCGGGATAAAGACCTGCTCATTAAAAAGTTGCCAATAAAAAGCATACTTTGACGTTATTTGTGTCATGTGGCGTTTTTTATGGATAGTAACCGTGATTTCTTGTAATAGCCTTATGTATGCCCATGCACAGCGTAAAAGCACTACATCGGCAGATGCAGGCGAAAATAAGAAACCGGTAGCAGTGATCCCTTTTCAATTGGTGGACAAACATGTGATTATTCCTGTACTGGTTTCCGGCAGTACAGATACCCTTCATTTTATTTTCGATACCGGGGCAGAAGTAACCGTGTTACACATAAATACGGCTGCCCGGCTACATCTCAAAAGCGGCGCCAATGCTTATATGAGCGGTATCAATAACGCTATGGCACAAACGTCGGTGACCACCCTCAATGTGTTGTACCTGGGTAACCAACGCCTCCCTTATGTAAAAGCTTACCTGGAAAACCTGGACGACCTCGGCCCCGTAGATGGCATTATAGGCGTGGCATTGATGAAAACATTTATCGTAAAAATTGATTACCGCCAGCAACAACTCATACTGTATAAAGCAGGGAAAACCCCTACAGGCAATGCCGGACGCTTACTGCATTTCCAGCTGAACTATACTACGCCGGTAATTGATGCTTCCATACAGCTACCCAATGGAACCCGGCTGCCAGGCAATTACCATATCACCACTGGTGGCGACTATGGCATTCTTTTCAACTGGCCTTATGTGGATAAAAATAAACTCAACACCCTGCTTCCTACCATCAATACAGACCGGGTTCAGGACATGCTGAAAGTGTTATACTATATCAATAGTTCGGTTCCCTCACTGGAAATGGGCGGCCGCAGCTTAAAAAATGTACCTATCAGCTATAGCAAAGACATCGACGATCTGGGCGTATTCACGGAAATGGCCGGCTCCATTGGCTATGACGTGTGGAAAGACTTTACGCTCACCATCAATTACGACCGCAAAGAACTATATCTCGAATAAGCCCTGGCCCGTTAACTGCCCATTTTCAGGTCGATACAGCGGATAATTACCGGGAGTATTCCCAATTTTTTGCTAAAAGCTAAATGCTAAACGCCAAAAGCTGTCAAAAGCTACCCGTAATTCCCTATTTTTACCATATTGACCAACAAAAAGATATGATCCATTATAATAAGTTTACGCTGGCGAACGGACTAAGAGTAATTGTTCATGAAGACCACACCACGCCTATGGCGGTCTTAAATGTACTGTATGATATAGGCGCCAGGGATGAAAACCCTGCACAAACGGGATTTGCCCACCTCTTCGAACACCTGATGTTTGGTGGTTCCATCAACATTCCATCGTACGATGAACCTCTGCAAATGGCTGGTGGCGAGAATAACGCCTATACTACCAGCGATCTGACCAACTACTACATACAGCTACCGGCAGAAAATATTGAAACAGCCTTCTGGTTGGAAAGCGATCGCATGCTCTCACTGGCCTTCGACGAAAAAAGCCTGGATGTTCAACGCAAAGTAGTGTCCGAAGAATTTAAGGAACACTATATCAATAAGCCTTACGGCGATGTTTGGCATAAAATGCGTGAGCTGTCTTACAGCACCCACCCTTATCGTTGGATGACCATTGGTAAAGAGTTATCGCATATTGAAAATGCAAAGCTGGAAGATGTAAAAGCATTTTTCTTTAAATACTACCGACCTGTAAATGCCATCCTGACTGTTGCAGGTAATGTAACGCCGGAACAAGTAAAAGCCCTTGCCGAGAAATGGTTTGGCGACATTCCATCCGGCGAGAAATATCAACGCAACCTGCCAGTAGAACCACCACAAACAGCTGCACACAAACTGGAAGTAAAAGCCAATGTGCCACTGGATGCGTTGTACAAATGCTATCATATGTACTCCCGCACAGACAAGCGTTACTACGCAGCTGATCTTATTTCAGATATCCTGGGTGGAGGTAGTTCTTCCCGCTTACACCAGGTATTGGTAAAAGAAAAGAAACTATTCAGCAATATTGAGTGTTATCATTTCGGAAGCCTGGATGCCGGATTACTGACCATTGAAGGTAAGCTGGTGAAAGGTATAAAAATGAAAGACGCTGAAAAAGCCATTCAGCTGGAGCTGGAAAAACTACAAAATGAAGTGATCTCAGAACGGGAGCTGCAAAAAGTTAAAAACCGCGTAGAAAGCCTCCTCGCTTTTGAAGATATGAGTTTACTGAGCCGCGCCAACAACCTGGCATTTTATGAATTGCTCGGCGATGCTGCGCTGATGAACCACGAATTTGAAAATTACGAAGTGGTTACAGCGGCTGAATTACATGAAGAAGCAAAACTGCTTTTTGATGAGAAAAATTCAAATACTATTTACTATCACGCTGCAAACTAAATCTGTGGCTTGTTTACAGCCCATTACCGTTTAAACACGACCCATGAACAGAACGATAGCCCCTCCCATTAAAGATGCGGTGGAATTTGATATAAAACTGAAACCATATGAACAGTTCAAACTGGACAATGGTATTCCCGTATATGTGATGAAGTCCGATGAGCAGGAAACACTGCAACTGGAGCTGGTATTTCCAGCCGGTAGCTGGTATGAAAGTGAGAGCCTGGAAGCCGCGGCGACCAACTTTCTCATGAAAAATGGTACCAGCAAACATACTGCTCAGGAAATAAACGAAAATATCGATTACCATGGCGCTTACCTTAACCGTGGTGCTTTCCATGAAAATGCGACGTATACCCTGCACTGCCTGACGAAACATGCGGAAGTATTGTTGCCCATACTGCAGGAAGTAATCCTTGATCCTATATTTCCAGAGGAAGAGCTGAGTCTTTACAAACAAAACCAGAAGCAAAAACTGGCAGTAAATCTGTTGAAATGCGACTTTGTTGCCAACCGCTTTATTGACAAATACCTGTTTGGCGATTTCCACCCATATGGCCGCGTAAGCACCATGATGGCGTATGATGCGCTGCAAACAGAAGGCCTGAAAGCCTTCTACAAGAAACATTATACTTACAACAACTGCAAAATATTTGTGGCCGGTAACATGCCTGCCAACATGATTGCCTTGCTGAATAAATTCTTCGGCAGTACACCCTGGAACGGAGAAGCCAGCCTGATAAAGCTGGATCTTCCAATTCAGCCTGCAGAAGAAAAAAAATTCAGGATCTTCAATGATGAAAATGGCGTTCAGGGCGCTGTGCGGATAGCCCGCCATTTCCCTAACCGCTATCATCCTGACTTCCCCAAGATGCTTGTATTAAACACCATTTTTGGTGGTTACTTCGGTTCCCGTTTAATGAGTAATATCCGGGAAGAAAAAGGTTATACGTATGGCATCTATTCTCAGCTTTACAACTTTCGTCAAACCAGCGCACTGAATATTCAAACAGAAGCGGGGCGGGATGTTTGTGAGGCGACCATTGCGGAAATCTACAAAGAGTTGACACGCTTGCAGGAAGAGCCGGTACCACAGGAAGAACTGGATCTGGTCCGCAACTATATGATCGGATCTATTCTGGGCGACCTCGATGGTGCATTCCAGCTTATTCAACGCTGGAAAAACCTGATCCTGAATGACCTCGATGAAAATTACTTCTACAATAATATTCAAACCATCAAGACGATTACCGCAGAGGAGTTACAACACCTAGCTAAACAATATTTTACGCCTGGTGATTTTTATGAATTGGTGGTAATTTAGAAAATATCTAAAAAGAAAGTGTTTGAGAAAGTTTCCATTTATGGAAACTTTCTTTATTTTTGGGTAAACCATATCATTCATGTTTGACCCCAGATTTAAAGTCATCTTACTAGATGATGCACTAACCTTTTTAACAAGCATCCATGAAGATGCAAGAGAAAAAATTCTCTACAATATTGATAAAGTTATTATAAAGAACGACCCTGAGATCTTTAAGAAACTGAGAGATGATATATGGGAAATACGAACGCTTTACATGGGCCTCCAATATCGGATGCTAGCCTTCTGGGATAAAAGAAAACCGAATACCACTTTGGTAATTGCCTCCCATGGTTTTATAAAAAAACAACATAAAGTGCCTGCAAAAGAAATAGACAAAGCAATTAAACTAAGAACCCTATTTTTTGAAAATTAACGCAAAATCACAACGCAAATGAAAAAGAAACCATTAAACACCCATACTTTCGAAGARGTAAAAGACCAATTTCTTGGCCCTGTTGGTAGCCCCAAAAGAGATAAGTATGAATTCGATCTACAAATGGACCTACTCGGCGATATCATCAAAAAAGCCAGGGAAACCCAACACCTCACACAAGAACAATTAGGCAGCCTGGTTGGAGTACAGAAAGCACAAATATCAAAGTTAGAAAACAACACCACCAGTGCGCGTCTCGACACCATCCTAAAAGTATTMAACGCCCTGAAAGCAAAAGTAACTTTCAAGGTACAAATGGAAAATGAAGAGTATCTTTTCATATAAATCAAGCCTTATGGACATTTCCGCAGACTATCTGTCAACGAATAAAGAACTCTGGAATAAACGTACAGGCGTTCACGTTACATCCGACTTTTACGATGTTCCCGGCTTCATGAATGGCCATACTTCCTTAAAAGAAATAGAGCTGAACCTGCTGGGAGATGTAAGTGGGCAGGATATCCTGCACCTGCAATGCCACTTTGGGCAGGATAGCTTGTCGCTGGCCAGAATGGGAGCAAACGTTACAGGTGTGGACCTTTCAGATGCGGCCATCCACCAGGCCAACGAACTCACAAAGCAATTACAACTGGAAAACAGCGCCCGTTTTGTTTGCTGTGACCTCTACAGCGCCCCGGCTCATTTAACGGGCTCATTTGACCGCATATTCACTTCTTACGGCACTATTGGCTGGCTTCCTGACCTGGATAAATGGGCGGCGGTTATTCATCACTTCCTGAAGCCTGGAGGTGATTTTATTATGGCAGATTTTCATCCCGTACTGTGGATGCTGGATGATCAGTTTCAAAAAATTGCCTACGACTACTTCAATACAGAAACGATCATAGAAGAAACGGAGGGTACTTATACAGACCGTAGCAGCAATATTCAAAATAAGTCGTATTCCTGGAACCATCCGCTGAGTGAAATCATCACGGCATTGCTTGGGCAGGGCCTGCAGCTACAGGTATTTCAGGAGTTCAATTATTCTCCCTATAATTGTTTTCCCAACACCGTAGAGCGGGAGGGACGTTTCTACATCCGGGGATTGGAAGAAAAATTACCCATGGTATATGCATTTAAATTCTTCAAACCGTAACATATGAAATCACTATTAATTTTCCTGCTATTGATGACTGGAGGCTTCGCTGCTTTCTCACAATCCCAGGCGGAACTGAATAGACAAGCGGCACAGGAATATAAAGACGCAGATAAAAAGCTGAATGAAATTTATCAGCTTATTTTGAAAGATTATGCTGCCAACAAGACGTTTACCCAAAACCTGAAAGACGCGCAACGTCTGTGGATACAGTTCCGGGACGCACAGGTTAAAGCCATGTTCCCGGCCGCCACCAAAAGCTATGGAACCGTGTTTCCTATGTGCAAAGCCAATTACCTCGCGGAGCTTACTCACCAGCGAACTGATGCACTCAGGGTCTGGCTCAACGGATTACCACAAGGCGATGTATGCACCGGCTCCATTGGCGATAAAGAGGATCACTAATAATCTTACTATTTTATATAATATAAATTTCGTATGTTTGCTGTTCACCCAGTACCTATGCGAAACCCAATCCTATTCCTATTGGTTTTCCTGTGCACAGAAGCGTATTCGCAAACCCGGCAATCAGCACTGGACACACTTGAAAACCGCTACCAGCAATGCCTTGGCAATAGCCATAGTATGTATAATTGTGCAGTTACCTATTACAAACAACTGGATAGCCTGCTAAATCATACCCTTCAGAATCTCTATTCCAATCTGGCTCCCGGCCGGCAACAACAGTTACAAGCCGAACAAGGAGCATGGGAAGAGAAAAAAGAAGAATATTTTAAGAAGATAGATGAGCGCGTAGAAAAGATGCATAAACGCACCATGGAAGGCCTCGACGATGAAATGATTTCTACAGATAACAAAGCCGCTTTTCTAAAAGCACGCATAAAAACACTGCTTACTATATAGAGCCAAAAGCAAAAAGCGCAAAGCAAAAAGCTATTGTCGCGAATGATGAAAGCGCGTGGTTAAATAATCCGCTCTGATCATTCGCGACAATAGCTTTTTGCTTTGCGCTTTTTGCTTTTAGCTTCACTTATAGTCTTTCCTGATGCCTCAACCATCTCTCCGGCATTTCATTGTTGCTGGCCATGAGATAGTCGTTATAAGCACAGGGAACAAATTCTCTGTCAGGTAATTGCATCCACCAGCGACCCGTTTTTTTACTTTTCAGAAACACGGTTTCTATATCGGAGAAGGCTATATGAAATTCCCAGAAAGCGTCTCTGTCTTCCAACAGCGCTTCCTTATTTTTCACTGCGCGTCCATCCATAAAGTACCAGAGCATTTGGGCAATTTGCCGCGCAGTCAGCTGTTCTTTATCTTTTTCCGGACGATATCCGTAAATGCCGAAAGAGGAAAGGCGACTGCTCATACCAGCGTATCGGGCCAGGGAGCAGGCTTCTTCACCACTGAATCCATTAGGAGAAAGCTGATTAGCTGGCGCATCTGTATGCCGGATGATGTTAATATCCAGACTGAATAAATCGGAGTGCCGCAACACTGGTTCGGCCTCCTCCATATTCTCCCTGATACGTCCCAAACGGTAGCAATCGAAGCGTAGTTTATCCAGCGTTTCTAACATGCGCGGATGTACGAAATAACTTTGAAAGCCGAGGTGATTATAATGCCGGAGATAATTGGGTTGCTCCGTTAGAATATCCATTAAAAACCGCTCGCTGCGAACATTGGAATCTTCCTTCAGATCAATCAGGGCATCGGCTACAGTAGCCTCAATAATTAATTGCTGGGACGCGTAGGCTTTATATTGTGGATAAGTAAGATCATGTGATCCGCCTAAAATAATGACGGTTTTATTAGCGGCCAAAAGCTCTGCCAATACGGTTTTCATAGCAGCATATGCATCGGCCAGAAAGGCGCCTGATTGCAGGTTACCCACATCAGCCAACTTAATACTGCCGTGCCAGTTATATAATCGGTAAAATTCACGGCGTATGGCGTCAGGTCCTCCGGTAGCTGTTTTGCCGGAAGAACTTCCCCTTTCTTCTCCTACACCTAATAAAATGATATCGGCTTCATCTATATCTGGCTGGTGATTGTCTTCATACGCATCTATCACACCGCCAACCTGGAATGGGTCATATTCCTGATCATCGTTGAGAAAAGCCTTAGAAACAGGATATAGAAAATCCTGCAGGTGTGAAAAATCTGCCATCAGTAAATTAGATTTAATTGATGGCGAACTTACAACAAGAATTTAAAAAAGCAAGTCGGATAGATAAGACTGTGGGTCAAAACTATTACAACGGGAATTTTGTAGAGGTAAGGCTACTAGTTCTTGTGAATAATAAACTCGAAAGGCTTATGTGACTTACGTGAAATTGCTTTTTCCAGCACCGATCGTTTGCTGGTAATCCTGCTCTTGTTACAATCCATAACTTCCATAACAGCACAGAGATAATCCATCGTCTCAATCAACGAAAGCATTTCGCTGATTTGTCTAACCGCAGACTGTATCTGCTGCTCCGTGTACCTATCTTCATGTAGCAAGATTAGTAAATCTCTATCTACAGGTTTCATGAATAAAAAATTTGACTGTTCCCCGAAATATTGTTTGGCCAGGTATCAAGGATAATCTCAAAAGATAAGGTAAAATTGTTTATTGTCAGTCGTTGCTAAAGTCTTCGTTAGTTGTCAAACAGATCGCTATMAGTGCATTCTTTTTTTATTCATGGTAGGACATCCGCAATCGTTTTTCTTAAAAACTTTACACCCCTCCATTGCTAAACTTCCACAAAGAAAAATGATCACCATCCATTTTATACTTTTCATACTGCAGTTTAATATACTTAGCTGTGATTAAAATCCGGTCTAAAAGAGTTTACCTTTTCTTAACAATCCTCTTTTGTAATTTAAGCTAAATTCGTAAAAAATATTAAATTATTTGTCCACAATCCGAACCGACCGAAAAATTCTTGTAGTTCCCCTTGATTGGGGCCTTGGCCACGCCACCCGAGATATTCCCTTGATCCATGAAATGCTAAACGCAGGTTGTCAGGTATTTATTGCTGCAGAAGGCAAGCATGCTGCCCTGCTACAACAGGAATTTCCGCTGCTGACCGTACTTCCGCTGCCGGGTTATCGCATTCAATACGCGCAAAAAGGACAGTTTTTTGGGCTGAAAATTATTCAGCAAATTCCAAAAATTTACCGGGCTATACAGTATGAGCAACGCTGGCTAAAAAAGGTAGTCGCTGAGTATCAAATAAATGCAGTGATTTCTGATAATCGCTTCGGCTTGTATCATAAAAATATACCCACTGTTTTTATTACACACCAACTGCTGATAAAAACACCTTTCGGTAGATGGATAGAGCGAACGCTGCAAAAAATAAATTATCGTTTTATTAACAAATACAGCGCTTGCTGGATTCCGGATTTTGCGGGCGACAATCACCTTTCCGGTGAACTGGCACACCCGGCCCAATTACCGCCTCATACTACCTACATTGGCTGCCTGAGCCGCTTTGAGCCACGCAACAATGTGGAAAAGAAGTATGATCTGCTGGTATTGATTTCCGGACCGGAGCCGCAACGCTCTAACCTGGAAAAAATGGTCCTGGACCARATTAAGTCCCTGCAAATCACAGCATTGATTGTAAGTGGCAAACCAGGTACTCCCCAACATGAAGAGGTATCCCCCGGCGTTACACAGGTAAACCACCTGAATGCAAGTGAATTGAATGAAGCCATGTTGGCGTCTGATATGGTACTAAGCCGCTCTGGTTATACCACCCTAATGGACCTCGCGAAACTGAATAAAAAAGCGATTCTTATTCCTACTCCCGGACAATCGGAACAGGTATACCTCGGTGAATACCTGATGGAAAAAGGATATTTCTATTCGCTCCCGCAGGAACAATTCAATCTGAAAACAGCACTGGAAGCTGCATCCCGCTTCCCATTCCGGTCTTTTCATCACGACCAGGACATGTTCCAGTATAAAAAAGTAGTACAGGAATTTGTACAATCCCTTTAAGTAATACGAAAAGAGGCTGCCTGTAATTAAAACAGACAGCCTCCCGTTAGTGGCATAAGGATGATATCATTATTCATTCTTTTGGCGGCAACGCAAATTCAAAATTCGCTAAACCCGCTGCAGTAGCAACACTGCCGGAAAAAACAATGATCTTCTTCCTAAATATTTTTTACTTCCGCTCCAATAAAAATTTTATCTCCCACAATCGCTACCGGACGTTTCAAAAAAGAATATTCCTGCAAAATCAGATCGCGGTAGTCTGATTCTTTTAAATCTTTCTCATGCAAGCCCATAGGACGGTATTGCTGGGATCTGCGGCTGAACAGCGACTCATAACTACCGGACAAAGCATGCATTTCGTCTATTTGTGCCGGCGTAATTTTGTCCTTCTTGATATCCTGTAAAACAAACCCACGGGCTTTTGCATCCGTTTCTTCCAATATTTTTTTGCAGGTACTGCAGGTCGACAAATAATAAATTTTATTCATTCCTTTCTTTTTTTTCTGTGCTAAAGTTACACCCTCACCGTATATTGTGGTACTATCTTAATTTTGCGGATTAAAATTAAATCTTGTAGGTTTAGCGATGGAAAAGAAATTATTTTTACTGGACGCCATGGCGCTGATATACAGGGCTTATTACGCCCTTATCAGAAATCCCCGCATCACCAGCGCGGGTCGAAATACCAATGCGCAGTTTGGATTTACCACTACTTTACTGGATCTCATCAATAAAGAAAAACCTACTCATATGGCCGTTGCGTTCGACACGCACGCGCCTACAGAGCGGCATACTACTTACACTGATTATAAAGCCAACCGGCAGGACGCTCCGGAAGATCTGCTGGATGCATTGCCTGATATTAAGCGCATCATTGAAGGCTTTAATATCCCGGTAGTGGAGCTGGATGGCTATGAAGCGGATGACGTGATTGGTACCCTGGCCTGGCAGGCCGCCGATGCCGGATACACGGTGTATATGGTGACCCCGGATAAGGATTACGGACAACTGGTGAGAGATAATGTGTTTATCTACAAACCGCCGTACATGGGCAATAAAGAGGAAATCATGGGCCCGAAAGAGATTTGCGATAAATGGCAGATCCAAAATGTTCACCAGGTAATTGATATCCTTGGCCTGATGGGAGATGCCGTGGATAACATTCCCGGTATTGCCGGTATTGGCGAGAAAACAGCCATGAAACTGCTGGCCCAGTATCACTCTCTGGAAAATGTCCTCGAAAATGCGGATACCATTGGTGGTAAAATGGGCGAGAAAATCAAAGCCGGTCGCGAAGATGCTATCCTGTCGAAAGAACTGGCCACCATCATCACCGATGTGCCAGTCTCCTTTCACGAAGAAGATTTCTGCATTACAGACTGTGATAAAGAAAAGCTGACCAGCATCTTTACTGAACTGGAATTTAAGACCCTTGGTAAAAGGATTTTGGGAGATGGATTTGGCGGCAGTACTGCTGTTGAAGCCAAACCAAAGGTCGTGCAAACGGACCTGTTTGGAACCGCTATTATAACGGAAGAAATTACCGTCACCACCGAAGTGATTGAATCCGGTAACATCCTGATGGCGGATAAAAATATCCACAACACGCCCCATCAGTACGAGGTAATAGATACCCCCGAAAAAAGAGCGGCTTTGCTGCAAGAATTATTACAGCAAAAGGAAGTGTCTTTTGATACGGAAACGACTGGTACCGATGCCAACGAAGCCGATATTGTGGGTATGAGTTTCGCCTTTAAAAAAGGGGAAGCTTATTATATTCCTTTACCAGCCGACCATACCGCCGCTCGCGCCATTATTCATGAATTTATCCCCTTGTTTCAGCATAAAAGCATTGTGTTGATAGGACAGAATGTGAAGTATGATATGCTGATCATAAAATGGTACGGCGTAGATATTACCGCCACTGTATTTGACACCATGTTGGCGCATTACCTGATTGAGCCGGAAGGCCGCCGGAGCATGGATGTACTAAGCGCGCAATACCTGGGCTACGAGCCGGTTTCCATAGAAACACTCATTGGCAAAAAAGGGAAAGGCCAAGGCAATATGCGGGATGTGGAAATAGAAAAGATTAAAGAATATGCTGCGGAAGATGCCGATGTTACACTCCAGCTAAAAGACAAATTTTTGCCCATGCTGCCTGAAAAAGCGGTGGACAAAGTATTTTACGATATAGAAAATCCGTTGGTACCGGTACTCACTGATATGGAGTACGAAGGTATTGCCCTCGATACCCTGGCACTGGCCGACTATTCGAAAGAGCTGGAAACAGAAATAAAACGGGCAGAAGAAAGTGTTTACCAACAGGCAGGCGTGCGTTTCAAACTGGCATCTCCCAAACAGCTGGGAGAAGTGCTATTTGAAAAATTACAGCTGGACCCTAAAGCCAAGAAAACACGTACCGGGCAATACGCTACCGGCGAAGACGTGCTACAGAAGCTGTCCAACAAACATAAAATTGTAGAGGATATCCTCATTTTCAGAGAGCTGAGTAAACTGAAATCTACCTACGTAGATTCGTTACCGTTATTGCTTAACAAGCGGACCAACCGGGTACACACTTCCTATAATCAGGCAGTGGCGGTTACCGGCCGTTTAAGCTCCAACAACCCCAACCTGCAAAACATTCCTATTCGTACAGACAGGGGCCGTGAAATTCGCAAGGCTTTTATTCCCCGCAATGAAGAATATGTGTTGCTGTCTGCCGATTATTCGCAGATAGAGCTGCGTATTATTGCAGCCATCAGTGGAGATAAGGAGATGTCTGCTGCTTTCCAGAATGGCATAGATATTCACACTGCTACGGCAGCGAAAGTGTACAATGTAGCGCTGGATGCGGTGACGTCTGATATGCGTCGTAATGCGAAAAGCGTGAACTTCGGTATCATTTACGGCGTAAGTGCTTTTGGCTTATCAGAAAACCTGGGGATTCCACGTGCGGAGGCGAAAACACTGATCGATAACTATTTCGCGCAGTATCCGTCTATTAAGCAATACATGGAAGACCAGGTGAAATATGCGCAGGAAAACGGCTATGTACAAACGTTATTAGGCAGAAAAAGATGGTTGAAAGACATCAATTCATCCAACGCGGTGGTACGTGGTTTTGCAGAGCGGAACGCCATTAACATGCCTATTCAGGGTACAGCGGCCGACATGATTAAGCTGGCCATGATATCCATTCACAAGACCTTTAAAGAGCGGAACTTCAAGTCCCGTATGCTGTTGCAGGTACATGATGAATTGGTTTTTGATGCCCATCGTTCAGAATTAGAGATTATTAAACCCCTTATATTAGATCTTATGCGCAATGCCCTGCCACTATCAGTTCCCGTAGAAGCGGAATTAGGTACTGGTAATAACTGGCTGGAGGCGCACTAATACAGCATTTAGCCACTAGCTTTTAGTTTTTAGCAAATACAGCGAAGATTATCCACTGTATTTGCTAAAAACTAAAAGCTAGTGGCTAAATTATTGCTAATGACTAATGGTAAGTGCTGGCATACTTGTATTTCCCAAAACAGTTTACTAGTTTTCAAACATGATCCAAACACCTCGACTACAATTGTTGCCGTGCTCACTGGAGCATTTCGAATTGCTATTACAGGGCAACGATCACCTGGCCGACCTGCTTGGTATTTCTATACAGGAAGGATGGACCGAATACCCGGAGATGGTCCTGGTAGCATATGATAAGTTACGGAATGATCCGGCCATGTTGGGCTGGTTCTTTTATCTCGTTGTGCATCGCGCCGACCAGCGCCTTATTGGGGCGGGTGGGTTTAAAGGCAAGCCCAATGAAGAAGGCCTCGTAGAAATGGGGTATGAAATAACCGCCGACTACCGGGAACGGGGATTGGGTACCGAAATGGCCGAAGCCCTGATTCGCTTTGCATTCGGACATTCTTATGTAAAACGCGTGATTGCCCATACAGAAGAAGAGTACAATGCATCCGTTAAAATATTACAAAAAGCAGGAATGCGATTTGTGGGAACAATGAAAAATAAAGAAGGAGAAGATCTCTGGGAGTGGGAGATCACCCGGGATCAATACCAGGAAAAATAACGCCTGTATCCCCAAAAGCTGTAGCAAGCTCCGTTCATCCATCTTTTCGCCGGTCAAATACCTGCTTTCCCTTATTTTTGATCCTTGTTTTAAAACTTATCATTTTACACTCATGAAGAAATGGATGATGTGTGCAGCCATGCTTTGCAGCGTAGGCGCATTTGCACAAAACAGTACCAATGTGGAGGGAAGTAAATACCAGTTCACAGTAGTTAAAAACCTGGATGCAGGAGATGTACAAAATCAAGGACGCACCGGTACTTGCTGGTCTTTCTCTGGTTTGTCTTTTTTTGAATCAGAATTACTGCGCAATGGTAAAAACAAAGGGCTGAATCTCAGCGAAATGTTTGTGGTACGTAAAATGTATCCATTGAAAGCAGCTAATTATGTACGCATGCACGGTAAAGCCAACTTCGGTGAAGGTGGCGGATTCCCGGACGATCTGTTGTGCCTCCGCGAATACGGCCTGGTTCCACAGAGCGTATATGATGGCAACAAAGACAAAATGTATAACCATGCTGAAATGGAAAGCCTCCTGGAAGGTATGGTCAATAAAATAGGTAATGCTAACGGCACCATCAATCCTAACTGGAGTAAAGCATTTGATGGTGTACTGAACGCATATATGGGAGAAGCACCTGAAAAATTCCAGTATAACGGTAAAAGCTACACGCCGCAGTCTTTTGCTAAAGAACTGGGCCTCAATGCAGACGACTATGTACTGATTTCTTCTTTTACGCATCATCCTTACAATTCACAGTTTGTATTGGAAGTACCAGACAACTGGAATTGGGAAAAAGTATACAACGTAAACCTGAATGACTTTACCAACATCGCTGAAAATGCCATCCAGAATGGTTACACCATTGCATGGGCTGCTGATGTAAGCGAAAAAGGCTTCAACTTTAAAGACGGCCTGGCCATTGTTCCTGAAAAAGACTGGGCTGACATGTCTGCAGAAGAAAGAAGAAATGCTTTCCTGGAACCAGGTAAAGAAAAAACCATCACACCTGAACTGCGTCAGCAGGCCTTCGATAACTACGAAACACAGGACGATCACGGTATGCACATTGTAGGTCTGGTAAAAGATCAGCATGGCAACAAATATTTCCGTGTGAAAAACTCCTGGGGTACTGATAATCCAGGATCAGGATATTTCTACGCTTCTGAGCCTTACTTCGCGTACAAAACCACCTGCTTCATGGTAAACAAAAAAGCTTTACCTGCAGATGTAGCCAAGAAACTGGGTATTAAATAATCGCTTTTTAAAAGCAACAGAGAGGTGGTTCGGTGATGCCGGGCCACCTCTTTTTCGTTAGCCAATACCAGCCCTTTTCCCCGGGCGCTGACCGCATTTTTAGCATTCTCCGAAGGTATTTATCTCCCGAAAAATATATTTGCTACAGGCAAGTATATTTACTTGACTTTGTCAATATTTATTCGCCAATACCAATATGGCAAAAGATTCTAATGTTTGCCTTCCAGTTGTTGCGTGTAGGAATAGTTGCCCAAACGGAGTTTTACGGGCAGCCCGGTGCTCTTTTGCCAAACCCATTCCTTTTTACAGAAAAAACCAAAGTGTTGCTGGTAATAAGCATCAGGTGCAAGCTTATAAGTGGGGTACACCGGCGGAGGAGCAGGGGGAATATAAGCGGGTTTAGGAGCAGGAAATAACTTCACCGGCTTCAGGGCAAAAGTTTGCCCGCTGGCCGCGTAGCTGGTCAACAAAAGCCCAATCATCCATATCCATCCGCACGTTTTCATAAAAATATTTTATCAGGATATTTCTTCAAAACTACCAATTCCTTCACGAATCAGCACCGGTTCCGGTCCGGTACAATCTATCACCGTTGAAAAGCCCATACCACCAGGACCACCATCTATCACGATGTCCACCTGTTTTCCAAACTTCTCATAAATAATCTCTGGGTCTGTATATTCTTCTACATAATGCTCTATGGGAAGGGTGGTACTCATCAGCGGATTATCCAACTCTTTTACAATGGTGCGGCAAATATTATTATCCGGCACCCTGATACCCACCGTATCTTTCTTTGTTTTTAACAGCTTAGGCACCATCCGGCTGGCGRGCAAAATAAACGTGTATGGGCCTGGCAATGCCTTTTTCAACATCCTGAACACAGGCGTATCCACACTTTTAGCGTAGTCAGATAAATGACTCAAATCATAACAGATAAAAGAGAAGTTTGCCTTTTTCGGATCTATCTGTTTAATCCGCGCTATCCGTTCTATGGCCTTGTGTTGTGTAATATCACAACCCAAACCATATACTGTATCGGTAGGATATATAATAATCCCTCCATCCTTCAAACATTCAATGATTGTTTTTAAATGGCGCGGATTCGGGTTATCCGGGTGTACGTTTAATAGCATATATAAAGTTAATGATTGTGTTTCACTTTCAGCTTTTTAGCCTACCTTTCGTCCCGATTTTTGTAAACCTACGCGATGAATTTAAAAGGMATTGTTCCCAGAACGTGGAGGAGATTGAAGAGGGTACTACTGGTTTTAATTGTTGCACAATTTGTTTATATCATCCTGTTGAAATGGGTGAATCCGCCTATTACCATTACTGAAATCGCCAGCTGGTTCAGCCTCTGGGGCACAGATAAAAAACTGCACAAAACATGGGTGAGCTACGACGAGATATCACAACACGCCAAACTCGCCGTAATAGCCAGTGAAGATCAGCTCTTCACCGATCACAATGGCTTCGACTTTAAGTCCATCGAAAAAGCCATGAAGCATAACCAACAAAGCAAAAAGATAAAAGGGGCCAGCACCATCAGTCAGCAGGTAGCTAAAAACGTATTCCTGTGGCAGGGACGCAGCTGGTTCCGCAAAGGACTGGAAGTATATTTCACGTTCATGATTGAGAAAATATGGGGGAAACAACGCATTCTCGAAGTATATCTCAATGTAGCCGAAATGGGAGAGGGCATATTTGGAGTAGAAGCCGCAGCCCAGGCCAATTACAATAAAAATGCGGCCAGTCTTAACCGCGAAGAGGCTGCCATGATTGCTGCCTGCTTACCTAATCCGATTAAATACACGATTAATCCACCCGCTCGAATTACCAGCTACCGCCAACGCAAAATCCTGATACAAATGCGCAACCTCGCGCCTGATCCGGATATTATGGAACTGGTAGTGGGCACTAAATAATACCGGCTACTGCAACAGTGCCTGCACACCCGCTATGGCAAGGGCTTCCCGCTCCTCATAAGTTCCTTTTATTTCCAGCCATGGAACACCGGAGGCGATAACAATATCCTTATAAACCTGATAGAAATAGCTGCGCATGGCCGGATCAGGGTATTCCCTTTGCGGATCTTCTTCCCAGGGCAAATCAATATAAGTAAGCAGATATAGGTCGCAGTGTTGCAGCGCCACCTGCTTTAATATACGCGGATCACAGTTTCCATATTTATGCTCACTCCATACTTTTATCACGTGTAAATCGGTATCGCAAATAAGCACCTCATGCGCTTTCCGGGCCTGTTGCTGTTCCAGCGCCAATTGTCCGGCTGCTATTTCCAGCAAATCGGATTGCTCATAAGGACGATCCAGCTGATCAATATATTCACGGGCATATTCCGGCGTCCACACCGTGTTGAAGTGGGTAGCCAGCATTTCGCTGAGTGTACTCTTACCTGTAGATTCAGGCCCTATAACAACTACTTTCTTCATTTATCAGACTTTTCTTTTTGCTGTACAATCGCTTTCCATTCAAAGTATCCAAATACGGCAATGATAAACAAAAAGACGGTCAGTAAAGCAGTCAGATACAGGTGCTTATAAAACAACAACGGGATGGCTACCAGGTTGGAAATGTTGAGCAATATCCAGTTTTCCAGCTTCCGTTTAGCTAATAACCACATCCCAGCGCAAGCGCTGGCAGAAACAAATGCATCCATCACTGGTACATTAGAATCGGAGAAATGAGTGAGGAGGAAATAAAAAATCCCCCAGCCCCCCAGCGCGATAATAATGGCAGTAATCAGCTCCCGGCGATTACTGCGTGTAATAGGCGTAGCTGGTTCTGCTGGGCCTTTCTTCGCCCAATATATCCAGCCATATACGCTCATAATAAGGTAATACGCATTCAGCGTAGCATCTGCATAGAGCTTGAAATGCTCCTGTGATAAGAGGTAAGTGTAAATACCAGTGCTGATAATACCGGTAGGGTATACCAGTATGTTATTATTTTTTTGGAAGATGACCGACAGTACAGCAAAAAACACCGCTGTTCCTTCCAGTAAAGTCATGTGCTGCAGTCCTTCTAAAAAGCCCTGGTATAAATCATTCATGGTGCGAAAGTGGATAATTATTTCCAGATTTTGCACATCGTTGTTGTGGCTTCCTACCACAACAACGATATGCAAAATGTTATTTCTTTTCTCCTATCAGTGTACCGGACACGTTCCAGAAGCTTTGGCTGGTCCCTTCGGGCTTGCCTTGTGGAATAGCCACCTGGATGGTGTGCCAGCCCGGCGTAATATCCGGCAGTGAAATAATTACCGGAGAGGTGAGCGTGCCCGGGCACCAGTTAGAACGGCTCAGATCTGAAGAAGACAGGCCATTGCCGAAATTGCCGGAAGCGGGATTAGAGAGGCGATAGGTAGCACAGTCCGTACGCCATGGAATAAAATGGTATACGCGTTTACCGTCTACAAAAATTTCATTCTGTTTAGGATTGAATTCATCGCCGCCACCCCAGCCACCATGGCCGGTAGTAAGGAAACGTAACTGTACATTTTTAAGTCCTTCGGGAATGTTTACCCGTACTTTCAGGGAGTCTTTATCAAACAGGGTTGCGTATTCCTGTCCGGCCATTTCCATCAGGTTAGTGGTATTGAAAACCGGGTAGATCCAGTTTGGCGCAGAGCGGTTCTCATCTTCCGGATCACCTGGATAATATTTAAGGCTAAGGCTTACTTTATGCCCTCCCTTGTCGTAGTTGCCAATATATACACCCAGCCATACATCGCCCTGCAGGCGGTTGTGCAGTTCGGTAATATCCTGTTTATAGATAACAGAATCCGCCCAGTTGTAGCCTGCTATTTTTACCTGGTTATTAAACTGCCGCACGCCAAATGGTGTGAAGAAACGCAATATTTCCAGGGTTGGTAAATAGTTGTCGGTGGCTACCATACCATGATAGCTGTTTCCATTATTAGCAGTAAACAACGGTAACGCCTGTACGCCTTTTTGCAGACCATCCAGGAAAGAGGTGGCTTTATCTGCCGGAATCATAAATACGGAACCGGTTCTGTCGTACGCGTCCCCGTTGGAGTATTGGGTCAGTTCTGCGAAAAGCGTTTCCCCCTTCTTTACTGCCGGCAAGGACACTTTTTTCAGTATCACAGTACCACCAGCGTAATGATAGGTTTGGTTCATTTGTTCTCCGGTGGGATTAGGTGTATTATTTCCCCAGCTGATTTGCTCCTGATTAAATACCGGGAGGGTAGTGTAACGGCTATCGATTACCTGCCGCATATAGGCGGCATCGTCAACCAGGGCGCCGGTATTGGTTGGCCAGGCCAGTTCTTCTGGCGTAATTTTACGATACGTGATTTTCTTGGCGATGGTTTCGCTGTTACCATTCCGCACAATTCTGAGAACGAGTCCCAAACCTGGAGCAATAGTGATATTAGGCGTGCCTTTCAGCGCCAGCGCATTGGTATACCATACCTCAATGGTATTAGAGCGGATAAATAGTTTTGCTTTCTTACATACATATCCCAGGATGGTAGCGGTATCGGGGAGGAGTTCCGGTGTAGCGTATTCACTAAAGTTTTTTTTCAGCGTGTATACGTCATTGTTAGGAAGACTTAACACCTGCAGGCTGGCTTGATCCTGTAATTGCAGGAATTGTTGTTCTTTTTGTTTGCCTTTGCCTGTAACGATGTGTGCACGTTGCTGATCGATGAACAACTGCAGTTCATTGCCAGGAATGGCTTTCCCGTTGCTGCCAAAACCGTAGGTGATAACGGCGCTTGTACTATCTACTCTTTTTTTGCCCTGGGCCCATGCCGGTTGTATTGCCACTGCGATACCGGCCAATAACACTAAAAACTTCATGCTGGCATTCTGGTTTAATAATAAAAAAAGGCCGTAGCCTACATACTAACGGCTAATAACTAAAAAAAGCACAGCCATAAAGACTGTGCTTTCGTTTAACACTATCATTCACTCAACTATGGCTTATTCTGCTTCTGCCACTACTTCCTTCACTTCAGGGATCATACGCTTCATCATGCCTTCAATACCGGCTTTGAGCGTAATCATGGAAGAGGGGCAGCCTGAGCAGGAACCTTGTAACATCAGTGTAACCGTGCCGTTGTCGTAATCTTTGAACTGAATGGCGCCACCATCCATTTCAACAGCTGGTTTCACATAGTTTTCAAGTAATTCCTTGATACGTTTTACCACATCTGTATCATCTGCGCTCACTTCGTTGCTGGCAGTAGATTTAGTAATCACTACCTCATCTTCGTTGATAACAGGGCGGGAGTCTTCCAGATATTCTTTCAGGAAGGCTTTTACCGTAGGAATTATATCGTTCCAGTCAGTTTCGCTGGTTTTGGTAAGAGTAATAAAGTTAGCCATGATAAATACCCCTCTGATAAAAGGGAAGCTAAACAACTCAACGGCCAATGGCGATGGTTTAGCGCTGGCTTCATCCGGGAAATCAATGCTTTTACCAGGATACAGGAGTTTGTTTGCCACAAACTTCATGGTTTCCGGGTTAGGCGTCATTTCTGTATATATGCTGATGATTGGATTTCCTGTTTTAATCATTTTATCCTAATTTACTTAAGCAAAGGTAACATTTTTCAGGCAGATTTTTGGGACAGATCTCACTGTTTGCTATTGAAAATAACAATTTGCTTATAGGTATTACTGATACCCCGCTTTCCCTGCCTTCTTCTTTATAATTATACAATTTTTTTGTTATGTTATTAAAAGAACTTTCACCAAAAATTCAGACGGCCTTAAATCAGCAGGTAGAAATGGAAGCCGCCTCTTCCCAATATTATCTGGCAATGGCCTCCTGGTCTGAAGTTGAAGGCTATAATGGGATAGCCCAATTCCTGTACCGGCACTCTGATGAGGAGCGCACGCACATGCTGAAGCTGCTGAAATTTATCAATGAACGCGGCGGACACGGCCTGGTACCGGCGTTAAAGCAGCCTACCGTGAAGTTCAAAAACATCCACGAGATTTTTGAGCAGGTATTTAGTCATGAGCTGGCTGTATCAAAAGAGATTAATAACCTGGTGGATATGTGCCTCAGCGAAAAAGATTACGCCACACATAACTTTTTACAGTGGTATGTAACAGAGCAAATCGAAGAAGAGCGTCTTGCCCGGCATATTCTCGACAAATTAAAGCTGATAGGCGAGGATAAGGGCGGTCTGTATATTTTTGATCGCGATCTGGCTACACTGGATACCAACGAAAGACATTAAAAAAATCCACATTCCATTTATTGCTGCCACTTATTACTTTTGTATCAGATATGCAAACCACGAAAGTATTAAAAGCACGTAAGCGGATCGCACTCATTGCACACGATCATAAAAAGGCGGAGCTCATTGAATGGGCCGTTTATAATAAAACGGTATTGAGTCGTCATGAACTATATGCTACCGGCACCACCGGCATGCTGATAGAGCAGGCGCTGGACGTATCTGTCAGAAAGTTGCTGAGTGGCCCTCTGGGCGGCGATCAGCAAATTGGTGCGCTGGTAGCCACCGGCGAGCTGGATGTCATTATTTTCTTCTGGGACCCCATGGAAGCACTGCCGCATGATCCGGATATCAAGGCCCTGCTTCGTTTAGGCGTGGTTTGGAATATTCCGATGGCCATGAACCGGGCATCTGCAGACTTTCTGCTTACTTCCCCCCTCATGCACGACGAATATGAAGCCAGTCTGCCGGACTACAGCCAGTATACCAAAAGAAAGGTATAGCGCCGGATATTTATAAAATTTTCATGTCGCCAACAGCAGCGCTAGCTGAATTTTCCGTACTTTAAATAAAAGCTTCGGGAATGAGAATTGTTTTTACCCTTTTCTTCGCTGCCCTGTTGGCGGGTATTACGCTGCAAACCAATGCGCAAACTGATAGCAGTACCGCCTCCCGCGATTCGGCGGCAGACTCACAGCTGGTACTGACCACCCGACTGCTCCGGGAAAACGATTCTCTCCAAAAAGCAGACGAGGCACAGAAAAAAGCGCTGCAGCAACAGCTCCTCCTTGGCAATAATGATCACCAGAAAAAAGAATTGCAGGAAAAACTCCGTGCTATTGAACAAGCTGACTCACTCAAGAAGGTGGCGAATCTGCAACGTATCAATCAGCTGAAAGCCACCCACACCGGTATTCCGGTTGTTCCATTCGGTGATACCCTCTTTTATGTTTATAATAAACTAGGACCGCTGCAACCCAGCGACCGCGCACAAAACATTAATCATAAGCTGGCACAATTAGCCAGTGATCCCTTTTTTGCAGCAGACTCCATTCGTCCTATACCCAATGAAAATAATATAGACGTTATCTATAACGATCTGGTACTGCTCAGTGTTACTGACGACGACGCCCTTTGGCTCAATCAGGATAAGTTAATAGTAGCCCAACAATATGCAGACACCATCAAGTCTGCCCTGATAAAGGAAAAGAAAGATACCAGCCTAAAAAGTATACTGATCCGCATCGCCTGGCTGTTATTAATCATCGTGGTATTTTCGGCGATTGTATTCGGCATCAACCGTTTGTTTAAACGCCTGCGGAACAAAGCCGTCAGGCAAAAAGACCAGTATTTTAAGGGCGTAAAAGTGAAGGAATACGCCCTGCTGAACCAACAGAAACAAATTGGGATCGTATTCACTGCACTGCGTATCGCCAGGATCATCCTTATCCTGTTTATTTTCTATATCACCCTGCCATTTGTGTTCAGCATATTCCCCTGGACCAAAGGGATTGCGGATAAACTCATCAGCTGGACATTATCTCCGGTTAAATCCATTGTCCTGAGCTTTGTTCATTATCTCCCTAAATTACTCACTATACTGGTGATATACTTTATTACCCGTTACCTGGTGAAGTTTGTGAATTACCTCGCAGAAGAAATAGCCGTCGGCAATCTCACTATAAATGGCTTCTATCCCGACTGGGCAAGGCCCACTGCTAGCGGCATCAAGTTTCTGTTGTATGCCTTTATGTTTGTTGTGGTGTTTCCTTATCTGCCCGGATCAGATTCTAAAATATTCCAGGGAGTATCTGTTTTTCTKGGGATACTCTTTTCACTCGGCTCTTCTTCCGCTATTTCCAATGTGATAGCGGGTTTTGTAATTACGTATATGCGTCCCTTTAAGATCGGCGACCGGGTTAAAATAGGGGAGATCACCGGTGATGTAATCGAAAAAAACCTGCTGGTAACGCGGCTCCGCACTATAAAAAATGAAGAAATAACGGTGCCTAATGCCAGTATTTTAAACGGCCATACCATCAATTTTACTACCTCCAGTAAGGATCTCGGACTGATTCTACACACCACCGTCACTATTGGCTATGATGTTCCCTGGAAACAGGTACACGAAATGCTGATAGGCGCTGCCCTGGCTACTGATGGAGTTTTGAAAGATAAACCACCTTTTGTATTGCAAACAAGCCTCGATGATTTTGCCATTGCTTATGAAATCAATGTGTATACAGATCATTCGCATAAAATGGCGGTGATTTATTCGGATTTACATCGAAATATTATTGATCACTTTAATGGTGCAGGAGTGGAGATTATGTCGCCGCATTTTATTGCGCATAGGGATGGGAATACCAGTACCGTGCCAAAAGATCACCTCCCTGAAGACTATGCACCACCAGTATTTAAAGTAAAGTTGGAGAAAGACCTCTAGTGTTTTTCTATGTATCTTTAAGAAAATGAATCTGATGGAAAATACCAATAAAATAAGAGAGGAAGACCAGGAAGAAGATGAACTGGTCAAGCGAGCCGCAGAAAAAGCCGGTGGCAGAGCTGCGAGAGAATCTCTCGCACTGGGGCTTCCCATTGCTATTCTTAAAGATTCCAAGGTTATTAATCTTTTCCCCGATGGCAAAGAGGAGGTCATTGAAGAGTTGAAAAACCCATTTATTAAAGTAACACAGAAAAAATACATTATTAAACGTGTTAACTAAACGGATGAGAGTTATTGCCGGGCCCAATGGTTCCGGCACGTCCACGTTGTTTAACTCCCTTTGTCAGGAAGTTAATGAGGTTACCGGGAAACCATTACGAACCGGGTACTTCATTAATGCTGATAATCTGGAAAAAGAATTGGAAGAAAAGCGATTCTTAAATTTCGAAAATTACCAACTTTCTGTCTTTCCTGATCAATGGAATCTTTTCTTAAGTAAAAGCTCTTTTTTTGAGAAATTAGATCTCGACCTCTTCAAATCCGCAGTTTTAGTCAAAGATAATTTGCTTCAGATTCTTGAGCCATTAGCCATTCCAGGAGGGTATATTGGAGCGTTAATTGCGGATTTTCTTCGGAATCAACTTATAACTTCGGGACAAACATTTTCGTTTGAAACAGTCATGTCCCACCCTTCAAAACTAGCGGAGATTAGTCATGCCAAGGATCTTGGATATAAGACTTATTTATATTTTATTGCAACAACCGCTCCTGCAATCAATGTCTCCCGGGTGCAAAATCGCATTTCAAAATCTGGGCACTATGTCCCCGAGTCAAGTATTGTTAGTCGCTATCCTAAATCCTTAGATAATCTCGCGAAAGCAACGCTGATGGTAGATAAAGCATATTTTTTTGATAATTCATCCGATTTAAAAATGATTGCTACCAAGGACGGAGAAGATCTAAACATTTTGGATGACCAACTACCTCAATGGTTCATCACCCATGTTATCCAGAAACTTTTCCCATAATATTCACTCCATTTCCTTCTATCTTCATAAGAATCACATATTTGTATCCTATCAGCCCCCGGTTTTTGCTATTTTCGCATCTTACGGATAAAAGTAAGGCAGATGTTGAAGCAATTTATAGCAGGTATCTTTCTATGGATCATTCTGGCACAGCAGGCATGGGCGCAGTTGCCTCCTAAACGCGAATTAAGAGCTGTTTGGATCGCGACTGTTGAAAATATTGACTGGCCGTCAAGGCGTGGATTGAGTACAGAGCAACAAAAACAAGAGTTTATCGCTATACTGGATCAGCAACAGCGTAATGGTATGAATGCTGTTGTGGTACAGGTTCGTCCTGCTACAGATGCTTTCTATCAGTCGTCTTACGAACCCTGGTCTGAATACCTCACCGGCGTACAGGGACAAGCACCTAACCCTTACTATGATCCACTGCAATTTATGGTGGAAGAAACGCATAAACGCGGAATGGAATTCCATGCCTGGTTTAATCCATATCGCGCAGTGTTTAATGTAAGCCGTAGCAGCATTGCAGCAAACCACATTACCCGTCTTAAACCACAATGGTTTCTTACCTATGATGGCAAAAAATATTTTGATCCGGGCATTCCGGAAGTGCGCGACTATGTAACCGCGGTAATTCGTGATGTAGTAAAGCGTTATGATATTGATGCCGTACATTTCGACGACTACTTTTATCCATATCGCGCGCCAGGAAAAGAGTTTCCTGACAACAGCTCTTACCGGCTGTATGGTAAAAATATGATGAAAGACGACTGGCGCCGGTCTAATGTGGATGCTATTATACAGCAGCTAAGTGTTGCCATTAAAGCAGAAAAGCCCTGGATGAAATTTGGTATCAGTCCTTTTGGCGTGTGGCGGAATAAAGACAAAGACCCTGAAGGTTCTTATACAAAAGGCGGGCAAACCAACTACGACGACCTATACGCCGATATCCTGAAATGGTTGAAAAATGGCTGGATCGACTATGTAGCGCCTCAGCTATACTGGGAGCGGGGGCACCGGCTGGCAGATTATGAAATATTACTGAACTGGTGGAGCCAGCATGGCTATGGCCGGCAGGTGTATATTGGACACGGCGTGTACCGTATCAACAGTAGCGCCGCCTGGAAGAATCCAAATGAAATACCTGCGCAGATTGAAGAAGCCCGAACACTCAACACTATCCAGGGAAGCATCTTTTATAGCGCTGCTTCCTTCAGGGGCAATCCCCAGGGCATAGAAACGCTGTTGCGGAATGGTGTGTATAAATATCCGGCGTTGCGGCCTATTATGCCGTGGCTACCAAAAGAAACGCCGGAGGCGCCTTACTTCATTGATGCCTTTGAACGCCCTGGCGGGCTGGAAATACATTGGTCTGATGATGATACCAGCGGTCACACCAAACAGTATGTCCTTTATCGGTTTGAGCAAAACGAGGCGGTTAACGTCAGCGACCCTACGAAAATACTCGCTATCCTGGAACAGATGCCTGACCCCGTATATAAAGATATTACCTATGTAAAAGGGAAAACGTATACTTACGTAGTTACGGCCCTTGACCGTTTTCAGAATGAAAGTCAAATCAGTCAGCCGTTGAGGATGGAGATAAAGAATGGCAAGGCTTTGTTCCTTTTTGAATAAAATACCGGCGCCATGCTCGTTAATGTGCATGGCGCCAACAAACTTCTTCTTCTCCCAATACCTTTTAATACCTGTAAATAAACCCTCCCTAACACAACACCCCGGTTGACGATTGTTTCCCCAACTTGCCGCACAGCACCCGATTTTGCACAAACACAAATACTGATTCCTTCTTATATGACAAGATAAGAATAATAAATAGGGTCCAAAACCAGCTGTCGCTACCATTAAATGACCCCAATTTACCTTGACCGGCCATTCATTTTTTCAAATATTCTAACAAATAACGCCATCTTTTTATTTTTTTCTAAATTTTAACCATCTAACAAAAGTTTGTATAAAAAATACCGCATTCCTTTAGTATCTTTAAACCGTTCCCGAATTATATCGTACACCATCACCCGCGGCGTAAGTCAGAGGGGAGAGTGTGCCAAAGCAAAAAATCTAAACCAAATGGATGAAGTGAAGCAAACGCAAGGTTTATACCGTCCGGAATTTGAACATGACGCCTGCGGAACAGGTTTTACCGCCCACATAAAGGGTCGTAAATCCCACCATATTATTCGTGATGCCTTAACCATGCTGGAAAACATGGAACACCGCGGAGCCTGCGGTTGTGAGCAAAACACGGGAGATGGTGCAGGAATCTTGTTTCAAACGCCCCACGAATTTCTGTACGACGAGTGCCTGAAGTTGGGTATTCGCCTGCCAGAATTCGGGAAATACGGTGTAGGCATGGTCTTCTTTCCGAAAGAACCACGCTGGCGCGAAGAGTGTCGTGAGATACTCCAACGTAGCGCAGAGAAATTAGGCCTGGAAATCCTGGGCTACCGTAAAGTACCAGTACGCCCCGATGGCATCGGTGAAACCGCCCTTTCTGTAGAACCAGAAATTGAACAGGTATTTATTGCCTGTCCTTATCATATCAGCGACCCGGAAGTTTTTGAGCGCAAACTATTTGTGCTCCGCAACTACGTTTCCAAAACAGTACGCAATACAGTGCCTAAAGAAAAGTCACTGTTCTATATTGCGTCACTTTCTTATAAAACAATCGTATATAAAGGTCAGCTGACCACCTACCAGGTACGTCATTATTATACTGACCTGAGTGATGAGAAAATGGTATCTGCCTTTGCACTCATCCACTCCCGCTTTGCTACCAACACTTTCCCCAGCTGGAGATTGGCGCACCCGTATCGCTACATTGCGCACAACGGTGAAATCAATACTCTCAAAGGGAACCTCAACTGGCTCCGCGCCGGTGAAAGAGACTTTGTGTCTAAATTCTTCACTACAGAGGAAATGGACATGCTCCTTCCTATTGTAGAAGAAGGACAATCCGACTCCGCCAGCCTGGATAATGTGATTGAACTCCTTACCATGACCGGCCGTTCCTTACCACATGTAATGATGATGCTGGTACCGGAAGCCTGGGATGGTAATGAAGATATGGGAGAAGAAAAGAAAGCATTCTACGAATACCATGCTTCTCTGATGGAGCCATGGGATGGTCCTGCTTCCATTTCTTTCACCGATGGTAAAATCATTGGTGCTACCCTGGATCGTAACGGGCTTCGTCCGAGCCGCTTTGTGGTAACAAAAGATGATCGCGTAATCATGGCCTCTGAAGCTGGTGTATTACCGATAGATCCCAAAAATGTTAAAGAAAAAGGCCGCCTGCAACCTGGTAAAATGTTTATCGTAGACATGGAACAGGGCCGCATCATTGGTGATGAAGAGCTGAAACAACAAATCTGCTCTCAGCAACCTTATGGCGAGTGGCTGAATAAATATAAAATCCGTCTGGAAGAACTGCCTGAGCCAAGAGTCACCTTTACTCATCTGGAACATGAGCAGATCTTTAAATACCAACGCGCATTTGGCTATAGCACAGAAGACCTGGATCACATCATCGCCCCAATGGCTATTGATGGCAAAGAACCAGTGGGCTCTATGGGTACCGATACACCATTGGCCGTACTGAGTAATCAGCCGCAACATCTGTGTAACTATTTCAAACAGCTGTTTGCACAGGTAACCAACCCACCAATTGATCCTATCCGGGAAAGACTGGTGATGTCGCTGGCTACCTTTGTAGGCAACAATGGTAACCTGTTGAATGAGGACCCGCTGCATTGCCATGGACTGGCGCTGCGTCATCCCATTCTCAACAACCATGAACTGGAAAAAATACGCAGTATCGATACCGGTTTATTCCAGGCTAAAACATTACATACCTACTTCAAGGCAGACGGCAAGCCCGGCTCCATGGAAAAAGGATTGGCCCGTCTTTGCCGTTATGCGGTAGATGCCGTGGAAGATGGTTTTGAAGTAATCATTCTGTCTGACCGTGCCATCGACTCTGAACATGCTGCTATTCCATCTATACTCGCTGCTTCAGCGGTTCACCACCACCTGATCCGCAAGGGTTATCGTGGTCAGGTAGGCCTCATTGTGGAAGCCGGCGACGTTTGGGAAGTACACCACTTTGCCTGCCTGCTCGGATTTGGCGTAACCGCTATCAACCCGTACCTGGCACTCAGCACCATACGCGATATGAAGCTGAACAACAAACTGGACACTTCCCATGATGTAGACAAGCTGAAAAAGAACTACATCAAAGCCATCTGCGATGGGCTCCTGAAAGTATTCTCTAAAATGGGCATTTCAACCCTGCAATCTTACCAGGGTGCGCAAATTTTTGAAATACTCGGTATCAATCAACAAACGGTTGATAAATATTTCACCGGCGCCGTTTCCCGTATTCAGGGATTAGGCGTGGATGATATTGCCCGTGAAACACTGGCAAAACACTGGATGGGATATGGTCGTAAAGAAACGCCTATTCAGCGCTTAACAGAAGGTGGTGTATACCAGTGGAAACGTAAAGGAGAATTCCATCTCTTTAATCCTACTACTATTCACTATCTGCAGTTGTCAACCCGTATGGGCGACTACGCTGCTTTCAAGAAATATTCCAAATCGGTAAATGACCAAAGTGAAAAAGCAGCCACCTTACGTAGCCTGTTTTCATTTAAACCTAACCGTCCATCTATTTCTATTGATGAAGTAGAACCAGCTACCAGCATCTTCAAGCGTTTTGCTACCGGTGCCATGAGCTTTGGCTCTATCTCTCATGAGGCACACTCTACACTGGCCATTGCCATGAACCGCATAGGCGCTAAAAGTAATACCGGTGAGGGAGGGGAAGATGAAATGCGCTATGCAGAACTGCCTAACGGTGATTCTATGCGCTCCGCCATCAAACAGGTTGCCAGCGCCCGTTTTGGGGTTACCAGCTACTACCTGACCAATGCTGATGAACTGCAGATTAAGATGGCTCAGGGTGCTAAACCCGGTGAAGGTGGACAATTACCAGGTCATAAAGTAGATGAATGGATTGCGAAAACAAGACACTCCACACCAGGCGTGGGCTTGATTTCACCGCCGCCTCACCACGATATCTATTCTATCGAGGATCTGGCGCAGCTGATCTATGATCTGAAAAATGCTAACCGTGCTGCCCGTATCAGTGTAAAACTGGTATCTAAAGCAGGAGTAGGTACCATTGCTGCCGGTGTGGCGAAAGCACATGCGGATGTAGTATTGGTATCCGGATTTGATGGTGGTACTGGTGCATCTCCGGAAAGCTCCATTAAACATGCCGGCTTGCCTTGGGAGCTTGGTTTGGCGGAAACACATCAAACACTTGTTAAAAATAAACTCCGTACCCGTGTAGTACTGCAAACAGATGGTCAGCTGAAAACCGGCCGTGACATTGCTATTGCTACGCTGCTGGGTGCAGAAGAATGGGGTGTAGCCACTGCTGCACTGGTAGTGGAAGGTTGTATCATGATGCGTAAATGTCATGTGAATACCTGCCCTGTTGGGGTAGCTACCCAGGACCCGGAACTGCGTAAACGCTTCACCGGAGATCCACAGCACGTTGTAAACCTGTTCACCTATCTCGTGGAAGAACTCCGCGAAATCATGGCAGAACTGGGCTTCCGCACAGTAAACGAAATGGTAGGCCAGGTGGGTTGCTTACAGGTACGTGATAACATCACCAACTGGAAATCACAAAAACTGGATCTGTCGCCAATATTATTCAATGAAGCACCTGCCGGCGAAACTGGCCTGTACAAACAGGAAGAACAGGATCACGGCATCAGCGAAGTAATTGACTGGCAGTTGCTGAAGGCTGCACAGCCTGCGCTGGAAAAGAAAGCCAGGGTATATCAGCAATATCCCGTAAAAAATACGGATCGTACAGTGGGTACTATCCTGTCTAACGAAATATCCAAACGCTACAAGAGCGAGGGATTACCGGAAGATACCCTGCACTTCAAATTTGTTGGATCTGCAGGCCAGAGCTTCGGCGCATTCACGACGAAAGGCCTAACGCTGGAACTGGAAGGAGAAGCCAATGACTACTTCGGTAAAGGCTTGTCTGGCTCCAAACTGATCCTTTATCCACAAGGAGAAGCTGGATTTAAGGCAGAAGAAAATATTATTGCGGGCAACGTTTGTTTCTACGGAGCTACCTCCGGTGAAGCCTACATCCGTGGTAAAGCTGGTGAACGCTTCTGTGTACGTAACTCCGGTGCTACCGTAGTAGTAGAAGGAGTAGGCGATCACGGCTGCGAGTACATGACCAATGGTAAAGCAGTGATCCTGGGTGAAACCGGTCGCAACTTTGGCGCAGGTATGAGTGGCGGTATTGCATATGTATACGATGTGAAAGGCACTTTTGCTAATCACTGTAACCGCGAAATGATCGACCTCGATCCGCTGGCACAGGAAGATATAGCACAACTGCAGGACCTGATTACTAAACACCACGCCTACACGAATAGTACCGTAGCGAAGTTTATCCTGAAAGACTGGGAAAACCAACTGCGTCATTTCGTGAAAGTATTCCCGAAAGAATACAAGGCAGTGTTGAAAGCAGGTGTCACACAAGGCCAGAAAGTAGGTCACTAAAAGAAACAATAACATTCATCATCAAAATATCCCTTTCAGGTAAGGGACTTGTGGAGGAAATTTATGGGTAAACCTACAGGATTCCTGGAATTTACACGCGAGCTGCCCGGGAAAGCAGACCCCCGGGAAAGGGTTGGCCACTATAATGAATTTGTAGAACGCTTTCCTGATAACAAGCTAAATCAGCAGGCTGCGCGCTGCATGAATTGCGGCGTGCCTTTTTGCCACAGCGGATGTCCCCTGGGTAATGTGATACCGGAATTCAATGATTCCGTGTATCGCCAGGACTGGAAAGAAGCGTACGATATTCTTACTTCTACCAATAATTTCCCGGAGTTTACCGGACGTATTTGTCCGGCGCCCTGCGAAAGCGCTTGTGTACTGGGCATTAACCAGCCACCAGTAGCTATTGAGGAAATAGAAAAACATATTATTGAGGTAGCGTTCGATAAAGGATTGGTACAGGCCAAAACGCCCCGCATGCGTACCGGCAAGAAGATTGCTGTTATTGGCTCCGGACCGGCAGGTCTGGCAGCGGCGGCGCAGTTAAACTATGCCGGCCATACCGTTACCGTATTTGAACGTGATGATGCGCCAGGCGGACTTTTACGCTATGGTATCCCTGACTTCAAACTGGAAAAATGGGTGATTGACCGTCGGGTGAAGCTGATGGAAGAAGAAGGAGTAGTATTCCAATGCAACGCCAATGTAGGCGTAAACGTTAGTACCAATGACCTGTTGAGAGAATACAACGCCATTGTACTAGCCGGCGGATCTACTATTCCCCGCGACCTGCCGATTGCTGGTCGTGAGCTGAAAGGCGTCCATTATGCGATGGACTTCCTGAAACAACAGAACAAAAGAGTAGGCGATAAAACAGTAGATGGCAACGACATCTGGGCAACCGGAAAAAATGTAATTGTTATTGGTGGTGGAGATACTGGGTCCGACTGCGTAGGTACCAGCAACCGTCATGGTGCTACCAGCATTACGCAACTGGAGCTGCTTCCAAAACCGCCGGGCGAACGAACTTCGTATATGCCCTGGCCTACTTATCCAATGATATTAAAAACGTCTTCTTCTCATGAAGAAGGAGCAGACCGTAAATGGGCCATCGCTACCAAATCCTTTATAGGAGATGAGAACGGTAACCTGAAAGCCCTGCGCCTGGTAGACCTGCAATGGACCGCCAGCGCTGATGGCAGACCAGCCAAATTCACTGAGGTCCCAGGATCGGAAAGAGATGTACCTTGCGAGCTGGCACTCCTGGCAATGGGCTTTGTACATCCGCAGCATACTGGCTTGCTGGATCAGCTGGAAGTAGAAAAAGATGAACGCGGTAACGTAAAAGCTACCGAAAAAGATTACCTGACATCCATCCCTAAGGTGTTTACTGCCGGCGATATGCGCCGCGGACAATCACTGGTGGTATGGGCAATAAGCGAGGGTCGCGAGTGTGCGAGAAAAGTAGATGAATTCCTGATGGGCAGCTCCCAACTGGAAAGCAAGGACCATTCCTTACAGGCTATGGCACTGTAATTAAATTTTTCTCATAAGCAGGTTTAGATTTTGTTGTAACCTTCAGCCGGGCCGGGTTTTTACCCGGCCTATATTTTTTTAAAATTGTCTATATTCGGGGCTGTTAACATCTATATCCCTGTACAATGAAGCAGTTATCCCTTGTAATGTTGCTGTTGGTATTGCGCTGCAGTATCCAGGCACAAACACACCAGAAGAAGAATTACAGAAGCTCCAAAACCATTGAAACGCTTAAGGAAAATACTGTTACAAAGGATTATAAATCCTTGCTAATCCTTAGCTCCGGCTCCATGGCCAGTAGAAAATTTATTCATGATATCATTTATGAACTGGATAAACAATTGGCAGACTACCATATCACGTATACTTATGTCTATCTTGGTGCGGAGGAAGCGATCATTAACGACAATCTTAAAAAGAGTGTGTCGTCTGGTAAGTATGATGCCATCCTCATGATCACTCCTCTACGTTCTATCACACAGACAATCGTCTATAAAGAAGAATCCCTTTCAACAATGCGAATGCAAGACGGTAGCGAAATAGCATCACAAGGAAATCCTTATCCCTATCGTGTTGAGGATCGTTTGGCAGAAAAAGTGGAGCTACTGGTCACTGAAAACCTGAATAGCGAACCCGTGTGGCGTGGTATGCTTCAAACCGATATCAGGCAGGATGCACAAAAAGTATTTGTTGGTATCAGCCGCAACCTAATTGCGGAAATGCAGGAAAATAAGTTGATCTCCAACACTAAAAAATAGTTATCCACACAATCAGCGATACAATTACCATCTCAGTAGAAGAAATAAGTCTGTTCAGCTATTTCTGCTAATAGCCTCCTCCTAAACCCAATACATTTGTTCATTATGAAAAAATGGGGGTGCTTTTGGAGCTTTTTATTACTGACACTTGCCGCCGCTGCGCAGCAACAKGCACAGCATGCCGTGTTCATAACGAATGGCGCTCCACTGAAAAAAGGGCTATACAAAACCTTTGAAGAATTTCAGCATAACAGCCCTTCTGAAGAAGGGGACCTGGTAATCAAAAACCGCAGCTCTGCCGCACAAATCTATCTGCTGGCCAATAGAAATGAACTGGTACTCCGCGATGGCGCCGGCCAGGAACATAAAGTAAAAAACTATTGGGGCTTCTGTGATGGCATCAATATCTATATCAGAGACAACGGCCTTAATAAACTCGAAGAAACCGGCTACTACTGCATTTACACCCTGCACGGCATCCAGCCTTCCCGTAGTTATCTTAACCAGGCCGACATGACAACGAACAGCATTAGCAGCCCGGTGGTGTTTAAAAAAGTACTGAATGTGGTTACCGGGCAAATACTGGATTTATCTGCCTATAATCTAAAAAAATATATTCTTCCACAGGATAGTGCACTGCTGGATGAATTCCGGGCAGATAAAGAAAAGAAGGACCAACTGGTGAATTATATTTATCGGTTTAATGAACGGAATAAACCCGTGTTGCAATAAGATACTATTTCCGCTGCTCCGATCTGATTTTTATCCTTTTGAGCCTATTTGAGCCTCATTAACTAAACTCCTTTTTACTGATTTTACTTTTGTGCTTCACAATATTGTGAAATGATTTTAAACACTTCTTTTCATGAAAAAAGAATTGATTGAAGCACTGTTTGCTCAGTTTGAACAAGCCCGTTACGACCACAAAGAAATTGAATGCTGGAGTGCCAGAGAATTGCAGGAAATTCTTGGATACACTCAGTGGCGAAACTTTACTAAGGTAATTGAGAAAGCAAAAATTGCTTGTGAAAACAGCGGGGTGGCGGTTTCTGACCATTTTGCTGACATCAGCAAAATGGTCACCGTGGGAAGTGAGGCAACAAGAAACTTGCAAGACATCGCACTTACCCGTTACGCCTGTTACCTCATTGCTCAAAACGGAGATTCCCAAAAAGATCCCATTGCTTTTGCACAAACGTACTTCGCTGTGCAAACCCGTAAACAGGAGATTATTGAAAAAAGACTCCTTGACATTGATCGGATTAATGCCCGCGAAAAATTATCAAAATCAGAGAAAGTGCTGTCTGGAATCCTGTATGAAAGAGGCGTTGATGAAAAAGGTTTCGCCAACATTCGCTCCAAGGGAGACCAGGCCTTATTTGGTGGATTCAACACCCGTGATATGAAGAAAAAACTGATGGTGCCTGATAATAGGCCCCTGGCTGATTTTTACCAACCTTGACCATCAAAGCCAAAGACTTTGCAACGGAGCTTACGAGTCATAATGTGGTGGAAAAAGATCTGGAAGGGGAAGTCGATATCACCGAAGAACACGTAGATAATAACTCCGCCGTCAGAAAAATACTGCTGGAAAGAGGCGTTAAACCCGAAACCCTTCCTCCCGCAGAAGATGTGGATAAAGTAAAAAAGCGAATCGAAAAAGAAGATAAACACGCCTTACACCAGGGCACACGAAAAGAAGAATAATTAATCCTATACTCCGTCCGATCCATCTGTTTTCCGCCAACCTGTGCATTTTCCTACTCACTTCAATCGCAGCATCTTTCCAAAAATAGTGTGTCCGTTACCGTATTTGACGTATTCTTGCACTAACTATTATTCCCGGTACCCCCTCAGGTATGGATTTTGTTGTTCCCCGAAGGCATGTGCCCCGGTAAAACTATCCTGCCGGTGAAGTAAACTATAAGCGTGCTTTTACGTTTATATTCAGTAATTGATTTTGTAATACATCATAGTGACAGAACCAGCAGAAACCGGAGAAAAACGCGGCCGCCCCTGGTGGCGATGGCTTTTATGGATAATTGTTGCGGTGCTTCTTTTGCCCGTAATGGCAGTGCTATTGCTACAACTCGATGGTGTTCAGAATTATTTAAGAGAACAGGGGGAAGTTTACCTGCGTAAAAAATTACACACCAAAGTACAAATTGGCTATCTGCGGGCAAGAGGCTGGCAATACCTCGAACTCCGCAACGTATACGTGGGCGATACCGCCAACCAGGCACTCCTTTATAGCGGCACACTGACAGTACATTACAACCTCCTGTCACTTATTAACAATGAACTCAGAATAGATAAGCTCGACTGGGATACTGTATTGATCAATGTATACAAACACCCCGGCGACTCCGCTTTCAATTTTCAGTTTGCCATCGACGCTTTTGTAAGCCCCTCCAAAAAACCAGATACACTGGCCCCGGAAACAGGGACCACCATGCAGTTCCGACTGAAAGATATTACACTCCGCAAAGTAAAACTAAGCTATGCAGACGCCCCCGGAGGCATGAATGCCGTAGTAACCTGGGATAGCCTGCACGTAGATCCGGACGATCTGCTCATAGACGACGGCATCTATGCCTTCAGAGGTATTTCACTGGATGGCCTCAAAGGTTTCTTCCGCCAAAACTATGTAGGCCCAGCAATAACATCAGCGGCCCCACCGCCGCCACCGGCCCAGGATACCAATAGCGCTTCCCTGCACCTGCTGCTGAAAAAACTGCAAATCAGTAATAGCAGCTTCGTTTACTCCGATGAGGGTAGCGGTATTTCCACCGCCTGGAACATCGGCAGCCTGCTGCTCCGCAACAGCAGCATCGATCAGGACTCTACTCATATACAAGTGGGCGACCTCACCATTGGAAGCACTACCGGCCTGGTGATGATGGTACCAGGAAAAGATACTGTTCCCACTGCTCCCCAGGACACCACTCCGAATACCTGGCAGGTTTTTGCTACACAAGTCAACCTCGATAAACTGGCTGTTAAATACGATAACGGCGGACCAGCACCCAAAGCCGCGGGGCCTGATCCGGATTATAATCACCTCATGCTGACCCGCTTCTCCGGAAAAATAAATGATATCCGGTATAAGCCCGACAGCATTACGGTGGCCATAAAATCACTCACCGCGCAGGATAAATCAGGGTTTGCTATCCGTAAAGCCAATATGGATGTACTGTTTACACCACATACCCTGGCATTGCGCAACTTCCTGTTACAAACCAACAAAAGCATTCTCCGCAAACAAATCACGGTTACCGTTCCATCCTGGTCAGGTATTGCCGATAAGTTAGACCAACTAGGCCTCGACGCTAATCTCGACTCCGTCCATGTGGCGCTGGGAGAATGGCTCCCATTTGTACTAGATGCACGGAAAAATAAATCATTTGCTCCGCTATGGAATAAGGAACTAACGTTGGCGGCTATACTAAAAGGAACCCTGGGCGATTTAAACATCAAACAATTATACGTCAACGATCACCAGGGAAATCTCATTAAAACAGACAATGGCCAGGTACAACATGCCACCAACCCTGATCTGCTCAGTGCCAATTTACCCAATCTTTATATCCAGTCTGGTAACAAGGCCCTGCGTTCCTGGCTGCCAGCAGGCACCCTGCCAGATACCCCCCGCTTGCCGGAAAATATGCTCATCACCGGGATGTTCAAGGGAGGAATGAAAGACCTGGTTACACAGTTACAACTTAAAAGCGATTACGCCAACGCGTCTGTTAATGCGCACCTCATAAATATAACCGACAGTATTCGCAGTAGCTATACCATCAGCGTTCCCTACTTCCGTGCCAATCCCGGTATCATGTTATACGATACCACCTATGGCTGGATGTCAGGGAAACTGAGCGCTACCGGTCAGGGCTATACGCTGAAACAAATGGCAGCCAAGGCAACTATCCAGTTAAGCGAAGCTACTTATAACGCATACACCTATCATGATGTCAGCGTAAATGCAGGCCTCAATAAAGGCGATTTTGAAGCGCAAGGGGAAAGCGCCGACAGCAATATTACCACCACCTTTAACGTCAGCGGTCAGCTGATAGACACCACCATACAAGGACTTAAAGTAGATATGGACCTGACTAAAGCAGATCTGTACGCTACACACTGGTACACCGAACCATTAACTATTCAAGGGAAGGTAATCGCCGACTTCAATAGTATTGAACCTCAGCGCATTGAAGGAAACGCCTTTTTAACCAACTGGCAAATTAGCACCAATGGGCAGGTTTTTCCACTGGATAGCATTGCGCTAGTGGCCAAATACGATGATCAACAATACATCACCCTGAAAAGCCCGCTTGGTTTAATCAATGCATATGGACATATAGATTATAGAAAGGTAGCTGGCGCATTTACTGGGGTAATCAACAAGCCATTATTGCCACCAGATTCTACTAACATCATAAAAATTCCCGGCGGACAATTACTCGCCTGGAATGCTTCCCTGATATGGCCCAAAAGCCTGCAGGCCCTATTACCCACCTTGCACATGCAGGTTCCCCTGGTAGTGGATGGTCGCTTAAACAGCGATAGTAGCTTGCTGGTACTGCATGCCAATCTACCTAAAGTAACTTACGATTCCATCCAGGTAGATAGCCTCCGCTTTTTTGCACGTATCCTGGATACCTCCATGCAAACCAACATCTCGCTGGCCCACATGATGCATCCTACGTTTCCGCTGCAACATACGTTCCTGAGGGCTACCGCTAATACCGGCGTAGTAGACTTTAATCTCCAGCTGGATGATGTTAACAGAAAAGCTAAATATAAGCTGGGCGGTATTTTCACCTTCCTGAAAGATAACGCCATGCAGCTATCATTGAAGCCAGGCCTCCTGCTCAACAAACAGCTCTGGACTGTAGCCGATGATAATATACTGCGTATAAAACATGGTGCACCGGATACCGCTAACATCAAACTGTCGTATGGGGAACAATCCATTCAGATAGCCACACAGCAAGACACCGGCGCCGTACCAGCCTTATTGGCGAGTATTAAAAATTTCCAGCTGTCTACCATTACAGGGCTACTGGCCACAGATACCTTACTCGCCAACGGTACACTGAATGCAGATGCAGCAGTACGCAACTGGGATAAATCTCCCCTTATACATGCTACGCTAAAAGTAGATAGCCTGACCGTTAAAAATACTCACATGGGTACACTGGATGCTAATGTGGAAAACAATGGCCCAGGCCAATATAAACTGGTAGCCGGATTAAATGGCAACAACAATGATATTAAAGTAGAAGGTACCTACGATAGCACCATCAATGCCCAGCTCAATATCAATAAGCTGAGCATGGCCGCGCTGGAACCTTTTACCATGGGGAGTGTAACACACATGTCTGGTAGCGCCGATGGACAGTTTAATATTTCCGGTACCACGGCTTCTCCCAAAATTGCCGGCAGCCTGCATTTCGATAATGCTTCCGGCATGGTCACCATGATTGGTAGTACCTTCCACCTGCCAGATGAAGATATCGTAATTGACGAAAAAGGTATTCTGCTCAACAATCTCGTTGTGGCCGACAGCGCCAATAATGAGCTGGTAGTGAATGGCCGTATCAATACAAAAAACTATACCCGTTACAGCTTCAACCTGGATGTTACTGCTGATAACTTCATGGCCCTTGGCAGACAACAAAACCCCGATCAATGGATTTATGGTCCGGCCTATATAGATAGCAAAGTGAAAATCCGTGGCTCGCTGGACCTTCCAAGGATTGACGCAACCGTAAAACTGCGCGATAAATCCAGTGTCACTATGACCTTGCCACAGGATGAACCCAGCCTGGCCAGCAGGGAAGGAATCGTAGAATTCGTGGACCTGTCTAATCCCATCGACTCGGCGTTACTGGCAAAACAAGACAGCCTCAAATACCAGACTACCCGGTTGAAAGGCATGTACCTTTCCGGTAACCTCGATATCACACCGGCGTCTATCATCAAAATCATTATCGACGCGCAGAATGGCGACTATGTACAGGCAAAAGGTACCGCCAGTATCAATGCCACATTGGACCCCAGCAGTAAACTAAGCCTGACCGGCCGCTATGAAATATCGGAGGGTAAGTATGAGATGTCGCTCAATCAACTCATCAAACGCTCTTTTGACATACAAAAAGGAAGTTTTATCTCCTTTAGCGGCGACGCTACCAAGGCCGATCTGGATATTACCGCCAAATACACCGTAAATGCGCCTGCATATGACCTGGTTTCCGATCAGATGCAAAGGATGACGCCAGAAAAACGAAATACGTATAAACAACGTATGCCGTTTGAAGTATACCTGATGATCAAAGGTAACCTGATGAAGCCCGACATCAGCTTCCGTCTCGACCTGCCCGAAAAAGAAAGAAACATGTTAGATGGTACCCCTTATAATAAACTTAAACAAATTAACCAGACACCATCTGAACTKAATAAACAGGTAATGGGACTGCTGGTGCTCAATAGTTTCATTCCGGAAGACCCCATGAGTACGCTCGATGGTGGCACCGGTGGAGGAGTAGGACAAGCAGCTAAAAATAGTGTGAGTAAAATACTCTCCCAACAACTTAACAACCTGGCAGGTAATCTGATTAAAGGGGTGGATCTCAATTTTGACCTGCAAAACCAGGAGGATTATTCCAGTGGTAATGCGCAGGAAACTACCAATCTGAAAGTAGGCGCCTCCAAGCAATTATTCAATGATCGTTTAACCGTTTCCGTTGGTTCAAACATTATGCTGCAAGGCAACCAGCAAAATGCCAGCTCCCTGATTGGTGATATCTCCGTGGAATATAAACTTACCCGTGATGGCCGTTACCGGATCAGGGTATATCAAAACAATGATAACACCACCGTTATTGACGGACAAGTAATAGAAACAGGAGTGGCCTTTGCATTGGTAATGGACTATGATGAATTCCGGGAAATTTTGCAACGTGCAAAAACGCCATCTCAAAAGAAAAAAATAAGCGATAAGAAAAAAAACAACGATAAAAATACGACAACGCCTGATGCGAATAGGAAATAGCCATATTACCTTCTGCTGTACACTGCTCTGCCTGGGATACCTGGTCATCAGCTCCTGTAGCACCACACGCACGGTGCCCGAAGGGGACCGGCTATATACTGGTAGTGAAGTAAAATGGATAAAAGATACAGTGTCCGGAAAAAGGCCCCGCGATTACAGCACGCTGATGGATGGATTGGAAAAAAAGATTCGTCCCAACAGGAACAGGAAATTCCTCGGTATGCCCATTAAACTATGGCTATACAATCTGGGCAACGAGCCTAAAGGAAAAGGATTAAATTATTTACTCAGGAAAAAATGGGGCGAGCCGCCTGTATTACTGAGTCAGGCAAAACCAGATTACACGGCAAAAATCCTGGATGGCTACCTCATTGATAATGGCTATTTCCAGGCCGATATGGCATCCGAGGTGAAGTACTCCGGTAAGAAAAAAGCCTCCATCCAATACACCGCTACACCCAATCACCGGTATACGATCAAAAGCGTTACCTATATAACAGATACCAGCGCTATTGGTAAATCTGTTAAAGCCACTAAACCGGAGAGCTCTTTGATTGTTGGCGCTCCTTATTCGCTGGATTCTATCAAAGCAGAACGGGAACGCATACACGCCATGTTAAAAGAACAGGGATATTATTACTTCACGCCGGATTATTTACTGATACAGGCAGATAGTACCAATATGGGACAAGTTGCTTTACTTGTTAAAATCAAGGATAATACGCCACTGGCTGCATTACGTCCTTATCGCATGCACGATATTACGCTGTTCCCGGATTATTCCCTGGATAATGATTCCACCTCTACCTTAGGTACGCCTGTGCAGTATAGAGGTATTAACATTGTTGATTCCGCTAAACGCTTTAAACCAACTGCATTTAACCGATCCGTGTTCCTGCGTCCGGATAGTTTATACCGTTTGAGCTCTCATAATATTACCCTTCAACGGTTAATCAACCTCGGTGTTTTCAAATTCGTCAAAGGACAATTCACTCCTATAAGAGATACTTCTATCCACAATATCGTGGGTGGCAATCCCAATCAGCCGGACAATAGAAGAGGAGTCGGCGGCAAACGTGATACCTCCGGTGTTGGATTTAAAAGGGATGCTACCTATTCACGTGATACTTCATTGGCCAGCAACTACCGGGCCATGGTCAACAACCGTATTTCTCTTGACAGCGGATGGCTTGATGCAAAGTTTTACCTGACTCCCTATAAACGCCGGTCGTTGCAGGCAGAGCTTCGTGGCACTTCCAAATCTAATGGATTCATTGGATCTGAAGTCCGGCTAACTGCCAAAAACAGGAACTGGCTCCACTCTGCTGCATTGCTGGAAATCGGCCTGCGCGGCGGTATGGAATGGCAAACAGGCAATAAAAGTGCCGGCGGATCTAATTCATATTCACTCGGTGCAGAAGTAGCCGTTACTTTCCCCCGGTTTCTTACACCTATCAGAGGCTTTAATATCCGTACACCATATGTACCTAAAACACGTATAAGCGCCACTTATGAATTATACAGCCGCGCTGACTTATATAACTTAAACGCATACACGCTGCAATTACAATACCTATGGCAGCGCTCACAATACCTCAGTCATATTTTTGCACCTATTGCTGTAACGTATGTATTGCCGTCTAAAACAACCGGTGCCTACGACAGTATACTGATCCACGATCCTAGTCAACGGTCTGCTATTGAAAAGCAATTTATCCTGGGTAGCAACTATACCATCACTTACAATAATCAACGTCCTAACCAGATACATAACTTTTACCTGAGTGGCAATGTGGATATCTCCGGCAACCTGGCAGGGCTGTTTGTCCCTAAAAACGATACCGGCCAGCGCACCATACTGGGTAATTCCTTTGCCCAATATGAACGGTTTACGCTGGAAGGTCGCCATTACTGGAATATTGGCAAAGGAAAGCAATGGGTGAACCGCTTACTAATAGGCTACGGTTTACCCTATGGCAACTCTCAAACACTTCCGTTTGTGAAACAGTTTTTCACTGGAGGCAGCAGCAGTATCCGGGCTTTCCGGGCACGCACGTTAGGCCCCGGCACCTTTCGCAGCAAAGCAGCAGATAGTGCTGCATTGTTTGCCAATGAAGCCGGCGACATCAAGCTGGAACTTAATACAGAACTGCGGGTGCACGTTGCCAGCGTATTCAATGTAGCGGCGTTTATTGATGCTGGTAATATCTGGCTACAAAAAGATGTGCCGGATAAACCAGGCAGCAAATTTCAATTTAACTCCTTCTACAGAGAAATCGCTGTTGGTGGTGGGGTAGGCGTACGTATTGATGCCTCGATTGTAGTAGTACGTCTTGATCTGGCGATACCATTCCGCATTCCTTCTCTACCGGAAAATGAGCGATGGGTGTTGAATCAAATTAATTTCGGAGATCCCGAATGGCGTAAAAAGAACTTAATTCTCAACATTGCTATCGGCTATCCCTTTTAACAATAAGTTTATTTATAGGGAGATGACAACCTCGGTGTAGTCTCCCTATAAACGATCTTACAGCACGTCTTTCAAGTGCTTGTAGTTCGACTTTACAGCATCGAATACGTCTTCATATCTTCCGCCCAAAATCAGTTTCCCCATCCAGAGTGCAAAGCCTTTCATTTGTGCAAACTCTACTTTAGGAGGCATCGCCAGTGAATCCGGGTTGGTAAACACATTTACCAATACTGATCCTCCGGTTTTAACGGCTTGTGATAATACTGTTTCTACTTCTTCCGGCTTATGAACGGTGAACGCTGTAAAGCCCATCGCTACGGCCACAGCAGCAAAATCCGGATTAACCATATTCGTTTGCCAGTCGGGGATTCCGGCCACTTCCATTTCCAGTTTCACCATCCCTAACGCGCGGTTATTAAATACAATCACTTTTATCGGAAGCTGGTATTGTTTAATCGTCATCAAATCTCCCAGCAACATGGTTAAACCACCATCTCCACAGAGTGCAAATACTTCCCGGCCTGGTTGCGCAAAAGCAGCGCCAATGGCCTGTGGCATCGCATTGGCCATAGAGCCGTGATTGAAAGATCCCAATAACGTTCGCTTTCCGGTACCTTCCAGGTAGCGCGCTGTCCAAACATTGGTCATACCGGTATCCACGGTAAAGATGGCGTCATCTGCGGCCAGCTTGTTCAACGTAGACGCCACATACTCCGGACTGATAGCGTCTTCCTTTCCGCGATCTTCCACATAGGTCTGCATTTTCTTTTTTACTTCCTGGTAAAAGGCCGTCATTTCCTCCAGGAAAGTTGTATCAGCATGAGCTTTAAGTAGTGGCAACAGCGCTTTCAACGTATCCCTGATATCTCCACACAGGCCTAGTTCCAGTGCTGCCCGTCGTCCCAGCCGCTCCGGCTGAATATCTATCTGCACAATTTTAGCTTTCGATGGCATAAACGGTGTATACGGAAAATCGGTGCCTAACAACAATAACACATCCGCTTCATGCATACTTTTATAAGCGGATGCCAGCCCCAGGAGGCCCGTCATCCCTACCTCATTGGGATTATCATACTGGATACCCATTTTAGCMCGGAAAGAATAGGCTACCGGCGCCTTTAACTGCTGCGACAAAGCAACCACCTCATCATGCGCTGGCACCGCACCTAATCCGCAATAAATAGCTATTTTCTCTGCACCATCCAGTAAGGCTGCTAATTCTTTTAATTCAGCAGGAGAGGGACAAATAACCGGATGTGGATGATATAACCTCGTGGCAGTAGGAATATCTTTGGCGTCAGCAGCAGCTATATCTCCCGGTAAACCCAACACCGCTACTCCGTGCTTATGTACCGCATGTTGTAAGGCAGCCYGCATCATACGTGGCGCTTGTTCAACGGTATTAGCAATCTGGTTATAACAGCTGCAATCTGCAAACAATTTAATGGTGTTGGTTTCCTGAAAATAGTCGCTGCCAATTTCATTGGTAGCACACGTAGAAGCAATTGCTAACACGGAAGCCCCCGACCGGTGCGCATCATACAACCCATTGATCAGGTGTACATGTCCGGGACCACTACTGCCCGCGCAACAGGCCAGCCCATTCAGCTGGGCCTCTGCACCCGCTGCATAAGCGCCCACTTCCTCGTGTCTGACATGTACCCACTGAATACGGCCATCACGACGCACGGCATCATTAATATGATTTAAACTATCGCCGGTAACTGCGTAAATACGTTGAATGCCAGCATCCGCCAGCATCTCCACTAATTGATCCGCTACAAGTTTTGCCATATTTTTTGTGTTAATAAAGATGAATGATAAAACAGTTGCCTGCCCACATTGTTCATCTTCCCCTGCTCAATAAACAGGCCATGGAAAGCATCGGCAATACGCTTAATTTTGTGATAGTAAACCATCGCCGCATGACCGTTTTAAAACCCACCCTGCCTGCCAACTCCTTGCTGAACAAACAATCAGCAACTATTCACTACCAGGATACTTTTGCAGCCAACATTGTTACTGCACATCCCGTTACCATCCAGCAAACAGGTATTGCCTTTGTTACTACCGCGCCACGCTTTGTTTCACAAATGATGAAATGGAGAGATCGGATAGTCCGTATTTTTGGACTGAAAACCAGTCAGAAATTACCCCGAAATCCTCCCACTACATTCAATTGCGGTGATCAGCTCGGCATTTTCAAAATATTGGAGAAAAATGAACAGGAAGTAATTCTGGGAGAAAATGATAAGCACCTCGACTTCCGTGTATCGCTTTATTTACAGCAGCAATCCACGCAACAACAGTTAATCTGCACCACGGTGGTTCATTACAATAATCTTTGGGGCAAAATCTACTTCTTCTTTGTTAAACCGTTTCATAAGCTGTTGGTACCGGCCATGTTAAAACATACCGTTGCTCATTTACCTGTTTCCGGCAGCTAAAAGCCCCGGAAAATTGATTATTTTTATATCTATCTAAATTGCTACCAATGAAACCTATCCCTGCCCCGTTGCATCGTAATACTGTATTGGTATTTGCTATATTGATACTTGCCGTCACCTCTTCCTGTAGTCGGAAAATCACCGAAACAGGAAAAGCCTCTTATTATGCCGATTCCTTTGATGGCAAACGTACTGCCAGTGGCGAAACCTTTCACCAACGCCAGCTCTCCGCTGCGCACAAAACATTGCCTTTTGGTACACGCGTTACCGTAGTCAATATTTCCAATGGAAAAAGTGTGAAAGTGCGCATCAACGACCGTGGCCCATTTGTACCAGGACGCATTATTGATTTGTCTCACAAAGCTGCCGCTAAACTGGGTATGGTAAATACTGGCGTTGCCAATGTGGAAGTGAAGTACAAACAAAAGAAGAAAAAGAGGAAATAAACGAACAAGTATACTCCCGCCCGCTTTAAGGTGTGTTATTATTTTTAGCCTTCGGCAGATGTTGAACTTTCTGCTGTTTTTCCTGATCCTCAAAAACGATTTCCAGGCACTTGTTGCCGCCACCTGGCCTTTACCAAAGAGAAGTGCGTTAAACGCAGTGTTTCATTATGCCCATACCGTTGCTTAGGTAGAAACCGGTATTCTCATTCGTTTGTAATTTTTTACGGACGGAATTGCATTTGGAAACAGATGCGCTTTTATTTGTTAACATACAAATACAGAACAATGAACAAGAAAACACTTCTCTCAGCATTGCTGGCGTTGTGCCTGGCTGCTGATCACACTTTCGCACAAGCCCCCGCAGTAGAACTTCCCGGCTTTGCCGCCTACGCCGATCCGGTAGAAGAAGGGGTAGACATCAACCATAACAAAGGCGTTATTCACTGGACGGGCAATAGTAACACCGTTAATTTCTATTTTCATGCCGCTACTACCGGTCCTCTGAAAGTCGCACTCCTTGCAAAAGCAGATGCTGCAAGTAAAGTAAGCGTATCTGTAAATGGTATTGAAAAAACAATTAGCATTCCTAACAATAGTGATTTTGTAAATATTCCTATTTTACAAACCAATATTAAGCAGCCCGGCTTCTACTGCGTTTCCTTAAAAGGAGTAGAGAAATCCGGATCTGTATATGCAGACGTGAAGGCTGTTTCATTGACTGGTGCCGCCACTAAAGACATCCAGTTCAACGCTAAGCCCTGGCGCCGTGCGGCTTCTGTACATTTAAACTATCCTGTTCCGGAAGGTAAAAATGTAGAATGGTTTTATGGAGAAATTAAAGTGCCGGAAGGAGAAGATAAACTCGGTACTTATTTCATGTCCTGCGGTTTTCACCGGGGTTACTTTGGAATGCAGGTGAATTCTCCTACCGAAAGAAGAATCATTTTCTCCGTATGGGATGCGGGTGGAGAGCCAGAAGAACGGAGCAAAGTAAAGTATGAAGATCAGGTAGTGATGCTGGCAAAAGGGGATAGTGTAGATGCCAGCGGATTTGGCGGCGAAGGCACCGGAGGTCATAGTCATTGGGTATATAACTGGAAAGCAGGTGAAACCTACCGTTTCCTGATGCACAGCGCGCCCACCGGAAATATCACTACCTATACCGCTTACTTCTACGTACCAGAACATAAAGAGTGGAAGCTCATCGCCAGCTTTAGAGCGCCTAAAGACGGTAAATACATGGGGCACCTTTACTCTTTCCTGGAAAACTTCTCCTTTGAAAATGGGCATCTCGGACGTAAAGGCTACTTCGGTAACCACTGGATCAAAACCAATACTGGCGAATGGATTGAACTGACAAAGGCCAAATTCAGTAACGACGCCACCGCCAAGGCGAAAGACAGGCTCGATTATGGCGGCGGTGCAGAAAATGGTTGGTTCTATCTCTGGAACAGCGGCTTTAAACCAGCTAATGCGCAATATGGCGATTTGTTTGAGCGGCCAGCCACCGGTACACCACCTACCATCGTATTGCCACAATTCTAAATAACAACCATTTAAAATGGCAACAGAAACGAGGATATATCGGAGAAAACGATACATCCTCGTTTTTTTATCTCCCGAAAAATATATTAACTGACTATTGATCAATGCTATAAGTGCATAATCCTCCATTCAATCAGTCTATATACCCCATAGGACTGATGTTACGCATTTACTTTTGAGCCCGCACGACAATTTTCTGGTCGACCTCCGTTTTTTCCCTTAATTATCAACGAGGCATTATTCCGGTTATTAACCCAATTTTTATTTTAAATTCGGTGCTAAATCCTGATAACATCTGTTGTATATGGCATTGAAAAACAAATTGCCTATTCCCGGCGTAGTACAAGTATTGAATCCTTTCAAGGTGAAGAAGCAGCGTATCATGAATTTTAATCCTGCAGAAGGAGTAGCGCTCCGGAAGCAGCCAGATAACAGCAAAATCACTGTTTTCGATTATAATACCAGTCTTTGTTCAGAAATAGTATTGAATAAAGTAGAGGACACATTCAAATATGCAGAATCGCCGCAACTCAGCTGGATCAATGTGGATGGTATAAAAAAAGACGATGTCCACGCTATTTGTGAGCAGTTCCTGATACATCCATTGCTGGAAGAAGATATACTCAGTGTTGGACAGCGGGCAAAAATGGATGAAATAAACGACAGGATGTTCTGTGTACTTCCCATGATTTACTTCAATAGTGAATCTTCTTCGGTGGATATGGAGCAGGTGAGTATTGTGCTCGGCAAAAATTTCGTGATTTCGTTTCAGGAAGATCCCACCAGAGATGTGTTTGATCCCGTGCGAACCAAACTTTTGCTGAAAGGCTCCAGAATTCGCAATGGTGGCGCCGATTACTTATGCTATGCCTTACTGGATGTAATTGTGGATAACTACTTTATAGTGATGGATAAGCTGGGAGAAAGGATAGAAATGATGGAAGACCTGGTGCAACATCAGCCCAATACCCGCACATTAGCCCGGATCAATTATTTAAGGCGACAAGTATTTCTATTCAAACGAGCAATTGCTCCTGTGAGGGAATTAGTAAACGGCTTCCTCAAAAGTGAAAGTGATCTGTTGGATGATAAAGTAACTAAATATTATAAAGACGTGTATGATCACATTGTTCAGTGCAACGACCTGGCAGATAACTACCGCGATATGGTATTGAACTTACAGGAAATGTATCATACGCAGCTCAACCTGAAAATGAATGAAATCATGAAAGTGTTGGCGGTAGTAACTACTTTGATGGCTCCGCCAACACTTTTAGCAGGAATTTATGGGATGAACTTTCATAATATGCCCGAACTGGAAAACAAGCACGGATATTATTATACGCTGGGAGGAATGGGCATCTTATTATTGCTGATGATCCTCATATTTAGAAAGCGAGGCTGGTTCTAAGCCTTCTTTTTATAAACCGGTACTGTAGAGCATGGCTCTCCATACATAATACTCTTTACTACCGGGCGAAGCAGGCGGGTTATTTCCGCATAGGCAATTTCACCCACACGCTTATCCCCACATCCTTTTATCACCACTCTTTTATCAGTAAAGGACGTTATATCAATTTTCGCGAGGTTCTGCAGATAACGTGTTTTGTGGATAAAGTCGGCGTCTCCAAAGGCGGCAAATGTGGCAATTGGTTCTAATTCAGTCATTACCAGCATATAAGCCCATAATGGGATCACCGCATCGGCGCTACAAATGATTCCTACACTTTTTCCACGAAATTGTTCCCAGTCGAGCTCTTTCAGGGAGGCGCGGAAATCCTTTTCTTTCAGGATCAGGCCCATGAAAAGGTAGTCTTTCATATCAAAAATCACGGTCTCTCCTTGTGGATAATAGTCTTCCAGGTCAATGGTTTCCAATCCACTCTGTGCTACTTTATTTATAATTTCTTCCATTTTGTCCTTATTTAAGGATACAAATTTACGAATATCGGTGCAGGAATGTGAATAAGTGGCTTCGCCGGTGGGGAAAGGGTATAAATGGAAGAAGGGACGCAATTATGCGTCCCTTCTTCTTATGTCAGTAAAAAATGTAGCGGTTTAGAAAAATTTACCACGGGTATCTTTCACGTCAGATTTCTTTTTCAGCACTTCAAACAGTTGCTGATCCAGCATAGATTTAACACCTTGTTCGTATGCAGCTTGTTGAGTAGCTACATCCTGAGCTGGTTGCGCCGATGGTTGGAAGCTATCTACTTTAATTACGTATACACCAGCGGTTCCTTCAATAGGTGCAGATACTTTAGCAGTACCCCAGCTTTTGTTGAAGGTAGCTCCTGCTACACGTGGTTCAAAGCCCAGAGAAGCGATAAATGGAGTAGCAAAAGTTACACCTTCCGCTTTCAGCACAGGCTGATTAGTTGCTTTTGCTGCTGCATCCAGGCTAGCCGGAGTTTGCAGTTTAGCTATAATTTGTTCTGCTTTCTTGTGCTTTTTAACTTCTGCTTCCACGCGAGGTCTTACATCTTCCAGAGGAGCAGTACCTTCTTCACGAACACTGGTTAAAACAGCAACTACATATTTATCGTCAAAAGTAAATACGTTGCTGGCTTCACCTTTCTTTGCTTCGTAAGCCCAACGAACCAGTTCGCGTGCTTGTCCAACACCAGGGACTACGAAATCCATTGGGCGAACGTTGTCAGCAATTTTCTTATTCAGTTTACCTTCCTGTACTGCTTTTTCGAAAGCAGCAGCAGTACGGGCTTTACCGGCGAAGTCGCTTGCAGAGCTGTATGCAGTGTTATTGGTTTCTTTACTTGCTTCTACAGATTTACCGAGGTAAGCTACTTTAATAGCAGGACCAATGTTTTTCTGATCCATAATCTGCATAACATGGTAGCCAAATTGTGTTTTCACCACTTTCACCTGGCCTTTTGCACCATCGAAGGCAAATTCTTTGAATTCAGGAACAAAAGGAGAAGAAGGAGTTAAATCATATTCTCCACCAGTTTGTTTGCTACCTGGATCATCGCTGTATTGAGCAACCAGCGCTTTAAAGTCGGCGCCACCTTTTACAGCAACTTCAATGCTATCAGCGCGTTTTTTAGCCACTGAATCAGCTACACCCATTTGTGCAGAAGAAGCGATGAGGATGTGACGAACTTTAACGCTATCCGGCATATTCTTACGATCTACCATTTTCGCATATACGATCAGGTTATTATCATAATATGGTCCGAAAACAGCGCCAACAGGCAAGTTTACGATAGAATCTTTCTGAGGAACTTTTGCTTCGTTCTTAGAAATATAACCATCGTAATATTTAATATCAGAGTTACGGTTAATAAAACCAGCAACATCTTTAGTTGTATCGAGCTCTTGTTTCATGGCAACAATCTGTTGGATAGCTGCCGCGGAATCCGCAGGGGAAGGAATAGCATCAAAGGATACATATTCTACTTTACGGGATTCTTCTACTTTAAACAGTTGCTTGTGATCCTGAATAAAACGGTTCAGTTCAGCGTCTGTTACTTTAACAGTAGAATCAGAAATAGTTGCATAAGGAACGCTTACATAAGATACAGTAGCGGATTGACTGTTATCTTCCTGTTGTTGTTTTGCCAGCCATTTTGGGTAGTATACACCTTGTTTAATAAGGGTCATATACTTCTGTTGTTCCTGGTATTTAGCAATATAGCTTTCCATCTGGTGCAGTCCTTCACGGATCTGAGGGTTGCTCGATGCCTGTGAAATAGCTTGTTGCAAAGCGGCACGGTCAAATTGACCATCGCGTGTAAATTGCTGGATAACTACCGGATTAGGGTTTTTACCTCTGATCTGGTCTACCACTTCTGCTTCAGTTACAACAATACCCAATTTTTTGTATTGAGCCTGCATAATTTGTTCATTCAGAAACTGGTTCCAAACCTGTTCACGGATATATTGACGTGTTTGGTCGTCAATATTAGGCATTTGCTGACGGGCGTTATTTTCCGCGTCCTGAATACGGCGTTGATAGTCTGCTAAGTCCAGATCTTCACCATTTACTTTACCCACGCTTGTACTGCGACGGGAGAGAGAACTTTTGCCAAAAAAGGCATCCTGCAACAGGAAACTAACAATAGCCAGGCAAATCACTACAACGATCATGACGGCGTACTTGTCCCTGATTTTCTGAATTACTGACATATATTATATAGTCTACATTTTTAAGGATAGCAAAAATAGAATAAAATAACTGTAACTGCAAAAGAGTATTTTAAAGCCTGAAACACAATACAGCAAAGGGTTTCAGGATGGTATAACACTTTTGTGGACTATGTATGATTCACAGGTTTTCCACATGAAGCCGTTATTCACAACTTGTTTTTTTTGCGGGTTTTAGTGTTTTTAAATGCAGGCTGTTGCTGGTATTTTGACAAAAATGGGAAGAGAATAACATTAAAGGGTTATTCACAAATGTTAAAAAGCTGTTTTTGGGAATCCACATAAAAATGTGAATAAAACAGGGCTAATTTAGCCGTGTATGCATTTTGACCATTTTCCATTCCCAGCCAATTCTTTTCCACAATTGATGTGTAAAAACCCCTGTAAAACGTAAAATAACGTGGGAAAAGGTACCCTTACACACAGGTAAAACTAATTTTGTTATTGTGGTTAAATTTACCCTTAAAAAATGGAGATGTGAATTGTGGATAGTAAATGCCATCTTTTAACATTTTCCTAATACCCTGTTGACGAAAAAGATTTTCACCAACAACGATATCCACCTATGTGGATGAAAACAGGAAAATCCAGTAATGACGCGGAAAGAGCATGTTAATTTCATGTGGAAAGCGTAGTAAAAAGGAATAACAACTACATTTGTACACGAGCCGGAAATTTAATTTCCACATATTCACAGCCCTAATAGTAGTGGGCTTTTTCTTTTAAATATTTAAAGAAGTATATAGCTATGATTATGGAAATCGCTGAAGCGAAAAAAAATTTGCAACACAACGGATTTTTGGATATATCAGTCGATCCCTCCCTGGATTTGTTTGAAGCGATAGAAAATCTGAAAAAGAAGAAGAATGCAATTGTACTCGCTCACTATTACCAGGAACCAGATATCCAGGATATCGCAGATTACATCGGAGACAGTTTAGGCCTCAGTCAGCAGGCTGCCAAAACAGATGCCGACATGATTGTTTTTGCCGGGGTTCATTTTATGGCGGAAACGGCAAAAATTCTAAGTCCGCAGAAGAAAGTGCTTTTGCCGGATCTAAAAGCAGGGTGTTCACTGGCTGATAGTGCGCCTCCGGAGCTGTTTAAGAAGTTTAGAGACCGTTACCCTGACCATATCGTTATTTCCTATATCAACTGTTCGGCGGGTATCAAGGCACTCAGCGATATCATTTGTACGAGTTCTAATGCCGAAGAAATCATTAAAAGCGTTCCTCACAACCAGCCCATCATCTTTGCACCTGATCGAAATTTAGGGGCTTATTTGATCAAGAAAACGGGTAGGGACATGGTGCTTTGGAATGGCGCGTGCATGGTACACGAGATTTTTTCCCTGGAAAAGATCACAAAATTGAAAATTCGTCACCCGAAAGCCAAGGTGATAGCGCATCCGGAGTGTGAACCAGCAGTTTTGGCTATTGCTGATTACATTGGTTCCACAACAGGACTGTTGAAATTTAGCCATCGGGACGACGCGCAGGAATATATCGTAGTAACAGAAACAGGAATTCTGCATCAAATGCAAAAAGAGAATCCTGGAAAAACTTTTATTCCAGCTCCGCCGAACAATGCGTGCGCTTGTAACGATTGTCCACACATGAAATTGAATACGCTGGAGAAATTGTACCTGTGTATGGAATACGAACAGCCGGAAATAACGATGGAAGAAAGTCTGAGGATAGCCGCTAAAAAGCCAATTGAGCGAATGTTAGAAATTAGTGCGGCTGCTGGGCTTTAATATAACTAACTGATTTTCAAATTAATTTGAATAGTATTTATTAGTAATAATAAATAAGGAATAACACGAAGGCCGTGAGAATGTAATATTCTCACGGCCTTCGTATTTATACCTGAATCGATTAATTCTCAGCGTGTTATGAACTGTTTGAGAATTGAATATTTGACAGCATACCGCATATTTTGCTGGAAGAATGGAATCAGAGAAAATGGGAAACGGTGGAATTGAATGTTAAAAACCGTTTGAATTTAATTTTTAGGGAGCTGAGAATTGAAAAAAAAAATTTGATGTTGGGTAGGTGAAGGAATTTGTGAAATATTAAATTCTCAGCGCGCTGATAGTCCGCTGACAACTGCATATTTAATTATTTTGCTGACGGGTGGGCATATTTTGATTTTATGCTGCGGTGAGTGAGCTTTTTTTGAAGGCCTTGAGATTTGAGTATTTTTTGTTTTCCCTGGGTTATGCCGTATAGATCTTTTCGGCGCTATTCTCAGCGCATTCCTTTTTACCTCTTTTTTAATTTTGTTGCCCTTATCCTCATTTTTGAAGGCGGGTTTCCTGGCTGATAAGGTGTCCATTTACTGCTTTTGACGGGGATATAACGATTCTGAAGTATACCACATTTGATTTTTCGAGTGCCCTGAGAATCCAATATTTTATCTAATCATTGGGGTACCCCGAGTATTTGAAATGCATTTGATTCTCAAAGGACTTGTAAGGCGCTGAGAATGAGGTGCGCATTGGGGTATCCCAGGAGTTATTTTTTTGGTTTGATTCTCAGCGCCTTCCCAATGTCCTGAGAATTAGATATTTTTTATTTTTCTCAGTTGTGCAATATGGGATGATTTTCATGCAAATCTCATGGCATAGGTAAGGCGCTGAGAATCGAATATTTAAAGTTGTACGTGCGGTGTTTTTAGGATCGTAGTTTTGAAGACAATCTCAGGGGCACATGAGTAGCCTGAGAATCACATACTTTTCTTGGAATAATGGATAAGAGGTTTTAAATAAATAGAATGAAATCTCAGAACGTTCCGAGTGCGCTGAGGTTTCAATATTTGCTGATTTTCTTCGTCATCCCCGGAGTTAATTTTTTCGTCTTTAAGAGAAGCGCTTATGAGTGCGTTGAGATTTGGGTATTGGGAAATAGTGTGTGGTAGGGCTGGATCTTTGGAGAGGAATGAATTCTCAATGGATTACCAGGGTCGTGAGATTTGGGTATTTGCAGATTTATCAGGAGAATAGTGATGAAGAAGTGCCGTGCTATTCTCAGCGCTTTCGTCAGGCGCTGAGATTTCGGTAATTTTTCTTTGTCATGGGATGAGGGGGAGGATTGAATTTTCAGGGGCTTGTTGGAGAAGAGAAAATTTCTCTCAATAGCTACGTGGAAAAGAACGAATGAAGAATATTTTCTCTTTTCGAAGCAATTTATGTGGATAAAGTAGATGGGAATAAGCAGTTGAGGACGGAGATTTTTACTTTTATTTCTTTGAAAGAGGCAAAAAATGTTGAAAAAGAGAGGTTTTTTCCAAGAAATTGGAATTTTTAAAGGAAATATGACAGAAAATGTGGAAAAATCGGCAAATTTTTTTCCTTTTTCTGAGAGACGAGGTTAAAAAAAAATTTTTTTGTTTTTTTGGGTCTTTAAAATGTGGAAAAAATAAAAATTTTTCAATTTTCAGATGTTTGCCTTTAGAATGTGGAAAAACAAGAAAATTTTTTCTTTTTTACCAGGTTTTCTTTTTCTTTTTTGGGAAGATCCAGGCAAGTGGGGAGGGAAAATCAAAATTTTTGGGATTATTGGGAAGGGAGGATAGAGGAAAACTAAATTTCCTCTACCCAAATATGATCTGCTTCTGTTTTTCTAAGCGATAAATTATATCCGGCTACCATGATGGAGATCGGATCTCCGAGGGGAGCAATCTTTTCTATTTTAACTGTTTCACCTGGTACGCAGCCCATTTCCATCAGCTTAATATGAAGGTCGTCTTTTTCGAATTCTATAATAATTGCGCTTTTTCCTGTTGTCAGGGAAGATAATTTTATAATGCCCTTTTTCATTTCCTGCTTATTAATCTGTTTAAACTTTGTTCCGGGACAATTGGGAAACTCACTTATGAATGATAAGCAAAGGTACCCTTGTAAGCCCAATATGCAAAAAGAAAGGTCGTTCAATCCAAAATTTCACTTTACTTTTACATCCACTTAATTTTTTTAGTTTAAATGGCAATTCAATTTACATCGCACGAGGTAAAAGATTATTTAAAGGAGAAGCGGAAGTTGAAGTTATTTCTGGCTGAGCTTTTCTCTATAGAAGGACAAGGTTTGAAAAGTATGCATTATGTTTTCTGTTCAGACGTCTACTTATTGGAAATTAATAAGCAGTTTCTGCAGCATGATACTTATACCGATATAGTGACGTTTGAAATGGGAGAGGACCCCGCAGTTACGGAGGGTGAGATTTATATTAGCGTAGATAGGGTATTGGATAATGCAGAGAAATTTAAAGTATCAATCAGCCAGGAGCTGCATCGGGTAATTTTTCATGGCGCTTTGCATTTATGTGGATTTAAAGATAAGAGTAAAAAGGACTCCGCTCTGATGAGAAGCAAAGAGGATGAGTATCTGGTAAAATATTTTGGAAAGTGATATAACCATCGTCTTTCAACGTTAAAATGTTCCGAAAGGGACATTTTTCGTTTAAGAACGTTTAAGAAAGTAGATGTTCCACGTGGAACATAAAGCTTAAAGGAGAATATTCTAATTAGGAATATTCTCCCTTTTCTTTTTATAGAGAATCGAATGTTCCACGTGGAACATTCAGGTGAGAAATATATTTCCGTAAATGATACCTGGTAATAATGGACGGGAAACCTGATAGAGAGGCCGCCTTGTGAAATTCGAGATTACTTGGGAGTTCTATAGGTAAAGATATTAAGAGAGAGTCTAATCACTTTTACTAGGATATCAAAGTGGCTGTTGTGTTATTAAGTTCAAGATTAGCAGGGGCAACCTAGTTAAGGTGCTATGCAAATGAGAAGGTGAACCTGGTTAAAGGGTGACACTTGGCTAATTTAAAGTTTTTAGTATGGACGTCCTTAGCCACGCTTTCGTGCATTAAGGGGAATGTTGAAACAAGGAGGGATGTCCTGTATATTTTACTTTTAGGAAAGTATAGCGTTAGGGTAAGAAAGGTTGCTTTTGATGCAAGGTCAATGTAGAACTTTGGATGCTATGTAAACGCATTATTATTGGCTCCAGAAAGTCAGTAAAGGAGAAGGGCTTTTAACTAGCGGTCTCCTTTTTTCATTTGACTCTTAATTATAGCGGCAGGAGTATTGATCCGACAGCGTGCCGATGTTCTATTGAATAAGCTCGAGAAAAGGAGATGTTCCACGTGGAACATTCCTAAAAGATCATACCTGGAAACCGCATAAGAATGTTCCACGTGGAACATTCTACTTTCTACAAACAATCTCCCTTCTTCTACGTAATTTTGCACTTTCTAAAGTTATTATGTTTCCATCATACGATATCATTGTTGTAGGCGCAGGACACGCAGGTTGTGAAGCCGCTGCCGCTGCTGCCAATATGGGCTCCAAAGTTTTATTGGTGACCATGAATATGCAAACCATAGCTCAAATGAGCTGTAACCCTGCCATGGGAGGAATTGCAAAAGGACAAATTGTAAGAGAAATAGATGCCTTGGGCGGATATTCAGGAATTGTTACAGATCAATCTATGATCCAGTTCCGGATGTTGAACCGTTCAAAAGGACCCGCTATGTGGAGTCCCCGGACACAAAACGACCGTATGCTCTTCGCCGCAAAATGGCGGGAAGCATTGGAAAAAACGCCCAACGTCGACTTCTACCAGGACATGGTAAAGGGACTGTTGGTTAAAGATGGCCGATGCCATGGTGTAATCACCGGGCTGGGACATGAGATCCAGGCGAAAGCAGTAGTACTCACTAATGGTACGTTCCTGAATGGCGTAATTCATATTGGAGATAAGCAATTCGGTGGTGGCAGGGTAGCTGAGAAAGCAGCAACTGGTATTACTGAACAATTGGTTTCCCTTGGTTTTGAAAGCGACCGTTTGAAAACAGGTACGCCTCCTCGTATTGATGGACGTAGTTTAGACTATTCCAAAATGGAAGAACAACCCGGCGATGATGAGATCGTAGGCTTCTCCTATCTGGATGTAGAAAGGATAAAACCTGCTCAACAAAGAAGCTGTTGGATTACCTATACAAGCGAAGCTGTACATGATATGTTACGTACCGGTTTCGATAGATCACCTATGTTCCAGGGACGTATACAGGGAACTGGACCACGGTATTGCCCAAGCATCGAAGATAAAATAAATCGCTTTGCAGAGAGAGAAAGACACCAGCTGTTTGTAGAACCGGAAGGGTGGGACACCGTTGAAATTTATGTAAATGGATTCTCTACATCCTTGCCGGAAGATGTTCAAATGAAAGCTTTACGCCTGGTACCGGGCTTTGAAAATTGCCGGATGTTCAGACCAGGATATGCCATTGAATATGATTTCTTCCCACCAACGCAACTGCAGTTTTCCCTGGAAACGAAACATGTACAAAACCTGTTCTTCGCCGGACAAATAAATGGTACCACCGGATATGAAGAAGCCGCATGTCAGGGTCTTATGGCTGGGATCAATGCACACCTGAAAGCAAAAGAAGAGGCGCCATTCGTTCTGAAAAGAAGTGAAGCATATATCGGCGTATTGATAGACGATCTGATTAATAAAGGAACGGAAGAACCTTATCGCATGTTTACCTCCAGAGCAGAGTTTAGAACCCTGCTTCGCCAGGATAATGCGGACCTGCGCTTAACAGAAAGAAGCTATAAAATGGGGCTCGCTTCAGAAGAAAGGATGGTAAAAGTGCAGGCAAAGAAAGATGGCGTAGAAAAAATAAAACGCATTCTGAAGGAAATATCTGTAGAGCAGGAAGAAATTGGGGCATTACTGGAAGACAGATCTTCCGCTCCATTGACACAAAAACAGAAGGCTTACCAGATATTATTACGCCCTAATCTGGACATCTTTTCTATGAAAGAACAGGTTCCTAAAATAGGAGAAGCACTGGCTGAATTTAATAAAGACACTTTAGAGCAAGCCGAAATTCAGATCAAGTACGATGTATATATTGAGAAGGAAAATGAGCTGGTGCAGAAAATGAGTCAACTGGAAGACCTCGTAATTCCTTCGAATTTTGATTACGCGAAATTGGTTTCGTTATCAAATGAAGCAAGACAGAAATTCAACAAAATTCGTCCGCATACTTTAGGTCAGGCAAGTCGCATAAGTGGAGTTAATCCAAGTGATGTACAAATTCTGATGGTGTATATGGGACGATAAAGAAAAAATAAGATGTTGAAAGCGGATAAGTTGTTTTACAATTTATCCGCTTTTCTTTTTAGCAGAAGGTCGAAAATGGCAAAAAAAAGTGGAAAATGCGGAAAAAGTGGCCTTCAGAAAGTGGGTGAATTTTGGATATCTCTTAAAGGTTGGATGCAAGTGTTGTAAATAGGGCATGAGGGCTTAAAGGGGCTAAAAACGCGTTTTTTAAAGGAGAATCATTTTTTGCGGGGAAAGCAACCTTTCTTTACCAGTAATCGTATTTATGAATGGATTTGATTTTTCTAAAAACCAAAATCAAATAATTATTTTCAAAAAAAGGCTATAACGCATTTAGTATCCAAAAAGCAGACAAGAATATTTTTGTGCAGGATCTGAATAATTTGAATGACCTGATTGCCGGTTGCTGCAAAAAAGAACGCAGCAGTCAGGAAGCGTTATACCGAAATTTTTTCGGATACGGTTTAAGCATTTGTTTGAGGTATGCGCAAAATCGGGAAGAGGCAGTTGAAATTATGAATGACGGATTCCTTAAAATATTTCAGCACATTCATTCATTTGACACCAGCAGATCTTTTAAAACATGGCTGGCAAAAATCATGGTGAATACATCCATCGATTTTTTAAGGAGTAAGAAGAAGTTGGTATTTGTAGATGACATCAGCCAGATACCAGAGCCAGGAACGGATGAAAAAATAATAGATAAGCTATCCTATGAAGAGTTGCTAAAACTTGTACAGGAATTACCACCTGCTTACAGAACAGTATTTAACCTGTACATTATGGAAGGATTCCAGCACCAGGAAATAGCAGCCATGCTGCGCATATCGGAAGGTACTTCCAAATCAAACTTATTTAAAGCAAAGAAAATATTGAAGGAAAAAATTACGAAATCATCCATAAGTGGAACTAATGGGTTAGACGTAAATATGCCCTTATACAAAAATGAGTGACGCATTTGAAAATAGCATCCGTAAAAAGCTAAACGAAGCTGATATTCCTTTTGATCAGGATGCCTGGTCAAAAATGGAATCATTGCTGGATGCCGGGGAAGATAAAAAACGCCCCGGTGGCTGGTGGTGGTGGCTGTTCCTGTTACCATTGCTCGGTGGTATCGGCTGGTGGATGATAGGCTCCAATGAAGGTAAGCCCCTGCACCATCCAGGTGTACGCTCCGCTGTTGAAAACAAATTGAGCAACACCGTTACTTCTTCTAATGCAGAGGAGCACACATCTAATCAATCCACTACAACCCTTCCAGCGGCTACTAAGCCTGATATTGCAAAAGCGTCACAACATGAAGCAGCAAATCTGTCGGATGCATTGTCATCTCCCAAAAACAAATTAAATCATCCTACAACAAGCAAACAAGGTATTCATCTCCCTAAAAAAAGTATAAACACAAACAGCAATAGCGAATCAGATAATCTTATTACTTCCGGGAAAACAAGCACATTAAATGAGAACATCGGAATAGTTCTACCAGCCAATAATATTGACTTCATTAAGACAAAAAGAATAAATAACGGAAACGACTATACGAAAATAAATAGCATCCCTGAAATAGCTGTTGATACAAGTATTACACTGAATGTAAGTCATAAAATACCCAGAAGAAAAATTAATAACAAAGGACTTTATTTTGGCATTACACTTGGACCGGATCTGAATGTGGCACCGTCTTTTAATTACGGGAAAGTTGGGTTTAATGCCGGTGTGCTGGCACATTATTATTTTAATAGCCGTTGGTTTATTACCACAGGAGCGGTATACAGTAAAAAATTATATGGTGCTACCCGTAACGACTACACTAGTAACTATATGCCTTACGACCTCGTAAAAGTGAATGCGAATTGTGATGTACTCGATATTCCTGTGAATATGAACTATACATTCCTACAGGTCAACAATAACACCGTTAGCGCAACATTGGGATTATCGAACTATTTTATGCTGAAAGAAAAATATCAGTATATCTACAAATACACCCCAAACTGGGAGAAAACAGTAGAGAATCAAAATCAACATTACCTGGCCATTTTAAACGTAGGCGCATTATATCAGCATCCCGCGGGGAAACGCCTGATTGTTGGGGTACAACCCTACGCCAAAATTCCACTGCATGGGGTCGGATTGGGACAGGTAAAACTGTACTCTGCCGGTATATCTTTCCAATTGAACCTGGTGGGGAAGAAGCGCTAATGGTCGTCTGCCCGTGCTAAACAATCATTATACTACATTGTTATCCTCATAATAACATGTCTGCTACCTGGGTGGCATGACATTTTCTGCATTTTCCACATTAAAAGGTATGATTATGAGTAATAAAGATAACAAACCCGGTAAGGGAAATTCTAAGCCAGAGAAAAAGGAAGAAGAAGAATTTCCAGGTTATCCCGAATATCCGGCTGGAGAAGATATCATGAATAAACGGAACCGCGATAGCGAAGTAGATGTGGACATGAACCAGATCACAGGTTCTTTCCGCCATAACAGTGAACTACCTACCGAAAGAAAGAAGTCAGCAGAGCCATCAACGGATGAGCAGGAAGAAACCTGGCGGGAAGATAAAGTAGGAGATGATCTCGATGTTCCCGGAGCAGAACTGGATGATGACGAGGAAAATATAGGAGAGGAAGACGAAGAAAATAATATTTATAGCATAGGAGGCGACAGACACGAAGATCTCGAAGAAGACAACGGTGAGTTCCTTGACCTGGGCGAAGACAGAAATTAGGGCCTTATAATAGCGGTGTAAGGAGCCTGCATAACGCATCCATGAACCGCTTAATCAAATTACGCCTATTCCAGCGGGTTTCCTGAACCGGTACCGAGTATAAAAGGTCGTCATCAAACGCCCGGTTTAATTTGCCGGCTACTTCTTTGTCGTAGACCAGTGCGCCGATTTCACAGTTCAGGTAAAAGCTGCGGTTATCGAAATTAACAGAGCTAACCCAGGCCAGATTATCGTCAATTACCATGGTTTTGGCATGAATAAAGCCACGGGTATAAAAGAATATTTTGACGCCAGCCGCCAGCAGTGGCTTTATATAAGAGAGTGCTGCGTGTTGAACGATATAAGAATCGCCTTTTAAAGGCAAGAGTAATTGCACGTCTTTTCCCGCCAGGGCCGCTATCTGCAAGGCGGTCAGTAATTCTTCTGTAGGGATAAAATAAGGATTACTGATGCGTATTCTTCTTTTGGCAATGTTAATAGCCATCAGAATGCTTTGCATGGCTATTGGCCATTCAGAATCAGGGCCACTGGCCACGATGTCGGTAAAGCAGGTACCTGTTAAGGCCGACCGGACAAAATAAGGCGTCGCAAAAGGAAATACCTCCTTACTACAATAGCGGAAACTCATCAGAAACTGAAGCTGCAGAATGTTTACTGCATCGCCTTCAATACGCAGGTGCGTATCGCGCCAAAAGGTAGAATGTTTGCCGTTATTGATATAACGTTCGTCCAGGTTGATACCGCCAACAAAGCCTATGGTACCATCTACCACAATTATTTTACGGTGATTACGGTAATTGGCATTCAGATAAAAATCAACCAATACCGGAGAGAAAGGATATACATGGGCGCCATGTTCCTTCAGTCGTTTGGGAATATCGCCGATACGATCACTTCCCATATCGTCATAGAGTAAACGTACCAGTACGCCTTGTTTTAACTTTTCGATCAATATTTCCGTGATCTCATTGCCTACATCATCTGCCGAAATCATATAATACTCAATGTGGATATGGTGTTTGGCAGCACGTAAGGCACTAAAAACCGCCGGGAATTTTTCTTCTCCATTGATGAGCAGTTGTACCTGGTTGTTCTTACTCAGAATAGATTGCCGGGTGTTTAATAACATGGCAGAGAGTTCCTGCTTATTACCGGCCTGTCGTCGCAGCTCCAGCTGCATTTCTTCTATCTGCGATCGCTGCGATTCCCAGTATCGCAGAAACAACGCCTCGTCTTTACTTCCTTTTAAAGTAAAACGTCTTTTCTTTCGTAAATCTCTTCCCAGGTAATAGTATACAATCAGTCCTAAAACAGGAATAAATAATAACAGTAGAATATATGCTACCGCCTTTACTGGATTGCGGTTTTCAAGCAGAATGGTGGCTACAAGTCCAACGAAAATAAGCACCAACAAAATGCTGCTGCCTATTTTAATATATGGGTGCCATTCTGTACCCGAAAGATAGCCGATCAGCGTTTTCATAAATGATGACCAAGATATATTATTAACGCGTTTCCACTAAAATAGTTATATCGCTTTGATACACTGAAGATACAGCATCAATAGGAAACCGCCTTTTCCTTAAATAAAGATCCCTGGTTCTATCGGAACCAGGGATCTTTATTTAAGGAAAATTATTCCGCCGTTATTTCCAGTATATTGCTGGTGAGTGAGCCTCCATGGCCTGTTAGCTGAAGACCTTCTTTCATCAGATAATCACCACTATACAGCTGTGTAAAATGGAAAGGAGAGCGGGTACCGGGAAACAGATTTATTTCACGGACGCGATAATTTTTATTAGGGTCCAGTCCCTGTAGTTTTACGGCTGTAAATACATCATTCTTTGCAATGTTCATCAGGTAATTAAACAGAATACTTTTTTTCTGATCATCGCTGGTATATTGGAATACTGCCCTGTTTTCTTTATAGGGAGAAACCAAACGGTAAAGATTTCCATACCATACAATATCACTAATACGCCTATACGTTTCAACAGCATCATGACTGAATTGCAGCTCTTGTGGTGTGAAGTCGTCTACCTTTATATCATAACCTAATTTTCCCATCATAGCCACATCTGTGCGGAATTTCAGCGATTGATGTCCCCAGTTGGTAACATGGGCAGCCATGGTGTTAGATGGGAAGAAGTGAGAGTAACCGTATTGGATATAGATTCTATCCAGTCCGTCTGTGTTATCGCTGGGCCAGAATTCGGTAAAGTATTTCAAAGCGCCATAGTCGGTACGGCCGCCGCCGCCTGAGCAAAGCATAATGGGCAGATGCGGATATTTTGCCCGGACCCTGTCCAGCACTTTATAAAAGCTGCGGGTATATTCTATAAAGAGATGTGATTGATTTTCTTTCAAATACGGCGACCATGTATTGGTAAGCATGCGGTTGCAATCCCATTTGATATAAGCGATCCCGGGATTGTCCGACAGGGTTTTATCAACGATACCATATACGAAGTCCTGTACAGCTGGGTTGGTAAGGTCCAGCACCATTTGATTGCGGTAATAATTTTCTGCGCGGTTAGGCAGGCGAAGTACCCAGTCCGGATGTTTGGTATACAACTCACTTTTAGGATTCACCATTTCAGGCTCCAGCCAGATACCGAATTTAATGCCCTGTTTTTCGGCTTCCTGTACCAGGTATCCCAGGCCATGTGGCAGTTTGGTGGTATTGGGTTCCCAATCGCCCAGTCCGGCATTATCTGCATTGCGGGGAAATTTGTTGGCAAACCAACCGTCGTCTAGCAGGAACATATCTACACCCAGTTTTTTGGTGCCACCAAATAAGCCGACCAGGCGTTGTTCATTAAAATCCATTCCGGTGGCTTCCCAGTTGTTCAGCAGTGTTAGCCGTGGTCCGCGACCGTCTAGTACGCCGTAGTCCAGTGCCCAGCGGTTAAAGTTGCGACTGGCCTGCCCTTTTCCTTTGGTGGATAAGGTGAAGATAAATGCCGGCGTAGTAAATATTTCGTTGGGTTTCAACGTATAGTCGCTGGCGTAGGGATTAATACCGGAGTTGATATGCAACTTATTATGTTCATCTATCTCAAAACCAAATTTAAAATTGCCAGTCCAGGCCAGGGTGCCGGCCAGCACTTCGCCACTTTCTTCTTCGGCAGGCTGATGAAGCGATAGTAAGAACATGGGCGACTGCTGCATATTGGCGCGGGTACCCAGTTTGCTGTCAAGAATTTTCATGCCGGTGGTAAGATATTGTTCCTGCATGTCTACTTCTTTGGCCCAGTCCCCATGAAATTGTGTGAGCCAGTATTTATCTGACGTCAGATGCAGCATGGAGGAGGCATAGGCAGTGAGTTGTACCGGTTTTTTCTCCGTATGTTTTATCTCTGTCCAGGCTTTAATGATATCTTCTTTGAAATAGGTTTCAAAATGAAGGATAACGGTTACCGGATATACGGGATCTTTCAATGTGATGGTGGTGGCCGTAACATTGTTATTTTGCTGCTGCGTAGATTCATGAGATACGTATTTCAGCTCCAGTGACGGGTTTCCGTCGCTGTGTACAATACGGATGGCAGGATCGAGCAGACTTTCCATACCAGCGCTAACATAAGCTTCCTGTTGCCCTTTTGCTGCAGTATCAGCCAGGGTAGGAGCTATTGATGGTCCAAAGTACTGTTGTACCAGGCGACCGGCGTGGTTCACATTATATACCAGGCTGGTATGCTGTGTAGCAATACGTATATTTTGTGCTGAGAGCCGGAAACTCAGCAATATCAGGCATAGCACCAGAGTTCTTTTCATATGTTGACATTTACTAACGGGAATAAGCGTACAAAATACAAATAAAAAGAAAGGGTGTACCTGTGGTTGTTATTTTTCTGTGGAAAGATGTCTGTACAAAATTGGACAGCCATTGTACATTATCGGACAAAGGAAATTGGAATATTTATTTGATTATCAACTTGTTACCTTGCGGCATTTTTTTAGCGGAAAGGAGTAACACTATATAAAAGCCTTATGATAAAAAACTACTTCCTTGTGGCCTGGAGAAGCATCGTCAAGAACAGGTTTTTTGCGATGGTAAATATCTGGGGATTGTCTATAGGAATCACCTTTGTGTTATTGATAGGTGCATATGCGTGGGGAGAATTACAGGTGAACCGGTTTGTTAAAAATAATGACCGTATTTTTTTGCTGAAAAGTAAGTGGGCCGTTCCCGACAAGGGAGTGGAATTTGCAACGTTAGGACTACTAACGAAAGCATTACAGGATAATTATCCTACGCTTGTTGATAAAGGATATAGCCATGATGGTATTACAACGGTAGTATCGGTAGGAGATAAACATTATCGTGAGGGGGTACATCCCGGAGATGCTACCTTGTTTGATGTATTTAATTTCCCGGTGGCCTATGGAGATCCGCGTACAGCCTTTGATAAGCCGAATGCGGCAGTCATTACAGAGAAAAGGGCAAAATTATATTTTGGCAAAACAGATGTCGTAGGCAAGTTGATTAAGATACAATCGTTCGACGGAAAGAATGATGATTTTGAGGTGACGGCGGTGATCAAAGATCTGCCTTTTAATACGATCACCAATTATAGTAAGCCGGAGAATGAAGTATTCATGGGACCAGCCAGTCTCAAATATTTTGGACGGGAACAAAGTTTTTTAAGCTGGCAAACGACCAATATTATCAGTTATGTATTGTTGAAACCGGGCGTAAGTCCTGACCAGCTGACAGTGCCCATCGCCACGCTAATGAAAACAAATGTTACGCCTGAATTACGGAAAATGCTGGAGGTGCATCCTGAAGCATTGAAGGATGTTTACCTGGGCCTGAATAAAGGATTGGCGGGAAGAATGATCGCCATTTTTTCATTTGTTGCCCTGTTTATTCTGCTGATGGCGATCATTAATTTCGTCAATATTTCTATTGGAAATTCATTAACGAGATTGAAAGAAATAGGAGTGAGAAAGGCTATGGGTGGAATGAAGCTGCAGCTGGTATTCCAGTTTATCACGGAATCTGTATTAGTGGTAACTTTTTCTTTTATTGTATCCATTATATTATTCGCTTTGTTAAGGCCTTTGTTTGGCCAGGTTATAGGAAAGGATATTCCGGGCTTGTCTTCATTCCCGGGCTGGTTTGCTATTTTGCCGGTGTTGATCATTCTGTTTACGGGTGTGCTGGCCGGCATATATCCGGCATTTGTATTATCTGCCCAGCCTTCTGTAACAGCACTAAAGGGAAAGCTGAAGAATGTTCAGGAGAAGTTATTATTCCGGCGTGGTTTGATCACCATTCAATTTGTGACGGCGATTGTGGTATTCATTGCCGCTATTGTAATAGATAAGCAGGTTGCCTTCTTTTTCCATTCGAATCTGGGCTATGATAAGGAACGGGTGATCACTACGGCAGTTCCGCGCGATTGGACCGTTGCCGGTGTACAGCACATGGAAAGAATGCGTGATGAATTTCGTGCGATGCCGGAAGTAAAGGATGCGTCTTTTTCTTATGAAATGATGAATGGATGGAGCAGTGGTAGTAGTATGATTTACAGGCCGGAGAATGACTCCAGTGCAGCGATATCTGCCACGTCTATTATATCTGATGAGCGTTTTGTGGATACCTACGGTATTAAAATGAGTGCCGGGACCTATTACTCCGGAACATCCACCGATTCCGCAAAGGTTGTTATCAATGAAGCAGCGGCGCGTGCCTTAGGATGGAGAACCGCAGCAGAAGCCATGAATAAGCCGTTGCGGATCTATAACTTTAACCAGGTGGTATATATAGCAGGTGTCACCCGTGATTTCCATTTTGGTACACTAAAGAATGCTATTTCGCCTATTTTGTATACGCCGGTACAGGCAATTCCTATCTACCGGTATCTTTCGTTCCGCTTAAATCCGGGTAATACCTCTCAGCAAATAGCGGCGTTGCAAATGAAGTGGCGCACTATTTTTTCAGATGCTCCTTTTGATTTTAAATTCCTGGATGATAGTCTCGCGCAGTTATATGAAACCGAACAACAAATGCAGAAGGCTGCCAGAGTAGCCACTGTGGTGTCGTTGATGATTGTATTGTTAGGCGTATTGGGTATTGTTACACTAAGTATTGCCAGAAGAAATAAAGAAATGGGAATCAGAAAAGTATTAGGTGCATCGGTGCTGAATATTGTCGCTCTTTTTATAAAAGAATTTTCCTGGATTATACTGTTGTCTAACGTAGTGGCGTGGCCGTTAGCATGGTATCTGTTGCATAACTGGTTAATGGACTATGCTTACAGGATACACATGGGCGTAGCGCCATTTTTGATGGTGGGAAGCTTATTAATTCTGTTGGTAACTATTATCATTGTTGGCATGACGGGGAAGTTAGCTACAAAAAATCCGGTAGGTAGCCTTAGAACAGAATAAAGATTCTGTATTGACTTATTGTTAGCAGAAAGTGTAGTTCCGGATCTGTTTGGAATTCATTAACAAATGCTATTTATTTTTTTTGCTTCTTTGGGATATGATTGTTAACCCCAGAAGATTCTTTGTCATTGTTGGTACCCCCCATGCAGGCAAAAGAAAAACGACCCAGCAAATTTTTGGAAGAAGCAAATTCCTTCCTTTTAAAGGGCCTATTAAGGCGGCGGCATTAGGAGAGGAGCCGTTTGTGATTATTCTTCCCCGCGCGCTTGATCCCCGCGAGTACCTGGTGTATATCAAAAAGCTGATACAGGTTCATCGGGAGTCAGATACTTCTTTTTTTGTTGTCCTTGACTTGCTGTCTGCAGAGTCTATCGATGAGGTGCAATGTATACTGGAGTACTTTAACGGATCAGTTTTCGAAGTGCATTATCTGGTATTAAGCAGTAGCTGGCATGGTGAGTGTATGCTTAGTAATGAAGTTGTTACGCTATTGCAAGCGAAGATTACGAATGGTACTGTTCATGTATTGGATAGGATGGTCACTGCATCGTTGATCCGCCTTAACGACCGCGCTGGCGATATTGTAGCACTGATATCAAAGGTGTTGGAGAAAAAGCCTGTTTGTTTTTGAGCACAGGAAATTGTAACAGAAAAGATATGGTGAGATGGAAACGCATTGCTGCGGCTGTGCTGCGGGGAATGTATTATGGCTATTACCAGGAAAAGGTGAAGGTAAATTGAATGAATATATGTAGATATATGCGGCATTATTTTTTAATTTAAAAAAATACTGACCATGAGTTTACCGCTCGTAAAATCTTGCTGTCTGGTTCAGCCATACTTAGCATATTTGTGATAATATGCCGTAATTATTCCCTATCAACCTATATTCTCGTTATGCAACCTGTTGTGAAAACATTTCTAAAGAAAACAGCATTGCCGTTGTATCTACGTTTCCGCGGCCTGTACTATAGTGGCAAAAAAGTAAGTTGCCCCTGCTGTAAGCAATCTTTTTCCAAATTTCTACCACTGGGCGTAGACCAGCGGCCCGGACAATGTCCACGTTGCCGATCAAATGAACGTGACCGCGCATTATGGCTGTATCTGGAGCGAAATACAGAGCTGGTTTCAGCAGGTAAAAAGCTCTTGCATATTGGGCCGGAGTCTATTTTTTATCGGTATTTCAAACGAATAAAAGGACTGCATTATACGCCGGCAGATAAGTTTGCACCGTCATTTGAAAGTACTTATCCGCCTGATACGGTGTACATCGACATTGTAAAGATGCCAGAAATACCAGACAATACTTATGATGTGATTTTATGCTCACATGTGTTGGAATATGTAAAAGAAGATCTGCAAGCCATGCGGGAGTTATGCAGGATCTTAAAGCCCGGCGGTGCTGCTTTGTTACAGGTGCCTATTAAGAAAGGGCTGAAAGTAACCTTTGAAGACGATGCTATTACTACGCCTGAACAACGGGCCATCACCTTTGGTGACCAAGGCCATATTCGTTTTTACGGGGAAGACTATGAAGATAAGTTAGCTGAGCAAGGGTTTGAAACGGGTTTTATTCCCTTTGAGGATTTGTTCACGGAAGAAGAAATTACCCGGTATGGACTCATTGCTACGGATGATTTTCACCTGGCTGCAAAACCAGTTAAAGTTGCCGTTATTCAGCATATTGTCGGGCTACAGCTGCTGCTGTTACCGGCATTGTTATAAAGGCAATTAAAGCCACTTGCGAAGAAGTGGGATATCGTTACAGTGAAATATCCCACTTCTTCGTTGACTCCTTATACGCATGCTAAAAGCGGAATACATTCCTCTCCTTCTGCATATTGCTTGCCCCATGCGCAGAGGGCCTGTAAAATAGGCACAAGCGCAATCCCCTTACCCGTTAACTGGTAACAGATACCGGCTGGAACTGTTTCCGGAATTGGTATTTTAACCAATATGGCATGTGTTTCCAGTTCCTTTAACTGCCGGCTCAACACTTGTTCAGAAATAGCGGGGAGCTCCTGTTTCAGTTTACTAAAACGATCATTTCCAGACCAGATTGAATAGACAATTTGCGCTTTCCAGCGACCGCTGATTACATTTAAAGCCGAGTTTAACTCGCAGTTTTGAAACAGAAACTGCTCGTTTAAACTATTGCTGGATGTTTCCTTTTTCATCTTACTCACAATTTTGAGCGTTATTGGTAGGTAGCCAAAACTTGATGTTTTTTGCATTGTCAAAACTCAAATATAGAATGAAAACAACAATTAAGGTTGCCCTTATCATAGTTTTTACGCTCGTATTATATAAGGCAAAAGCGCAGCAAAAATGGATCTTCAAGTCGGTTCATCTTTCCACACCAGACACAGTATTGATATTTAAGCCAACGGGTTATGATGCAAAGAAGGCATATCCATTGACTTACCTGTTGCATGGGTATAATGAAAATTATAGCCAATGGGCAAGCATGATAGATTTGCAAAAAATTGCTGATCAGTATCAAATGTTCATTGTGTTGCCCGACGGATTTGCATCCTGGTATCTGAACAGCCCTTATCAAAAAGGGTTGCAGGTGGAAGATTTCTTTTTTGAAGAACTGGTACCAAAAGTTCATGCTTCATTCAATATAGACCGCCGGAATATTTTCATCTCAGGTTTGAGTATGGGCGGCTATGGTGCATTACGGTATTTCATCGGCCATCAGGATTATTTTAATACAGCCGGTAGTACCAGTGGTGCATTCATCATAGATGCTAACCTTTGGCGGGAGGTAAGCTTACTGTTTCTTAACAACAACAGGATTGTCAACGATCTTACCAGCCTGTTGGGGAATCCCGGCACAAATGACTGGCGCCAATACAGCATTACCACTTTGCTCAAAGGGCAAAAAGATATAAAACCGTTTATTATTGATTGTGGTACAGAAGATATTTTATACCCCAGCACAATAGCATTGAAAACGCTGGCGGATAGCATGAAGATCCCTATTACTTTTATCACACAACCCGGCAATCATAATGCTGCATATTGGAAGCAGGCAGTGCTGTACCATTTCGTGTATTTTAAGAGTAAGATGATTGATTAATGCGAATCTCTATGCAACGCTGCTGTAAGGCAAGTGGCAGGCATTTTAGTGGCATTTAAAATACGCATCAATTTATTGAATACGTCTTTGGCTTCAGGCATATTCAGAAAAATCCAGGCATGATACATTTCCTGGTATTCGTAATAGTTGATGGCTATCTTTTTTTCTTTAGCCATAGCGATTAATCTTCGTGCATCGGGCATTACTACCTCATGTGTTCCTGCAAATAAATGGATGGGGGCCAACCCTTCCAGCGTACCATTTATTGGGCTTATCATGTAATCGGAGGTGTTGGTACCTGTTGCATAAATTGAAAGAGATTTGCTGACGCCCTTAATATCAATGTATGGGTCGTACTTGTCTATTATCGGAATTTCAGGGTTTTGCATGGCAGCATCCAGAAGGGGAGATAGTAAAATGATCTGAGCGGGTTGGGAAAATTGATTGTTTCGGGTGTATTGTGCAAGTGAAAAAGCGATGGCGCCTCCAGCCGAGAACCCCATTAATACTACATTTTGGGCACCTACCTTCTGAAGCAGTTCTTTGTACACTGGTACCACCATATCAAACACATTTTTGTAATTGTTTGATGGCACCAATGGGTAGTCAGGGATAACAACTCCCCAGCCGGTTTGTTGTATAATCTTGTTTACGAAATGCCAATCGTATTTTGTGATATTAGCAACAAACCCTCCTCCATGCAGGTAAAATATATAGTGTTGTGGGGTGCTGTTTTTTTTCTTCAGTTCCCAGACTGTTCTTCCTGTTGAAGAGGTCTTATATAAGATTTCACATTGATTTGTAACCTTGTCCGGTATACTGGCGGCTTTATGAAATTTACTAAAATCTCCTGTAGTGAACGCTCTTTCGATCTTTGTTTTTATACCCGCTATGCGGATGAGTGCTCTATAAATTTTGCTTTGGATACTTGTGATCATTTGACTGACGTTTGATAAAGCAAATTTAGATGCGGCTCGTAGACGATTTTTTAGCATTTGCTAAAAAGGCCATTAGAGTTGAGCTCGCATACGGCTCAGTGTTACTGGCGACATGCCCAGAAAGGAAGCTATTGAGGAGAGGGAAGCTCTTTGCAGGATAAAGGGGTGTAGTGAAACAAGTTTGCGGTAGCGTTCCAGGGCGCTGTCGAATTGAAGAGACAATGTTCTTTCTTCCAAAGCGAGATAATACTTCTCCATCAAAAAACGGTAAAGGTTAAATAGATGGGGATGTTTCCCACAAAGGTGGACGAACGTTGAATAATTTATCTCCAACAAAACGGAATCTTCTAATATTTCCACATTTTCATTACTGTCCATTTGTGTAAATAGGGAATAAGTGGATGTAATGATATCGTTTTCTCTGGCAAACAAGGTGGTCATCTCCTTGTTGTTAATAACCGAAAATATCCGGGCAAACCCTTTTTCAATAATATAAAAGCTGTTAACCTGTTGTCTTTGCCGTATCAGGATATGGCCTTTAGGGGCATTCATAAAAACAATGTGATCATAGAGGAGCTCTACAGTCCCATCGGGCATGTTTGCCATTTCGATCATATTTTCTAATGCGGAGAACAAGGTATTGTTGGTGGTAAACCAAAGGTAAGTTTGGCTTACCACCAATTCAAATAATTTTGATTTGCCTGCAAAAGATATCGGTAAAATCCTACTGCTTATTTTTTTGCTTCCACTACCGCGAGGTTGTTGACGAGTCGCCATTCGTTATCTGTATCCAGCACCAGCGAGTTGTAGGAAACAAAGTAGTTTTGGGAACTTTCCAGGCGTAGTTTCACCATGGCAATGGTGCCATTTTCTTCTATCGATTCAATCTCCATTTTTCTCGGCAGGCCTCCGAAAATGCCATCCCGGATATTTTGCAGGTACTTTTCCTTCCCGATAATGGTTACGCCAGGTATTCCCATAAAGCCATTATTGGTAACCCGGAAGTCCTTATGTAATACGTTGTCTAATAATGCTACATCGCTGTTGTCGCCGCCTCTTACAAAGTTGGTGATGGCTTGTTCTATCTTGTTTGACATATGAGTCTTTTTTACTGATGATTTAATTGTTTGCGTTGTTCTGATATAAAGAGAAAGAAGACACTCAAAACGTGACAACAATTTCAAAAAAGACAGCATATTTTTAATTTTTCCGGATCAGGGGGCTGACAGGAAATAAAAAATCCTCACATTTTTGTGAGGATTTTTTTGTGGATGGGGAGTTAATCACCTTTTTTACCTTTTTGTATCCTATCCCAGGCTTCCTTGGTAAGCGTTGCCAGTTGGTCGCTTTCGCAGTCCCAGATGGAATAATAATTTTGAGAAATAACAATATGCTGTTTCCAGTGCGCAAACTTTTCGTACAGCATCAATGTACAGATATCAGTAGGAGTGATAAAATCGCCTGTTTCAGGGAGATGGCTATGCATCGTAAGCTCCCCTTTATCTGTTGAATAATTAATGGGGATAATATTTTTGTGTAAGGCTTTCCGTTCTTTCACATTCCCCTGTTCATCGAAGTTGATCAGATAATCATTGCCGAAGATGACTACTCCATTTACTTCCGGGCCCGTAAGCACATATACTTTTCTCTCGCCATTGCTGATGAGCGGCACCAAATTMAGGCGGGTATTGCGATACGCTTTGAAGATAGTGTCCGACTTTATCAATGTTGCTGACTTTTTACGCATCGTCAGGAGGTCGTGTTCGTAGGTTGTCAGTGGGCGGTCAAAGAAATCTTTTTTGGCGGATTTGGTATCATAGGTGCTGTCAAATGTAATGGTGGCAATTACTACGGGCGTATCGCCTTTGCTATAAAAGATGCAGGTAGCATTGTTGCCACTGGAATAGGAGACATAGCCACCACTCTTGTCTGGCGCGATATAGTCTGCCTGGAAAACATCTGTTCCATACCAGGAGGCCATCTCCGAGCGGTATAGGCTTCTTCCTTCTGCTTCAATAGCAGCTATTTTATGGTCGTTGTCCTGTGCGGAGGCGGTACAAATTGCTGCCAGGAACGGTAAGAGGAATAAGAATCTTTTCATGTAGATATAGGTTAGATGAAATCTCTATCAATATAAAACTTTTCAGCTGTTCTCTTTTCGGTTTAGGCATGCCTTTCTTTCCAGAGCGGGAGAGGGGATTCTCTGAAGCTTGAATACTATGCGTGGAGGTGGAGATTTTATTTTACTGCAGTAGCTCCTGCATTCAGGAGGATTTTTTAACTGGAGAGGTTGAGACCAGCAATACGAGACTTATGGGCATAAAAAAAGCCTCACATTTCTGTGAAGCTTTCTTCGTGGTGTGAGCCGGGATCGAACCGGCGACACAAGGATTTTCAGTCCTTTGCTCTACCAACTGAGCTACCGCACCATCCTTTTTTGTTGCCCTCTCTCGTGAGGGGATTGCAAAAGTAAGACAAACTTTTGAATTGCAAAATATTTTTTCAAAAAACTTATAAAATTGTTTTTTCATGCAGCACACCGCTCCACAGTTCATGGCGCCAATGCAGCGACTGCTGGGCATATTGGGCTGCTTCTTCCCATTTATTTTCGTCTGCACCACAAAGTTCTGTAACCATTTGCATGGCTAAATGACTGTGATGATCACCATCCACTTCAATGTGTCTTTCGAGATAATAAATGAATGTATCCAGTTTACCCGGGAATTTCTGATCCAGGTCTTTCACTAATGCCAGGAACATATCCGGAATAAGATCTTCGCGGCCAAAAGTAAACACGGCCGCCATGATATGTGCCTTTCCGGTGGCAATTACCTCAAAGGTAAAGCCTAAAAAGCCCTTTACGGCCTTAGGGAGCGAAGATGTTTCCAGTATGTGGTGGATAGGCTTCCCGGCCTTTACATCGGCTATAATCGCCTTTATATTGCCGATATCGGCGCCTGCCTGTTGCATTGCCTGTTCGTACAATTCGAAGTGGCTGCAGCGGTTACCTGCCTGATCCACATCGCTTTCTTCACCGGTAACAATTTCATTAATAAGGTAACGGGTAGCTGCAGAGCCAACGGGTACCCAGGGTACATTTACGCAGGTGAGTTGTTGTTGCAGCCCTTTGAGTAAGGACATGAAATCCCAGACGGCATAAACATGGTACTGCATGAAGGTACGTATGTCTTCCAGTGTTTGCAGTTCCGCGTATAATGGGTGTGCAACTACTTTCTGCCTGTTGGCAGCAATGGTTTCCTGTATTTTTCTGATGCTCATTTTTAACTGTTTGGGTGCTGATAGTACCGGCTTAGTTGCCGTATACTACCAGGAATTTAATACGCATCAATTTCAATTGTTCCAGCGTATAGTCGTTTTCAATCAACTCTTCTCTTGCTAATGCCAGGCTGGAAGTTTCACAGCCTTTGAAGTACTCCATGATTTCGTCCTGAGCGTAGTCGTCCAGTTCTTCATCCAGGCAGTAATCGATGTTTAGTTTGGTACCACTGGCAACAATGGTTTCCATTTCATCGAGTAACTGAGAGAGCGATAATTCTTTGTTTTTAGCGATGGTTTCCAGCGGTATTTTCTTATCGATATTCTGGATAATAAATACTTTCATGCCGCTTTTATTCACCACACTTTTCATGACAAAGTCATCTGGTTTGGTGATGTTGTTTTCGGCAACGTAGCGGGTAATTATATCGAGGAACTGTTTTCCGTAGCGGATGGCTTTACCTTTACTCACTCCCTGGATTTTTTCCAGTTCTTGTGTAGATGTAGGATACTGTGTAGCCATATCTTCCAGGGATGTTTCCAGGAAGATAACGAAAGGAGGGAGGTTCTTTTCCTTCGCTACTTTTTTCCGCAGTTCTTTCAGCATTTCAAAGAGAGCCGGATCTGCGGAGGCTTGTGCTTCTGCGGCTGCTTCTTCTTCGTCATCCAGGGCGTCTTCATCAAACTGATGATTCAGCGCCACCATGATGGAATAAGGTTTTTTGAGGAATTTGGTGCCTTTGTCGGTGACTTTCAGCAGGCCATATTCTTCTATATCTTTTTCTATCAGTCCTTCGAGCATCATTTGACGCATGAGGGAATTCCAGAAATGTGCATCGAATTCTTTGCCTTCTCCAAACACTTCCAGCTGATCATGGCGGTAGGTGTTGATTTGCGGGGAGGTTTTACCGGTGATGATGTTGATCACGTATTCGCTGCCGAATCGTTCTTCGAGGGAACGAATCGCTTTCAGCATGATAACTACGCGGTTTTTTACCTCAATTTTTTCCTTAGGATTGCGGCAGTTGTCGCATTGTCCACAGTTTTCTGTTTCGAAGTGTTCACCGAAGTAGTGGAGAATTACACGACGGCGGCATACGGCGCTTTCTGCGTAGGCAACGGTTTCGTTGATGAGTTGTGCACCCATTTCACGTTCGCTGAGCGATTTATCCCGCATGAGGTGTTCCAGTTTCTGTACATCCTTGTGGGAATAGTAGCAGACACAGATCCCTTCCAGTCCATCGCGACCGGCGCGACCGGTTTCCTGGTAGTAGTTTTCCAGGCTTTTCGGAATATTATAGTGAATAACGAAGCGTACGTCTGGTTTATCTATCCCCATACCGAAGGCGATAGTAGCTACAATCACCTCTGTATTTTCATGCAGGAACATGTCCTGGCGCTGGGCCCTGGTAGTAGGATCGAGGCCGGCATGATAGGCTACTGCTTTCACCCCGTTGGCCACCAGCATATCTGCCAGTTCTTCCGTGGTTTTGCGGTTTAGCGTGTAAATGATACCGCTTTTGCCCTTATGTTGATGAATGAACTTGACAATATCTTTGATCGTTTGTTCCTTTTTGCGCTTGGTCCTGATTTCATAATACAGGTTAGGGCGGTTAAAGGAAGAAATAAAGATGCTGGCCTTATTCAGTCCAAGATTCTTTACGATATCGCTCTGTACTTTAGGGGTAGCCGTGGCGGTCAGGGCAATGATGGGCAGGTTATCACTAATCTGGTCTATCATTTCCTTCAAACGACGGTATTCCGGGCGGAAATCGTGGCCCCATTCAGAAATACAGTGTGCTTCATCTACCGCAATAAATGAAATTTGTAGTTCCTTGAAAAAGTCCAGGTTTTCCTGCTTGGTGAGCGTTTCCGGAGCTACGTACAGTAGTTTGGTTTTACCAGCAGTTAAATCGGCCCGCACTTTTTTAATCTGCGCCTTGGATAAGGTGGAGTTTAAAAAGTGGGCTACATTGTCTTTACTGCTATAGCCTCTTACCAGGTCAACCTGGTTTTTCATCAGCGCTATCAGTGGTGATACGATTAGCGCGCACCCGGGACTCATTAATGCCGGTAGTTGGTAGCATAGTGATTTACCTCCACCAGTTGGCATTATAACAAAAGTATCTTTGCCTGAGAGGATGCTATTTATAATTTTTTCCTGATTTCCTTTAAAGGAATCGAACCCGAAGTGTTCGCGTAATGCATCCATCAAACGTTCCTTAACAACAGCCATTGCATTCAAATTTTAACTCTAAAGAACTAACAAATGACGAAATAATTTTATATGTTTTTTAGGGGACACGAAGTTACTTAAAAAAGCGCGGAGTATCAATATAAATTACTTAACCGCACCAGTGCTGACTAAAAAATGATAAATTTGTAAATCGACATGAAAAGGAATCAAACTATTAATATAGGACAGGTAGCCAGGCGCACAATTGCGATGGAGGCAGCAGCTATTAATGATTTGCAACAGTTTATAGATGCAGATTTTGAGAAAGTTGTTGAAAGAATAGCGCTTTGTGAGGGTCGGTTAGTAGTGACCGGCATCGGTAAAAGTGCCATCATTGCCCAGAAAATAGTCGCCACATTTAATTCTACTGGTACCCCTGCACTTTTCATGCACGCTGCTGATGCCATCCACGGAGATCTGGGAATGATCAGAGAGGAAGATATCGTACTATGTATCTCTAAAAGTGGTACGTCTGCTGAAATAAAAGTACTGGTTCCCCTGGTGAAGAATTTTGGCAACACTTTAGTTGCCATGGTGGGGAATACAAGCTCCTTTTTGGCCCAGGAAGCCGATTTTGTACTGAATACCACCGTTAGTCAGGAAGCCTGCCCTAACAACCTCGCACCCACTACCAGCACCACTGCGCAACTTGCCATGGGCGATGCGCTGGCGGTATGCCTGATAGAATGGCACGGATTTACGGCAGCTGATTTTGCAAAGTTCCACCCTGGTGGCGCTTTAGGCAAAAAACTGTATCTCAAAGTAGGGGATCTCAGTAAACAACACCAGTCCCCACAGGTACTGCTCAATAGTTCACTAAGAGAAGTAATTGTGGAAATTTCCTCTAAAATGCTGGGAGTAACAGCAGTTGTAGATGAATCAGGATTATTAAAAGGCATTATTACAGATGGCGACCTGCGCAGAATGCTGGAGAAAGATGTTCCCACAGCAGCTGTAACGGCCAATGATATTATGTCGCTGCACCCAAAAGTAATTCAGCAGGACGAGCTGGCCATCAACGCACTTGAAATGATGCGTCAGCACGATATTACCCAACTGCTGGTAATGGATGGAGAGCGATATCAAGGTATTATTCACTTACATGATTTAATCAGAGAAGGAATTATTTAGAAATGACACAGCTGAACAGCCATTTTTATGTGGCAATAATGGCAGGGGGTATCGGAAGCCGCTTCTGGCCCCACAGCCGCACAGATAATCCAAAGCAGTTCCTGGATATCCTGAATACCGGGAAAACCCTCCTCCAATGGACTTATGAACGCTTCGCGCAGTTCATTCCAAAGGAGAACATTTTTGTGGTAACGCATCATCAATATAACGGCAAAGTAAGCGAACAGCTACCAGAACTGCCAGCTGCCAATATTGTGAGCGAACCTTCCCGCAAAAATACGGCACCCTGCGTTGCTTATATCTCCCATAAAATCCATAAGCAGGACCCGCTGGCCAACATTATCTGTGCACCGGCAGATCACCTGATCATGGACGGCCCGGCTTTTACCAACGCATGCCTCAACGCATTGCTGTTTGTACAGAAAAACAGCGCCCTGGTAACACTGGGAATTAAGCCCACTCGTCCGGATACCGGTTACGGCTATATTCAGTTTGAACCACAACAGGTATCTGACAATGTATACCAGGTGAAAACGTTTACAGAAAAACCTAACCTGGAACTGGCCAAAACCTTCCTGCAAAGCGGCGACTTCCTCTGGAATGCCGGCATCTTTGTATGGAATGTGAAAACCATCCTGGCCGCATTCAAACAATACCTGCCGGAAATAGATGAACTGTTTGAACAGGCTACTCCGGCGCTTAATACGCCACAGGAAAAGGAAGCGATAGAGAAAGTATATCCACAGTGTACCAACATCTCTATCGACTATGGCATCATGGAAAAAGCCAATAACGTGTATGTGATCCCTTCTAACTTTGGTTGGAGCGATCTCGGTACCTGGGCTTCTGCCTATGAAAACCTGGAGAAAGACTACCTCGGCAACGCCGTACAAGGCAAAAACGTTGTAGTGATCGACGCTACCAAGTGTATGATTAAAGTGCCTAACGAAAAATTGGTACTCCTGCAGGGCCTCGATGAGTTCATCGTAATAGATACCAACGATGTACTGTTGATCTGCAAAAAAGAAAATGAACAACAGATTAAAGAATACGTAGGAGAAATAAAACGCAATAAAGGCGAAAAGTTCCTCTAAGGTTTTTCTCTTTTTGATATTGAAATTTAGATATTTAGCAGGCCAAAGGCATTCGCTTTTAACACTAAATGCCTAAATTTCAATATCAAAAAATAGAAAATGATCTCAAAACTGCCCCAGGTTGGCACCACTATATTTACCGTCATGTCCACATTGGCGGCCGCTCACAAAGCCATTAACCTCTCCCAGGGATTTCCGGACTACGACTGCAATGATGACCTGAAAGCAATGGTCAATGAAGCCATGCAGCAAGGACATAACCAGTATGCACCCATGCCGGGATTAATGCCACTTCGCACAGCCATCGCAGATAAAATAAGCCACCTGTATCAGCAATCTATTAATCCGGATACAGAAATTACCATTACTCCAGGCGGTACCTACGCTATTTTTACGGCCATTGCTACGTGTATACATCCGGGTGATGAGGTGATTATTTTTGAACCGGCATACGATAGCTACATTCCCAACGTATTGGTAAATGGCGGAACGCCCGTGCTGATATCACTTTCCTTTCCTGATTACCGTATCAACTGGGCAGAAGTCCGTAGTAAAATTACGCCCCGTACTAAAATGATCATGCTGAATACACCGCATAATCCTACGGGTAGCATTTTACAGGAAGATGATATTGTGGAATTGGAAAAGCTGGTAGCGGAATTTAATCTGCTGGTGTTGTCGGACGAAGTATATGAACACCTGATTTTTGATGGCGCCAAACATCATAGTATTTTGCGCTACCCGGCCATTTACCGCAACAGCTTTGTGACGTTTTCTTTTGGTAAAGTATTTCACAACACCGGCTGGAAAATGGGATACTGTGTAGCACCAGAGCACCTGATGAAGGAATACAGGAAGGTACATCAATACCTCTGCTTCTCTGTGAATACCCCCATGCAATATGGGTTGGCTAAGTTTCTGGAAACGCCGGCTCACTACCTGGAGTTGCCGGCATTTTACCAGCAAAAAAGGGATTACTTCCTGCAATTAATGAAGGATACCCGTTTTACGCCGCTGGCCAGCCAGGGAAGTTATTTTCAGCTGATGAAATATGACCGGATTTCGGAAGAAGGAGATAAAGAATTTGCTATCCGCCTCACCAAAGATTTTGGCGTGGCCGTAATACCGGTATCTGCTTTCTACCAGGATGGAAAAGATGACCATGTGATCCGCTTTTGTTTTGCTAAAAAACAATCCACGCTGGAGCAGGCCGCTGCGAAATTGATACACATTTAAAAAAAAAGAAGGCTGTTAATAACTGTTTGATCCATTGCCTTTAAAAAATGGATCAAACGGGTTATTAAAGCCCTCTTCTTTTTACGAAAAAGCAAATTTATTCCCCTGTTATAAAAGACATTTTATTATACCGCTACCGCTGTTGTGGCCGCCGGTTTTGCGGTTTCAAGGATTAAGGTGTGTTCCTTGAAAGCCACTACACCTGTTTCTACATCGTATACGGCGCCAATAATACCTACTTCTCCTTTCTGAATCATGTCGCGCAGAATGTTGCTTTGCTCCATAATGGCTTGTACAGAACGTTCTACGTGTATGTGATTTACTGCTTCCACAAACTGGCTGTTGTGGGAGTTACGTTCGTTTTTGATAGTTTTTTCTGCAAATACAGCTGGCGCAATTTTATTCAGCAATCCGGTGAGGTTGCCCAGTTCTACGGCGTCGCAGGCGCCTTTAATAGCACCGCATTTGGTATGACCCAATACAACGATGAATTTTGAACCAGCTACTTTACAAGCATATTCGAGGCTACCCAATACGTTATCAGAAATAACGCCACCGGCTAAACGAATACTGAAGATGTCGCCCAATCCCTGATCAAAAATCAATTCAGCAGAGGTGCGGGAATCCATACAGCTAACAATAGCAGCCATAGGCCATTGGCCATCGGAGGTATCGTTAACCATTTGCAGCAGGTTGCGGTTAATACGCAGGTTATCCACAAAGCGACCATTACCGGCTTTCAATAATTCCAGTGCTTTCTTAGGTGTTATATTGGCTTGAGAAACTTTATTTAATGTTTTCATGATTGTCATTTTTTGAAATTGAGAAAATGAACGGAGATATAAGCATGGTTCCGTTTTATTCGAATCAGCGTACAGGCCCGTGGGCCTATGCCTTAGTTTAATTGTAATTCTTTCAGTAACTCTCTGTGGCTACCGGAAGAAATCGTATGCACCTGCATGGAGGTAAGTCTCGATTGCTCTTCAGCCGTCAGGTCGGGTGTGTTTTGGATATTATACACCGACTTAAAACCCGTCAGGATTACTTTGATATTTTTCTGTGGTGCTTTGATGTCTTTAAATTCACGAATGGTTTGCAGTACATCAAAATCTATGTAAGCCGTTTTATGTGCATCTATTACCAGGGTAATATTGCTTGGCATATGATCCAGCGTGAGCAGGATACTGGCTTTGTTCAGGAAAGAAACTTCCTGTGCCAGCTCCAGGCGGATGTTATCGCCAGTATGGTATTTTTCCTTGCGGAAAAAGTAAGAGCTTTTCATATTACCGCGTAAAATAGCCAGCACGCTTACTACCATACCCAGGGCAATACCCACCAGCAGATCTGTAAACACGATAGCTACTACTGTGACCACGAAAGGTACCCACTGGTATTTTCCGTTTTTAAACATCTCTTTAAAGATGGAAATCTTACACAGCTTATATCCTGTTACGAGTAATACAGCAGCCAGCGTAGCCAGCGGAATTTTATTCAGTACAACAGGAATCAATGCGGTACATACCAGCAACAGCACGCCATGTACCATGGTTGCCATTTTGGTTTTTCCTCCGGCATTGATGTTGGCGCTGGAGCGAACAATCACCGAGGTGATGGGCAAACCGCCAATTAAACCGCTGACCATATTACCAATACCTTGTGCTTTCAACTCCCGGTTAGGAGAGGTGTGGCGCTTCATGGGGTCCAGTTTATCGGTGGCTTCCACGTTCAGTAATGTTTCTACAGAGGCAACGATCGCAATGGTAATACCAGTTATCCACACTTCTTTATTAGTGATGGATTTGAAATCGGGTAAAGTAAACTGGTTCAGAAAATCACCGAAGCTGCTGGGAACGGGTAAGGTTACCAAATGGTTAGATCCCAGTGCCAGCAAGTCGCTGCCGGAAAATGCCATATTCAGCAAAATACCGGTAATTACTGCTACCAGCGGCGCTGGCACTACATTGAGTTTCGGGATCTTGCTCCAGTACAGAATAATGAAAATGGATATGATGGTAATTAATGTGGCGCCAATACTGATGTGATTAACAGCAGACAATAGTGCGCTGAAAGTATTATCCCCATCTACCTGGAAAAAGGTAAAATCACCTTCTGAGTTGGCGTCATAGCCAAAAGCATGGGGTAACTGTTTCAGGATAATAATAATACCGATAGCCGTCAGCATCCCTGTAATAACATTGGAGGGGAAGTAATTGGCTACGGTACCCGCTTTAATTAACCCCAGCACCAGTTGAAGGGCGCCGGCAATCACCACGGCAAGCAGGAATACGTCAAACATGCCCAGTTTGGTGATGGCTACCAGTACTACTGCTGTAAGGCCGGCCGCAGGACCGCTTACACTCAATTGCGAGCCGCTCAGAAAGCCGATGACAATACCGCCCACAATACCGGAAATCATACCGGCAAACAGGGGAGCGCCGGAAGCCAGGGCAATACCAAGACACAGTGGCACCGCAATGAGGAATACAACAAGTCCGGCTGAAAAATCGCCTTTTATATTGGAGAATAAAGAGGTTTGCTTGTTCATAAAATAAGCTTTTCCGTTTAGGAATCGCGCTTCCGGATAGCGTCAATGCCGCCACCGTGGAAACAACCAGGAAGAATGATACTACTGTTGAAGACTTGATACACGTATCACGTTAGCGGATACACGAAGTCCATGCAGTAATAAGATGAATAAAATAAAATGAATAGAAACGTCAGCGGTTGTGCGTACAACTGCAATAGAAATTATGCGATATGCATATTGGGAGGGGGAGCGTGTATTTCCTGAGCTGGGTTACTCGGAATATCTTCCATAAATTGATATTGCATAATACCAATAATGAGCAGCGGATTGAACTGTATTTCATCAAATTGCTTACAGAATTTCAGGTCCTTCGCAATTTTTACATGATCAGCACCACAGTCAACCGGGTGCTCTTCCACAATCTGATTATTAAACAGCAACTTCCCTACTTCCTTGATAGGAAGCAGTTGAGACACCATAAGTGCCAGCAGGAATATGCCGATAATTTTCTTCATGTGTATAATACGCTTGTACAAATGTAATTGAGGGAAAGCATAAATGGTGATGATGGTTAATTAAAAAAATGTTAAAGCAATTTAACACAAAAAACCGCTTTTGTCGTAAATATCCATTTATCCCTTAATAATACCGTTCATCACTTTTAAGTGTTGCCACTTTTATCTGCCTGTGTATAGAAAACACACGCCAGTATTCATTTTTAGCTCCCCAAACAGGTAATAGCCTAAGCAAGTTATTTTGCTTTCTATGGTATTGTGTATTGCATAGTAGTAAATAATTCCTATTTTTGTGTTGTAGAAATGAAACAATAGCTATTACACTTTAAATACAAACTGTCAGAAACCACCATTAATAAAACTAAAGCTCACTTGCCATGAACATTGACAACACACAATCGCAGATGAGGAAAGGAGTGCTGGAGTTTTGCATATTGTCCATCATTAAGCAGGGAGAAGCTTACCCTTCAGATATCATTGAAAAGATGAAAGAAGCAAAGTTGGATATCCTGGAGGGCACACTTTATCCCCTATTAACAAGATTGAAAAATGCGGAACTACTCACTTATCGCTGGGTAGAAAGTAGCTCTGGACCTCCACGAAAATATTTTTCCATGACAGATAAAGGCGAAACCTTTTATAAAGAATTGGAAAGCACCTGGAATGAACTGGCTAACGCAGTACATCAACTAACGCAAAATAGTACACCTCTTTAAGAGAAGACTTACCTAAAACCTAAATGAACTAGTAATGAAAAAGATCATCAATATAAATCTCTCAGGCCGCCTTATCCCCATAGAGGATAGCGCGTACGAGATACTGAGTCAGTATCTTGGCAGCCTGAAAAAATATTTTTCGAAAGAGGAGGGTGGAGATGAAATTGTGTCTGACATTGAAAGCCGTATTGCTGAAGTGTTCCAGGACCAACTTAAGAAAGGTGCACATTGCATTACCGATGAAGATGTATTAGCCGTAAAAGCTTCCATGGGTACCCCTGAGCAGTTTGACGATGCCGCTTCTTCTGAAAATACGAAACAGCAACAGGATACCGCTGATGATAACTTCATTCCCCGTCCGCGTAAACGACTATACCGTGATCCGGAGAGTAAAGTGCTGAGTGGTGTATGTAGCGGTTTAGGCGCCTATTTTAATATAGATCCGGTTATATTCCGTATCATATTCGCCCTGCTGGCCGTTGGTGGATTTGGCTCCGGCGTGTTGGTATACTTCATCCTCTGGATTGCCACCCCATCTGCAGATACAGCTGCGGAGAAACTTGAAATGAGAGGCGAAAAGGTAGATCTGAATAACATCAGATCTACCATCCAGGAAGAATTAAATCATATTAAAGGTCAGGCGAAAAATGTAGGAGATGATATCCGAAATTTTTCTCAGGGCCGCGGAAAGCAAGTCGGTAGCGACATTGAACGCTTTTTCGTAAACCTCGCAAATGGTTTAGGACAGGTGTTAGTAACTGTTACCAAAGGAATCTTTTATTTTATCCTGGTAGTTATACTGATCTGCTTCGTTATAGCAGCTATTGGTATGGCAATGTTCTCCGCGGCCGTTTTCCCAATGAAAAGTCTTTTGTTCACCAGCGGACAAAGTATGCTGTTATGGCCTGCCCTTGGATTGATTATCGGTATTCCAATTGTTGCAATGGCTATTTTCATCATCCGTAAACTCACCGGAGTGAAAGAAACTAACCGCTACGCTGGCTATACCCTGACTTTCCTTTGGTTGCTGGGACTGGTATTTGCTGCCGTGGTAACTACCTCCATGATAAAAGACTTCAGAAGACCCGCTACGGAAACTGAAACCTTTGCTGTTCAACAGCCAACAAAGGGTAAACTGATCCTGAAAAGAGCACCAGGTGGTATCCTCACGGAATCAGATGATGACATACACTTCGCCTTCTTCGATGATCATTTGTTGATTGCTGACGATACCGTACTCATTAATGACATCCGTATAAAAATATTGAAAAGTCCTACCGACAGCTTTACCGTTGAGGTAGCACGTATATCAAGAGGCCGTAACGTAACACAGGCAAAAGAATTCGCAGATGATATCTCCTTCCGCCTGAATCAAAAGGATTCTATTCTTTACCTGCCAGAAGGATTCTCTTTGCCACGGGGTACCAAATATCGTAATCAACATGTGATCGTTACGATCAGAGTGCCGGTGGGTAAAACCATCAGCGTTGACCGGGAAGTATCCCGCAACTACTCTGTGAGCCGCAACAGCCGTGACGAAGATTGGGACAGCGATAACTACGATAATGATGAAAACGGTCCACTGAACCTGAAAATGACACCAGATGGCGCCAATGATATGGATGAGCAAAAATCAACTACTCCGAAAGAGAAAAGTGATTCTACCTCTCACGAAGGATATCGCTACAAAGGCCCTTCTGCTCAAAACACGATCAAAGCCGTCAAAAAAACAGACTCTTTCGATGTGAACGTTGCATTTCTGAGGTTTGTAATGGTAAATAGATATAATAGTTAGTAAGCATAATGTCTTAATAACGAATAAAGTGAAGTGAAAACGCCGCCATGTTTTCACTTCACTTTTTTTTAACATACCCCATCCGTCAGATTTTCCCGATCGGATCATTCAACCGGCTGATTAATGTTTAACTTTGCACATTCAGGTCACAACATTAACAATTGGATAAGATAAGGAATGCAGGCACCAATAAACATCGCGCTGGTTGGAAATCCGAATAGTGGTAAAAGTTCCCTTTTTAATGCACTCACCGGCTTAAATCAAAAGGTGGGTAACTTCCCCGGAGTAACAGTAGATAAGAAAACAGGAACAGCTCAGATCGCTGCTGGCGTCACCGCCAATATTATTGATCTGCCCGGAACCTATAGCCTGTATCCTAAAAGTGCGGATGAATATGTGACATACGATGTGCTGATTGATCAAAACAGCGCAGATACCCCCCGCCTGGTCATTATCGTGGCCGATGCCTCTAACCTGAAACGTAACCTGCTCTTTTGCTCCCAGATCATAGACCTGAAAATACCCGTGATCATTGGACTCACCATGATGGATATTGCCCGCAAGAAAGGGGTGGAAATAGATCTCGATGGTCTGGAAAGAGAATTGGGCGTACCGGTGGTAGCCATCAACCCAAGGAAGAACAAAGGGGTAACTGAAATCAAAAAAGTAATAGACCTGGCGATCCGCTCCCAATATAGAACCCCGCCCAGGGATTTTATTAATAACAGCGCATTGGCCAAAGAGGTGATTGACGAAGTGAAGAGTGCAGTGCCAGGTTGTAAAAGCGATTACGGTGCTTTACATATAGCCGTTAACGTAGAAGACCTCAGCTTTATCAACAATACGCAGAAGCAGTCCATCAAAACTGCATTGCAAACCCACCCGTTTAATAAAACCAAGATACAGGCAGAGGAAATCGTACAACGGTATGCCCGTATCAAACATATCATGAAAGCAACCGTAGTGGAAAATGATCCGCTGCAAAAACAATTGCGTTCAGAAAAAATTGATGACCTCCTCCTGCACCGTTTCTGGGGATATGCCATCTTGCTGGTGGTGATGTTCCTCCTGTTCCAGAGCATCTTCTGGCTGGCCTCTTATCCAATGGATTGGATTGAAGGCAGTTTCGGCGCGCTGAGTGGATGGCTCAGCAGTACCCTGCCCGATAATAAAGTCACAGACTTCTTCATTAATGGTATACTGGCTGGTATCAGCGGCTTTGCCGTATTTATTCCACAGATCATGATCCTGTTTGGGCTGATCACCATCCTGGAAGATACCGGTTACATGGCGCGCATCAGTTTCTTAACCGACCGCTTAATGCGGCAGGTAGGACTAAACGGAAAATCGGTGATGCCGCTCATCAGTGGCGTTGCCTGTGCAGTACCCGCGATCATGGCTACCCGCACCATCGAAAATAAAAAGGAACGACTCATCACTATCATGGTAACACCATTGATGAGCTGTTCGGCCAGGTTGCCTATTTACACCATGATGATTGCGTTGGTAATACCAGATAAACACTTTGGTATTCTTGGTTTGCAAGGTCTGGTGATGATGGGCTTATACCTGCTCGGATTTTTCATGGCCATCTTTATTGCGGCGCTGATGAAGTTGTTTGTGCGTATTAAAGAGAAGAGTTATTTTATCATGGAGCTGCCGGTTTATCGTTCTCCCCGTTGGGCTAACGTAGGTACTACCATGGTAGAAAAGGCAAAAATATTTGTGAAAGACGCCGGTAAAGTGATTGTTGTGATATCAGTGGTATTGTGGTTCCTGGCCTCTTATGGCCCTGCCAGCCGCATGCAGCCGGTACATCAGAAATACGAGCCGTTATTAGCAAAAGTAGATCCCAAATCCGAAGAAGCGGCCGTGCTGAATAAGGAGTTCCAATCAGCCAGGTTATCTAATTCATATGCAGGAATGTTGGGACACTCGATTGAACCAGCTATTCGCCCATTAGGATTCGATTGGAAAATAGGGATTGCTTTGATTACTTCTTTCGCTGCCCGCGAAGTATTTGTAGGTACCATGGCAACGCTTTATAGTGTAGGAGAAGATCCGAATAACAATAACGCCACTTTGCGCGAAAAGCTCTCATCTGCCACCTGGCCGGATGGAGCGCCGGTATATACGCTGGCTTCCGGATTGTCGTTAATGCTTTTCTACGCATTCGCCATGCAGTGCATGAGTACTATGGCCATTGTTAAACGTGAAACAAAATCATGGAAATACCCGGCCATACAGCTATTGTATATGACTTCACTGGCCTATATCTGCAGTTTCATCATCTTTAATATCTTCAAATAATATCTTGTACATTGCATTTATCGTTCATCATAAATGCGATGTTTATGAAATTGCTTTGTTATAGCTTTTGTCTGCTATTTGCGCTACCCGTGGTGGCCCAAAAAAGTACAGTAGACTCTTCCCAACTCATGAAAGACGTACGCACGCTTTCGGCCGATAAATTTGAAGGCCGTAAAACCGGCACCCGTGGCAGTCGCATGGCGCAGTTTTATATTATCGACCGCTTCAAGGAGATAGGCATCTCTGCATATCACGACACCTACGAGTATCCGTTTTATTTCCAGGATGGAGATAAGAAGGTCATGGGAACTAACCTTTACGGCTATATTCCCGGTAAATTAAGTACGGTCATTGTTATTTCTGCGCATTATGATCACCTGGGGATACGCAGTTCCGGCAACAGCACTGATTCTATCTATAACGGCGCGGATGATAATGCTTCCGGCATAGGAGGATTATTGGCGTTGGCGGCCTACTTTAAGAAACACCCTCCACGTTATACCCTCATCTTTGCAGCGCTGGATGGGGAAGAAGAAGGGCTGCAGGGAGCAAAAGCTTTTGTATCACAGCCTCCCATTGCATTACAACAGATCCGTCAGAATATCAACATGGATATGATTGCCCATAATGATAAGAACGAACTATATGTTTGTGGCACTACCCAGTTTCCGGATACCAAAAAATATATTGATGAAATAGCTGCCAGCAGCAGTGTACAGCTAATTGCCGGACATGATAAGCCCGACAGTGGCGCAGATAATTGGATCTCGCAAAGTGATCAGTACGAGTTTTTTAAGCAAAAAATTCCTTTCCTTTATTTTGGCGTAGAAGACCATCCCGATTATCACCACGTTTCGGATGAGTATTCCCGGATTAATCATTCGTTTTACTATAGGGCGGTGCAAACAATTATATCGGTAGTGAAAAAAATGGATAGTGATATGCCGGAGAATAAGTTTAGTGAGGCAAAAACAATGTAATAAAAATAGCTGCAGTAGGTAGTTTCGGGAGATGTATAACGCCGGCTATCTACTGCAGCTGCAAATAATGCACTTATTTTTTGAATGTCTGTATCATGCCTTTAAAGTGGGTGGCATCCAGTCTGTTAGCCGGTGTTTGGGCCAGCCTGTCTGCAGAAAGGTTAGCAGTACGTCCCAAAGCTGCTGCTGGTGCGCCCATATCTATTAACGCAGCACGAAGCAGGGGATCACTTAAGTCACCCCAATCAAGCGAAAAATCATCCTTGGCTTTAATTGCCGGTGGTAGCCCTTTGAAGTAGTCTCCTTGACCAGCGGCATTTTTAAGCTGCATATTTACTGCATACATATCATAATTGCCAAAGGAAATAGCAATAAATCCTACTGGCTTACCATAGGTAGAATCGCCTACCAATTGCACGTTCATCACAGGTTTCAGCACATTATACAGCATTTCGCTGGCAGACACCGTACTTCTTGTTACCAGGAAGTTTATTTTGGTGAATTCCATGGCGCCTTCTTTCTGGAACTTAGCCGTTTTATAAGTAGTGGCTTCCTGATAAAAGATTTCAGACCAGTTATAGGTTGGATAGTAGGGTACCGCCTTCATGTTTTGGAAATACGGGCTAAACTTTTGAGTATTCACATTATTATTGAAATACTGTGTATACATTTCCGTACCTGTTTTGGCGGCCGGCGCCAGTTTATTTGCGAGATATTCAGCGGTATTTAATGCGCCACCGCCATTATAGCGGAGGTCGCAGATAATTTGTTTTACGCCGGCTTTGGCAAACGCGTTAAAAGTGGTATCAATGGAGGTTTTGACCTGATCTAAAGCAAGGAAATTATTGAAAACAAAGTAACCTGTTTTAGTACCATTGAAATCATATATGTGTGAATAAAGAATAGGATTTACTTTATAGGTAGCCGCATTCAACGTAAGTTGCTGTGTAGAGTTGTCTGGTTTACGGAAGGCAAATGTAGCGCTGTTGCTGGAAAAAGCGTTGTTCAGTAAATTGTTGGTATTATCAGTCCGATATTGGAAGCTGGTAACTCCATTCACCGCTGTCACTTGCCAGCCACGTTTTATACCCGCTTTATCTGCCGGTGATCCGGGATACACGTATACCACATTCAGGGTGGTTGCGGTCTGGAACCCCACTTCAAAGCCAATATCACCGGCTATGCCCTGTTGGAGCACCCGTGAAGTGCCGCCATTATCCAGAAAGCTATACCGGTCCAGGTAGTTGTTATCTTTATCCCGCTTGTAAGACATTAGCGCATCAAACATCTTTTTGGGGTCTGAGAAGCCATTCGGTTTGAATGTGGCGGAATCGGGCAACGCATCTGTCCATAGGTAAATATCTTTGGAAATGAAAAAGAGGCTGTCATAAATGCCTTTTCCGGTATTCCGGTTCCGTGTGATAGTATCGTTTTTGTTGCAGGCTTGCAGGGTCAGAAACACCAAAAACGCTCCGAGCAGTGTTTTGCTAAAGTGGCCAGGTTGCATGTAATGATAGTTTTTAGGTTGTATAACGCGTATGGTTATACGTAAGGCATAGTTTAACGGTCCGGTATGATGACGTTACCTTCAATACCCAGTTCTTCAGGGAGTACGCCATTATTTCTAAGGCCTACATTTACTTTATCCCGCCAGCGCAATTGTGCGGCAGGGTTCAGTCCGTGATTGGTTTCCTGGTCAAATTTGTATTGCAGCTTATTCATTTCCCGGAAGGACTGAAGATACTGATATTGTATGATACTATCATAGTCGTCCCGGTTGAGGGCTGTTTGCCGGAGCTTTTGTTTGAACCGCTCTACTACCAGGCGGGTGATATCGAAATGCAATTGTTCATGTGCCAGGGCATAGCTGTTTCTGGCATCTGGTCTTACCCACGAAGCGCTTTTGATGAAAAATACCTGCAGTCGTAATGTGATGCGTAGCGTATCATTTTCCAGGTTGCTGTTGCCATCGTAGGCGAAGCTGGTGTATGCCACGGCTGCGCTGGGGCCGGAAGGCGATGGTTGGGCCAGGAAATCGGTCCATTCCAGCCGGCGGTTGGGGGTGTAAAAAACGGTATCTGAAGTGGGAGAGGCGCCGTCTTGTTTTTCCTCAAAATTCAGCTGTATCACCGTAAACTGGTGGTGCTTTACCGGAGGAACGCACGGTTGGTGCTGTCCATTGGACATTAACAGTGAGCACAGTATAGCGGTATATGATAGCATGAGCGAAATAGACCGGAATAAAATTAATGTAATACCGGGCTATCTGTTTCATACCGGGAAAATTTGGCGATTCTATAACATTTCATTGATAAGGATTTGACAATGATTTCGGGCTAAAACGGGCTTTTTTCCGTAAATTACTCTCGACCAAAACAATCGCACTATGTACGGCGGTGGATATATTTTCGATGAACCCAACAGGAAACAGTTGAGTGAAGAAGAACAGCATGACGAGCCAGAAAAACTCGCTGCATTCGAGGAACGTATTGCCAAAGGGGAAAAGATTGAACCTGGCGACTGGATGCCCACAGAATACCGCAGGCAGCTGATACGCCTTATTGAACAACACGCTCACTCTGAAATCATTGGCGCGTTACCGGAAGGCACCTGGATTACCAGGGCGCCGGGATTTAAGCGCAAATTGGCATTGATTGCCAAAGTCCAGGATGAAATAGGCCATGGACAATTACTCTATAATGCAGCCGAAACACTGGGTAAGTCCAGGGAGGCCATGATCAACGATCTGCTCAGTGGAAAATCCAAATACTCTAACGTGTTTAATTATCCGGCCGAAACCTGGGCCGATGTGGCCGTAATTGGATTCCTGATAGATGCGGCCGCCATTGTAAACCAGGTGGCCAATGCAAAAGGCTCCTATGGGCCCTATTGCAGGGCATTAGAGCGTATTTGTTATGAAGAAAGCTTTCACCTGAAACAAGGTCATGATGCCTTTATTGAACTGGCTACTGGTACGCCGGCGCAAAAGGCGATGCTACAGGATGCCCTGAATCGTTGGTGGCAGCCTATCATGCACTTCTTTGGCCCACCGGATAAAGCTTCCAGCCACAGCGAAAAGCTGATGCAATGGAAAGTGAAAATGGCCAGCAACGATGATATGCGCAATCAATTCCTGGAATCATATGTGCCGAAAATCCGTGAGCTGGGCATGACATTGCCTGATCCGGCGTTGAAGAAAAATGAAGAAACCGGCAAATGGGAATATACCGACCCCGACTGGGACGAGTTTTTCCGGGTCATTAATGGCGGTGGTCCTTGCAATGCAGAACGTTTACAGGTGCGTAAATGGGCGGAAGAACAAGGCCGCTGGGTACGTAAGGCGTTAATGAGACCAACAGAAAAAAGAGCCCTGCCAGTGGCATAGCGCATCTGATTACTATTTTAAACTACGCAATAATTCATGTCGAACGATTCTTTAGATCCCCGCGTAAACAGGCTGAAATTAGGCGAAGCGGGAGAAGTAGTGAAAGTGGAAGAAGGGGAAAACTGGAATGTATACGAAGTATTTCACCAGGAGAAAAGAGGCGCCCATCACGAACATGTGGGATGTGTGCATGCTCCCGACCCACAACTGGCGCTGGTATTTGCCAAAGAACAATTTGCCCGGCGCAAGAAATGTGTAAATCTCTGGGTAGTAAGAAGTGCAGATATACTGGCTTTTGATGTGGAAGACGAAGATATGTTTGCCAACAACATGGAGAAAACTTATCGTGATGCCAGCGGTTTTAAAGTGATGGAGAAGATTAATAAATTCAAACAGTCCAAATAATGAATAACGCAGCAATATCGGATTTGATCATAAAAATGGCCGATGATGAACTGATTCAGGGACATCGGAATTCTGAGTGGACAGGGTTAGGACCTGTGATGGAAGAAGACATTGCTTTTTCTTCCATGGCACAGGACAAAATAGGCCATGCCTGGGCATTGTACCGTATTCTTCATGAAGACCTGGCCGGTCCTGATCCGGATAAGTTTGCCTTCCTGCGGCCGGAAAAGGAATTCAAATCGGCGCACCTGGTAGAGATGCCTAACGGTGAGTACGACTTTAGCCTGATAAGACACTTCTTGTTTGACCATGCAGAAGCGATCCGTTATGAAAGCTTGCTGGATAGCAGTTTTGAACCATTCCGGATGCTGAGTATAAAAGTAAAGGGAGAGTTGAAATATCATACCCTCCACGCCAATGCGTGGTTAATGCAACTCAGTAAAGCAGGAGACGAGAGTTATCACCGGATGCAGCAATCGCTGAATGATACATTCGCGTTGGCAGCTGGCTTGTTTGAAGCTTCTCCGGAACATGAATCGGTATTGATAGCAGATAAAGTATATCCGGGAGAGAAAGAGCTGTTTCATCGCTGGATGGATCGTATTTACCCGGTGTTGGTGCAGGCGTCGCTTAATTTGCCGGATATGAAAAGCATTACGCCGGTGTATGGCGGCCGGCAGGGATTTCATACGGAACACCTGCAGCCCTTGCTAAAAGAAATGAGCGAAGTGTTTAACCTGGATGCGGAGGCCAGCTGGTAAAGAATGTCTCACAAAATAACAATAGCGGCAGTATATGAATCGCTGGAACATGTGATGGACCCTGAAATACCGGTGTTAAGTGTCATGGACCTGGGTATGATCACGGAAGTGGACCTGGGTAACGCTGGCGTACATGTGAAAATGATTCCCACATTTGCGGCCTGTCCGGCTGTGAGTTATATCCAGCATAACATAAAAACAACCCTGGAAAATGAACTAGGCGTCCACGTAAGTGTTGAAGTAGATAAACAGGTACATTGGCAAAGCAACCGGATGACGCCTGCTGCCAAAGAGAAGCTGAAAAACTTTGGCATTGCGCCTCCGAAGGTATTAACCGGAGAAGTAAGTACAGAAATAATGTTGGAAGTTCCCTGTCCGCATTGTGGTAGCGAACAAACCTATTTACGTTCTCCTTTTGGTTCTACGCTTTGCCGGGCGATTCATTTTTGCAAGGCATGTGGACAAGTGTTTGAGCAGTTTAAGCCACTGGAATAAGCCTTATTTCTATGTTCCCGCTTTAAATACCTATTTTTACACGCATTATTTGATGTCGCCATTGGCAATTTATACGACGAAACATGAGAATAGGCTTGTATTTTGGGTCTTTTAATCCTATACACACGGGGCATTTGATTATTGCCAATTACGTAGCGTACAATACTGATCTCGATAAAGTATGGCTGGTGGTTTCTCCGCATAATCCGTTGAAACCCCAGTCAGCACTGCTCAACGAGCATGATCGCTTTCATTTGGTGGAACTGGCCATCAAAGACGAAGCACGCCTGCGCGCCAGTAATATCGAATTTTCTTTACCACGACCCTCTTATACGGTAGATACCCTGGCTTACCTCGGTGAAAAATTCCCCACCCAGGAATTCGCCATCATTATGGGTAGCGATAGTTTTCAAAATTTGCCCCGCTGGAAAAATTATGAGCACATCGTAAAAAACTATCCGATTTATGTATACCGCCGCCCGGGGCATGATATTACAGATACCTTTGGTGCACAAATAGAAATACTGGACGCCCCTATGCTGGATATCTCGGCCACGGATGTACGCAAATGGATAAAAGAAGGGAAGTCGGTACGTTTTATGGTGCCGGACAATGTGATTCAATATATCGGCGACAATAACTATTACCGTTAATCGGTATCTTTGGCGGCTGCTTTTTTGGTGGTCAGATCTCTTCTCTTTACCACAAACTCGTTTCCATATATTTCCAGTAAGAGGATGAACATGGAAATCAGCAATGGCCCAAAAATAAGTCCGATAAAACCAAACAGACTAACGCCAATGATTACCCCAAAAATGGTAATCAGCGGATGTACATCTGCAATCCGCTTGTTCAGCAGCATTCGCGCAATATTATCGGAAGTACCCACAACACCAAACCCATACACCAGTATAGCAACACCCTGCCAGGTATTGCCCACCGCCAGCAGATATACGCCCAATGGTACATATACCGCCGCCGCACCAATAACAGGCAGCATAGCGGTAAAACAGGTGACCACAAACCAGAAGAAGGGCTGCGGGATACCGAATATTAAATAACCAATCAGCGACACAATGCCCTGCACAATCGCAATGAGCGGAATACCCACCGCATTGGCAATGACCAGGGTGTTGAACTCTTTACCCAATCGTTCCACATTTTCATCTTTCAGGGGAATATATTCATACAGGTTTTCCTCCATTTTTCGTCCGTTTACCAGCATAAAAAAGAGCATGAAATACATCATGGCAATGGAGGTGAGGGTATTGAAGGTGGCGCCCAGGAAGCCCGGTAGTATGGCGGTAACTTTTTCCTGTAGCTTTTGGATGCGATCGGGCGTGAGCAAGCCAAATCCAAGGTATTCTTCCAGTCGGGTATTGGTTTGTTTCAGGCTGTTAATCAACTCCGTAGAGTGACCAACAGCATAAGTTACTTTGGCGGTGAGCATGTTAACGAGCATGCCTACCGGGAGCAGGATGATGAGGAAGGAAAGCACCAACAATAGCGTGGCAGCCAGGCTCTTATTCCATTTGCGTTGTTCCGTTAGCCGGAACATCCACTTCCGGCAAATCACGTACAGGGTTACAGCCCCTAGAAAGCCGGGGAAAAAGGTAAACATCTCCAGAAAAAGGAGAATGGCAAGGAATAGGATCAGTAACAGAAAGCCGATTTGTTTAAGGCGGTCATTATCAAGATAGCTCATAGTACATAATATCGTGTAATTTTCCCGAATGTCAAAAAGCAGACCAACAGCAATGGAGATGCCGCTCTAAGCAGTAAACAAAATTGCAGGGTGCTTGTTCTTAAAGCGGGGATTTGGCACGCAAGTTTTGTATAATTGTCATTTATGGAATAATGTTTGTTGAATCCATGGTACAAAAAAAGAAAACCTAATTTATAACATCTTTAAAACCTTAGTTATGAGTAACAGTTCAAAAGCCGTGGTTTCATTTATCGTTGGCGCAGCCGTAGGCGTTGCAGTAGGTTATTTTCTGAATTCAGACAAAAAAGATGAGCTGGTAGAAAAGCTGAGAGATCAGTCTGACAAGCTGAAAGAAAAATGGAGAAAAAAGAAAGATCAGTTTCAGGATGAGTTAGAGAACGAGTTGGCGTAAACCCCATTTGAATAAATTTATTTGCATGGAAGATAATTTCGGCAACTACTTTAACCAAACGGGAAAAGTAGCCAGGGAATACCTGGAAACCAGACTGGACCTGATTAAGCTCCAGGCAGCAGGAAAGTTATCGAAAGCTTTGGGATTGTTTTTCTCATTAACGATGGCTTTTCTGCTGTTCTTTTTCGTGATTGTATTCCTGGGAATGGTGGTAGGTTTCTGGATCGGTGAAATGACAGGTAGCTTTACCATTGGGTTTAGCTGTGCTGCCGGCTTGTTTGTGTTGTTATTYCTCATCATCCTGATATTCCGTAAGCAATTGATACAACGGCCGCTGGCTAATTTATTGATTGCAGAATTAGTGGATGAGATGACCGACAGCGATGAACGCTCCAACCACATTCATAACCAACGCCCAAAACAGGCACCACCTGTGACGGCGGCGGAGGATCATGGGTATGTTCCTGATGATGAAGCTACAGAAAACACCGCAAGAGGATAATCAATGCAAAACCTTTACACATGCCTAAAAAAATAAACAGCTTCGAAACACTGGAGTTGGAAATTACCCGTTTGAAAATGCGCTCCAAAGAGTTAGAAAATGAAATGGGGAACCGGGTAGATTATTTCAGGGACAACTATAAAAAGATGGCCCTGAATGCAGTGATCCCCGGTAGCGCCAAACATACGGGTGCCTTCAACATAGCCTTTAATATGGCTAAGATGGCCTGGGGAAGTGGTAAAGTAAAGAATTTTGCTACCGGGGCGTTAATGACTGTCCTGGAATTTATCGGCGTTCAACTGGGTATCAACCTGTTTAATAAAGTGACTAAATCCAGGAAAAAGAAGAAGGAACCTGTGGCGGAATAATTATTTCTTAGCGGCATAGCCCATAACGGTTACATCGGGGTTCCTATCATGTTTCCCCTCGATGCGTTTGTCTGGAGAATCACCTTCCAGTATATATGCCACAGAAAGGGTGACTGTTTCCGTTTTACCTGTGGAACTTGCCATAAAAGAAGGGAAAGACGACACAACCCGCTTTACTTCTTCTCCTAAAGCCTTATGCGGCGTTTCTAATACTTCCACATCTGTTACCGCACCATTGGACTGGATTTTGTACTGAACCAATACATCTCCCGCAATATTATTTTCCTGGCAAACCCTGGGATAACGTACATTCTTCGCAATTGTTTTTCTATAAGCTTCTTTGCCTCCTGGAAAACGGGTAAGAAAAGTGCTATCTGTAGTAACGCCTCTTATCCAGCCATTGCTTTCCGCAATTCCACGATCAATCAGCGTTTTAGGTGTTATGAAGAAAGGGCGTGGTCCTATACCGCTCATCGTGTCGTTAAAAAAGAAGAAGAAAGTGGTAATAGGAGAAGTGAAGGATTGTTCACTGAGCCCACTACGATGGTCTTTCGCATCAAAGTCAATGTTGATAATTTCGCCGGCGGCATTGCGTTTCAACTTTGAATAGGTCATATTGATACCTTTTTCACGTAATGCAGTTTTCATGTCTGCCAAATCCTGATCAGTGGTCAGGCGGGTCACCATACCGTTGATGGTACCATTTTCAGAGAGTAGGTACTTGTTTGCTCCTGATTCCTGTGAACTAATGACGGGGGCCGTGGCAGACAGCAGGCCCGCTGTGAGGCCAAGCACTGGCAGCAACAACAGGTACCGCCAGGTACGCTTACGGGAGGATTGGGTTTTGTTCATCATAAGTATTCTGTTTTTAATGAATGATTTACTGAAATGACTCACAATGGCCACGGGGCTGCGCCGGGCCCCCATCTTTAGTAAACTGTACTGGTAAGCAGTAGACCTGTCAAAAGCCTGTAGCGCCGCCTCATCTGCCAGAAACTCCAGGTTCAGCTGCAGCGACTTTTTGCACATCCAGGCAAATGGGTTTATCCAGCAAATGCAACAGTACAGCGATGACAGCAGGATATCGACAGAATGCCGCTGTTGTACATGCGCTTCTTCATGCCTGAGTATATGTTGTAATTCCGTAGGCTCGTGGGCGTTAGGATCAAAAAAGATAGTCTGTAGAAAAGAGAAGGGTGCAGTAAGTCCGGTTATTTGCACATAGCGGATATTATTTTTTGTGTATGCATGTCCTGTTTTTGCCAGTTGCCGGATCTTTATCAGCTGCTGTATGTGTACCAACAGGAGTATCAGCGCTACACCAATATATACGGCCAGCATCCCGGTAACAGCATACTGCATCAATGGTTCCCACCAGAAATGCGCTACTGCACCCGGATGTTCGGACGTATGTATCTGGGCGGAAGGAGCATTATTGAAATACACCATGGCAGTTGGAGCATCCGTTGCAGGCGCTGATGCCCATTGAAAGGCTGGAACGGGCAGCAGCGGTAGTATCGCAGAGCAGATAAATGCGCTGAGCAACAGTATCCTGTTGTAACGATAAAATGTCTCTTGCTTAAAGCAGGTGATATAAAGGAGATATAAGAGCGTCATGCATCCTGACGCTTGCAGGAGATATAAGAACAGGGTAGGCATACACGTTATTTTTTATCTTTCTCAATCATCTTTACCAGTTCCTTCATTTCTTCCGGGCTGATTTTTTCTTCTTTGGCGAAATAAGCCAGCATATTGAGATAGGAGTTATCAAAGAAGGTGTTGAGCACCTTTTTCATGAAGGTGTCTTTATAGCTTTCTTTTTTAATGATCGGATAATACTCGTAGGAGCCACCATATTCATGATGGGCGAGATATCCTTTTTCTTCCAGCCGCTTCATGAGCGTAGCAATGGTGTTGTAATGAGGCTTGGGGTCGGGTAAATGCTCAATGGCATCTTTTACAAATGCTTTTTCCAGGTCCCATATTACCTGCATTAATTCTTCTTCTTTACGGGATAGTTTCTTCATAACACTAATCTATTACTATTTTTGTAGTTTAAAAACTATTTTTGTAGTATATAAACTATAAACGTAGTAATTGATTGGTTGTCAATCAGAAAAAATAATTTAACTGGATAGGTTTAGCCCCACACTTTGGTGCCTTCACTACAGTTAGCGCAGATATCTATGTTTTTACGGGTTTCGAGGATCTGACTACGGAAACGGATATACTCTTTGTTATGCCATAGTGCTTTGAAAGATTCTTTTTTCAGATCACCGAGGCGGTGTTGTGCATCTTTATCGAAGCAGCAGGGCACCACCAGGCCATCCCAGGTAACTACCGGAGAATGCCATAAGCGCCAGCAATGGTTACCAAGCTTGTTTTTAATGGCGTAAGTACCGTCTTCATTACGATGGTACCGGGAGTATTTGTCGATAGTAGGAATTAAGCGGTTGCCTTCTTCATAATCATATACCTGAGCTGTTTTAAACCGCACCTGGTCTACACCTATTTCTTTGGCCAGTTGCTTTATCTCTTCTATCTGGTGTTCATTGGGTTTTACCACCAGGAACTGGAAGAATACAAAGGGTTTGGAAGAATTCAATTCTTTTTTCCACTTCACAATGTTTTTAGCGCCCTGGATCACCTTGTCCAGATGGCCACCTACCCGATACTGCGTGTATACGTCCTGGGTAGTACCGTCAATAGAGATAATGAGTCTGTCCAACCCACTTTCTACGGTTTTTTTAGCATTGGCATCTGTCAGATAATGGGCATTGGTGGAAGTGGCGGTGTAAATGCCTTTGGAAGAAGCATATTTTACCATGTCAAGGAAGCTGGTGTTTAGGTAGGGTTCTCCCTGAAAATAAAAAATCAGGTACAGCAGCTCTTTTGAAATTTCATCGATCGTTTTTCTGAAGAAATCCTGTTCCAGCATACCGGTGGGGCGTGTAAAAGCCCTTAATCCACTGGGACATTCCGGACAGCGAAGATTGCAGGAGGTGGTAGGCTCAAAGGAGATAGAAATAGGATATCCCCATTGAACAGGCTTTCCGGTCCACTTGCTCATAAAATAGCTGCCAAGCACTTTTCCTGCGTTAATACCGCGGCGAAAGGTGAATTTGGAAAACAAATTAAGGGTATCCTTCAGGTTAAAATCGGGCATAAAAATTCACTTGACCATTGTAAAAGTAGCCCCTTTAAACAAATTATAGCCTATACTTGCTGAAAAAAAAGGGCTGTCGGCAATTATTACAGCACCCTTACCCAATTACCCTGCAACTAACTGAAGCAAAGTGAAAAGCATCTGGATCAGATTATTATTAGTAATAGTGGCTGTATTGGCCTATTTATGGTGGAAGGAGCGAGATAAAGGGATCACCTTTGTGAGGTATGAGGAATTTGGAATAGATATGCCGGTGAATTACAAAATTCACGGAATTGATGTGTCAAAGTTTCAGAAGGATATTAACTGGCAAGCTGTTAAACAAATGCAGGTAGATAAAATTCGTATATCCTTTGCCTTTATTAAGGCTACAGAGGGCATCACCCGCCAGGATGCTGCTTTTAAGCAAAATTGGGACAGGGCAGGGAAGGCCGGTATTATCAGGGGGGCGTACCACTTTTTTTATGCTACCCGCGATCCGTTGAAACAAGCCATTAATTTTCACAACGTAGCCGACCTGCAATCCGGAGATCTACCCCCGGTGCTGGACATAGAAACCAGTAATAACCAGCCGGCGGCTGTAATCCGCAGCACTGCAAAGATCTGGCTGGAAGAAATGGAGAAAGTGTATAAGGTAAAGCCCATTATCTACACCAATATTCATTTTTATGAAACCTATTTGGGCGATGAATTCGACCGTTACCCATTATGGATTGCGCACTACTACCAGAAAGAAAAGCCCCGTTCTGACCGGGCCTGGCTGTTTTGGCAGCACAGCGACATTGGCCGGGTAAATGGTATCCGGACCACCGTCGATTTCAACGTATTTAAGGGAGATAGTGCTGCACTTGCAAAACTGTGCATACCTTAGTAGCGCATATCATTCACTATGGCAGAAGAACCCGCTATAACAGAAAACCAGGAAATACCGCCGGAAGATCCTAACAAGATGGATTATGAGTTATTTCATTTTCTCATAAAAATCATGCGCACCATCTTCATTGGTTTATTCTGGGCGTTGAGCAATGTATTCCTGGGCCTGTATCTCGGCTTTGCAGAGCCAGAGGCGTCCACCCCCGGCCGGATGATTTTTTTCTATTGCTGGTTTGGTATTACACTGCTGGCATACCTCTACTATTTACGGCGCGCATGGCGTAAAAAAATGAGCGCGCCCTGATTAATGTGCAGCGCCTCTTTTACCCAACTCCATGGTCCAGCTGCTATTGTAGCGTCCCACACCAATTTCTGTAAACGTAGGGTCCATCATATTATGACAGTGCTTCGGGCTATTTAACCAGCCTAGCACCACTGCCTGCTCATCCATGTTGCCAGTGGCAATATTTTCTCCGTAGTAATTCCACTTATAACCGGCTGCATCCAGCCGGGCGCCAGGTGTAGAGCCAGTGGGAGAGTTGTGATCGAAGTATTTATTGATCGACATGTCTTTGCTATGATCGTAAGCCGCTTTTTCGAGCAAGCCATTCCAGGTAAGTGTTCCTACTGCCGGCATTTGATCCGTTCCACATTTGCAGCCACGGCTGCGTAGTCCATTCACCAGTACCAGCAAGGCGCTACGGTCTACCTTGTTTTCAGGAACGATAGAAGTGTCTGCCGGCGGATTTTTGCCTGCTTCAAGAGGGGTAACACCAGCGGTTTTGGTGCAACTGCAATAAAAAATAGTGGCCATCATAATGACGGCAGTACGCATAATTTTCCCGTACATAACCAGTAATAAGTTATAGTAAATAGATAACGGGCTCTAAACAGGACTTGGATTAAAACTAAAAAGAGGCTTTAGGAAAGGAACGTGATTAAAACTATAGTTGGTTGACCAGAGGTTATGGGTTAAAACGAGGACCAAAGATAGGAAGTAGATATGAAAAATTGATTATAGCTTTTGTAAATCTAATGTTAATCACAACTGCTATATTTCAGCAGCTGTTCGTTGTGTTTCTTTCCCATTGTGAATCAGCCTTTTGTGGAGAGGGTGCCCCGTATACAGTTCGCTATCCTCCCGGAAATGGCCTGTTTCCGGGATGGAATAGTCTTTGTGAGCCGCTATATGAAACAAATGCAAGAGCATTGAACATATTACCATATCGGATTTGAAGGCCCTACTTTTTTTCATGAAGAAGTCCGAACTTCTTTAATGTTGTGGTGTATAACGGCCATCCTGGTCACAGGATGGTTTTTTTTTAACTCGTGTGGTCTTCTATAATTTTCCATTCTCCCTTTATTTTCTTCAATATCAGGCTGAAATGGCCTTCCAGGTCACCAATGCTGCGTTGCAGATGCCATTTACCAACTAACAGGTATACATCAGTGGCGAGGGGTTTGAATTCCAGTAATTTGAAATCCAGTTTACCCATGGTGGCGGCATCGGGATAAGTTTTCTTGTAGCGGTCCAAAGTGGCTTGCCAGCCGTAAGTAATGCCGCTTTTACCAACGAAAAGCAAGGAATCGGAATGCCAGTAGGTTTGCATGAAGCCATCGATATCTCCGTTGTTCCAGGCGGTGGTTTGGGCTGTCATCAGGGCGGTTATTTTTTGTTGATCGCCGGAAGGAGCCTGCTGAGCCTGGGCGGGCAAGGCTGCTGTAGCGCCCAATAACATAAGGAACAGAATAAAACGCATGTTAAATTTTTAGCAAAAGATAAACAGTTTTTCCGATGTAACGCAATGCTGATTATAGTAACTTTGCAACATTATTTTTTGCACATCACTTACAATTATATTTAAAAATCAACAGTTTATGCCCGGATATGAACTATTTGGAGCCGAGGAAAGGAAAGAAGTAAACGACGTACTGGAAACCGGTATCATGATGCGTTACGGATTTGATGGTCCGCGTAAAGGCATCTGGAAAGCAAAAGAGCTGGAACAGGCCATTTGCGATAAACTGAATGTACAGTATACCCAGCTTGCTTCCAGTGGTACTGCTGCATTAACCACAGCGATGGCTGCACTCGGACTCGGTGCCGGCGATGAAATCATCATGCCCACCTTTACATTTGTTGCCAGCTTTGAATCCGTATTTTCTGTAGGCGCCATCCCGGTACTGGTAGATGTGGATGATACCCTCACCCTGGACCCTAAAGCAGTGGAAGCGGCTATCACGCCACGTACCAAAGCCGTAATGCCAGTGCATATGTGCGGTGCTATGGCCGATCTGGACGCCCTGCAGGCGATCTGCAAAAAACATAACCTCCTCCTGCTGGAAGATGCGTGCCAGTCGTTTGGCGCCTCTTACAAAGGCAAAGCATTGGGATCTATCGGTGACGCCGGTACGTTCTCTTTCGACTTTGTAAAAACCATTACCTGCGCAGAAGGTGGTGCCATCATTACCAACAACAAAGACGTTTATACTAAATGTGACGGATACACGGACCATGGACATGATCACCTCGGCGTTGATCGTGGTGCTGACCTGCATCCGTTTATTGGTTACAACTATCGTATTTCGGAACTGCATGCGGCAGTAGGGCTGGCGCAAATCCGCAAGCTCGACAACTTCCTGGAGATACAACGTAAAACCAAGAAAATATTCAAAGATGCGCTGGCTACTGTGCCTGGCGTAACTTTCCGTCGCTTACCGGATGAAGCTGGCGATAGCGCTACTTTCCTGTCGTTCTTCCTGCCGGATACGGCCAGTGCAGAGAAGGCAGCAGCGGCTATGAAGGCGGCTGGCCTGGCGGCATTCCACTACTACAATAACAACTGGCACTACATCCGTCAGTGGCAGCACTTCAAAGAAGGAGCGGTATTAAGTCCTTTTGCGAAAGAGCTGAAACAGGCCATGGAAGTGTATAAAACAAAAGAATTCCCAGCTTCTGATATCATTATCGGCAGAAACATTTCCACACCTATTAACCTGGGCTGGAGCGATGCCGAAATTCAGGAAAGAGCTGAAAAGCTGGTGAAGGCTGTTAAAAGCGCATTGTAAGAACACATAAGGCAGTAAAGACGTCAGGAAATTTGTAATTTAATTTTTTACGTCTTTGCTGCTCAGCTTCGTTGCGCGATCAAAATTATACAACATGAGAAAAGTTGCGTTGATACCTGCCCGTTATGGCGCCTCCCGTTTTCCAGGTAAAATGATGGCAAAACTGGGCGATAAAACAGTGATTCTGCGTACCTACGAATCCGCTGTAAATACCGGGGTTTTTGATGAGGTCATGGTGGTAACAGACAGTGAACTGATCTACAATGAAATTGTTAATAATGGCGGAAAGGCTGTCATGAGCCAGAAGGAACATGAATGCGGTACCGATCGTATAGCCGAAGCTGTTGTAGACATGGAGGTGGATATTGTAGTGAATGTTCAGGGAGATGAGCCATTTACACAGAAGGAGCCACTGGAAAAGTTGCTGAAGGTATTTGAAGGGGAAGAAGGGAAAAAAGTACAGGTAGCATCATTGATGCAGGTATTGAAAGATCCTGTTTCCATTGAAGATCCTAACTACGTGAAAGTAGCGGTAGACAAAAACTTCAACGCGTTATTTTTCTCCCGCTCTGTGATTCCTTATCCACGGGATAAAAATGTGCAGTCGATCTACTACGAGCATATCGGCATTTATGCTTTCCGCAAACAAACGTTACTCGACTTCACGCAAATGGCGGTAACCCCGTTGGAAGCGGCAGAAAAGATTGAATGTTTGCGCTACCTGGAGAATGGTATCCCCATGAAAATGGTGGTAACGTCTTACATGGGCGTAGAAATTGATACTCCGGAAGACCTGGAGAAAGCGGCAAAACTTTTATAACATCTAACTAACAGGGATATATGAAATTCAGGAACTTTAAAATGGTGGACTACGTAGTTTACGGCAGCGGATGTTTTGATCAGCTGGGTGAAATACTGGCCCCTAAGCGCGTAGGTGATGCTCCCATGATATTTTTTGTGGATGAGTATTTCCAGGATAAGCAGGAATTTTTGTCCCGTATACCGTTACAGGGGAAGGACAAGATTGTGGTGATTGATGTAACGGATGAGCCTAAAACCAAAACGGTAGATAAAATCCGGGATGAGCTGAAGGCTGAATTTGGCACTGTATCCGGTATCATTGGTATTGGTGGCGGTTCCGTGATGGACATGGCCAAGGCAGTAGCTTTGATGATGACGAACGTAGGTTCTTCTGCCGACTACCAGGGTTGGGATCTCGTGAAGGTAGCGGGTGTATATAAAGTAGGTATTCCTACAATTTCCGGTACCGGTGCGGAAGTAAGCCGTACCTGCGTATTAACCGGCCCTACCCGTAAACTGGGTATGAACTCTGACTTTACTCCTTTTGATCAAATTGTACTGGACCCTTCGCTAACTAAAACAGTGGAGCCTAACCAGCGCTTTTATACGGCCATGGACTGCTTCATCCACTGCGTGGAATCGTTGCAGGGTACTTATCTGAACGCATTCAGTCAATCTTACGGGGAAAAAGCACAGGAGCTGTGTGAAGAAATTTTCCTGCAGAAAGAGCAATGGGATGATGATGCAGATGAGAAACTGATGATGGCATCTTATGCCGGTGGAATGAGCATTGCTTATTCTCAGGTAGGGGTAGCGCATGCGGTGAGCTATGGCCTGGCGTACCTGCTGGGTACTAAACACGGTATCGGTAACTGTATTGTGTTCGACAAGCTGGAAGAGTTTTATCCGGAAGGCGTGGCCAAGTTCAAGGAAATGGTGAAAAAGCATAACATTGAGATACCGCAGGGTATCACCAAAGGCTTAACCGACGAGCAGTTCGACACTATGATCAATGTATCATTGGGTATGGCGCCACTCTGGGAAAACGCCCTGGGTAAAGACTGGAAAGAAATCATGACCCGCGAAAGACTGCGTAAGCTGTACGAGCGGTTATAGTAGATATTATCCGGATCAGGATTAACCTGATTTTATAAGTTTCGGGAAGATATAAGTGAATTTGTGCGCTTATGTCTTCCCGAATTTTTTTGCGTTGTTTTAAGTAAAAGCAGTCTAATCAGCTTAATGCGGATCTGCAACGCAAATTCAATGCGTAGAAAAAAAGTATTATTGTTAAAGGGGGAAGATTATCATGCTGATACTATTGATTATTTCGGGAATAGGTTTGCTGGTGCTGGGGTATGCTTTGTTTACCGTGAAACAGCAACAAAAAACGCTGCAGGCACAGGAAGCGGCGCAGACAGCGCAACTTACTGCTGTGCAAACCAGTTATACCGGTCTGCAGGCCAGTTATGCTGCTCAGCAGGAACAATATCACCTGCTGGAAGCCAAACAAGACTACCTGCAAAGTATGCTGGATGATAAAGCGGCATTGGTGAAAGAGAAACAGCAGCAACTGGAACGGATAAACGAAGAGTTTTCTGTGCTGATGTCAGAGCAAGGCCGGTTGATGGAGCAAAATAAATACCTGCAGCAACAATTGCTGGGAGAAAAGGAACGGCTGCAACAGGTACAGCAGGACTTTAAAGTACAATTTGAGAATATTGCCCAGCAGCTATTACAGCGGATATCCGGCACCTTTATGGAACAGAATAAGGTGAAGATGGATGATGTACTGAAGCCGTTATCTGAGAAGATAGATAACTTCCGTAGTAGCGTGCAACAATCGTTGCTGGCGGAAACGGCCCAGCGTACAGAGCTGAAAAATGAATTGCAGCGGTTACTGCTACTTAATCAAACCCTTTCTAAAGAAGCCAACAACCTGACCAATGCGCTGAAAGCAGATACCAAGAAACAGGGGAATTGGGGAGAAATGATACTGGAGCGGGTGTTGGAAGCATCAGGCCTGGAAAAGGGTGTGCATTACTTTACACAGGACGCACAAAGAGATGAAACCGGGCAGCTGAGAAAACCGGATATGGTACTGCAATTGCCTGAAAACCGGCAACTGGTTATCGACTCCAAAGTATCCCTGAAAGCGTATGAACAATATTGCAGCGCTACCACGGAAGACGATAAAAAGTATGCACTGAAAATGCACCTGCAGTCGGTTAAAAACCATATCAGCGAATTAAGCGCCAAAGCATATCATACACTCTATAAAAACACCACCGACTTTGTAATGCTGTTTATCCCCATTGAGCCGGCTTATGCGCTGGCCATCATGCAGCAGGATGAAGATTTGTACGACTTTGCTTTCCGTAAAAGAATCATATTGGTAAGTGTGCCATCATTACTGGCTACGCTGCGGGTAATTGATAACATGTGGCGATTGGATAAGCAGAATAAAAATGCGGAAGAAATTGTACGGCAGGGTAGTGCCCTCTATGATAAGTTTGTAGGCTTCGCAGAAGATATGGGCCTGATTGGGGAGCACCTGAAACGTAGCCAGAACGTGTATGATGGCGCTATGAATAAGCTCATCACCGGCAACGGCAACCTGGTAGGGCGTGCAGAAAAAATGCGTAAACTGGGGCTGGATAACAAGAAAATACTGCCCAAAGAAATGACCGCGGATTCGCTGCCATCAGAAGAAGAGGCCATCACGGTAATCCCCGCCGACTTACCATCCGGCGAAGAAGCAATACCAGAGCCACCCACGTCTGAAGAAAACAGGATATTCGAATCCTAAAATGATATCGCCCTCCATTGCAATAAAGCATCGCAATAAGGCATTGCCGAAAAGCATGGAGGGCGTTTTGATAATAGGCTACGGTTTTGATAATAGACCTACAGTTTTTGCAGGATAGCTTACACACAGGCTACATCACCGACTGCTCCGCTTTCCGGGGCCGATAAATAAAGCTGAGATATAAAGTAGCCAGCAACGTAATACCAGCCATCACATAAAACGTGATGGGGAAGTTAGTCGACTTGTTGTTGTAAATAAACGCCGAGAAATAAGCTCCTAATCCAATACCCGCTTCCATCGCAATATACATGCTCGCCAATGCGCGTCCACGGTGCTGCGGCTGACCGAGATCAACCGTCCATGCGGTAACCGCCGGAGAGTTAAGCCCTACGGAAATACCATATACCACCGCTGATGCCATCAACAAAGTACTGCTGTCCGCAAGTCCCATCATTAGCATGGAACCTGCCATCAGGATGGAAGAAGCTTTCAATATAGGTACCCGCCCATATTGGTCAGACACCTTGCCTGCTAACAGCCGGATACCAATAGAACTGGCCGTAAAGAAAGTATAGAATACACCTTTATTGGAAATGCCCAGGAAGGCGCAGAAGTCGGGGATAATAGTAAGTACGACACCGTAACTGAAATAGGTAAGAAAACAAACAATTACTGGCGACCATACCAGCGGCTCAAAAATTTCATCCTTGGAAATTTTCAGTAGCGAAAATCGGAAAGGCTGCTTATTTGTCAGTGTTTCTTTCATGCCAATCAGTATCACTACTGACAATAACGCAAACACAGCCGACAACTGGAACATAATGTTAATATTCCATCGTACCGCTACAAAGCCCCCGATAGCCGGTCCCATGGCCATACCAATGGTACTGAACAAACCAACCATGCCCATGGCTTCTCCGCGTCGGTTCACAGGTACCATATCAGATACATAGGCCGATGTTCCCGTTGGTTTAAAACCCGTTGAAAATCCATGAAAGAAACGCAATAACAGGAACGCGCCTACAGTGCTGATCATTGGGTATAACAGGCTACAAATTACACAGATAAGTGATCCGAAAATCATTACCGGCACACGCCCAATGGTATCCGTCAGCTTACCGCTGAATGGACGTGAAAGCCCTGCCATTAATGTAAACAAACCAATGATATATCCTTTATAATCTTCGCCGCCCATCCGGGTTAAATAAGCCGGCAGCTCTGGAATCATCATGTTGAAGCTGGCGGAAAAGAGGGCATTGCTGAGGCAAAGAAGTATGAAATGAAGCGTATAAATTCTCCCTGTCGACTGATACATGTACGCAAAATTAGGAACTATGGTACAATTTTAGCAAAGTAATTGACGCCGCAACAGCATGAACAAAAACAGGGGCGTACCTGTTTATATTAACCAGTTGTTAAATCATGACAACAATCATAACTATCTGTTAGCGGATTTTGTAAATTTATAGTAACCAAAAAAACACTGTGATATGAAAATCAATATTGGGGTATCAGCAGAACACACGAAGCAAATAGCATTAGAATTAAATAAAGTACTGGCAGATGAATTGTTGATCTATGCTAAAACAAGAAACTCCCACTGGAATATCGAAGGCAGCAATTTCATGGAAATGCACAAGTTCTTCGAAGAGCAATATGAAGAACTGGAAGAATACGGAGATGAAGTAGCAGAATACATCCGTTCCATCGGACATTATGCTCAAGGGCGCTATGCAGATGTATTGAAACTCACTAACCTGTTGGAGTCTGAATATTCCAACAATCAGAAAACACAACTGCAGGAATTACTGGATGATCATGAAACCATTATCCGTAACCTGCGCAGACTGATCGACGAATTTGATACCAAGTACAAAGACAAGGGAGCCGCGGATTTTGCTACGCAAATGCTGCAAAAGCACCTCAAGCTGGCCTGGATGATCCGTTCTTATCTCAAATAGTTTTTCAGCAATATAAAAAACGTGTTAGTTACAGTAAAACAGGCTGTCACTAACACGTTTTTAGTTTTCAGTAATTGGTTACATTTGTTATGTGTTGACCCTTCATCCCAAAAATTCAAAACAATGGATAATACAACAAGTGACCTCCGCCTGGCGGTACTGATAGACGCAGACAATATACCGTATCATAATATCAAGGGTATGCTTGAAGAAGTAGCCAAATATGGCAACCCTACCTTTAAAAGAATTTATGGCGACTGGACCAAACCCACAGTAGTGGGCTGGAAGGGCGTGTTACTCGACTATGCGATTACTCCCATTCAGCAGTACAGTTATACTTCCGGAAAAAACGCCACCGATTCGGCCATGATCATAGACGCCATGGATATTTTATACACCGGTCGCGTAGATGGCTTTTGCCTGGTATCCAGTGATAGTGATTTTACCCGTTTAGCTACTCGTCTTCGCGAAGCAGGGATGCGGGTGTATGGCATGGGTGAGAAGAAAACACCCAGCGCATTCCGGGCGGCGTGTGATAAATTCATTTACCTGGAAATATTGCAGGTGAGGAAAAAAGCGGATGCGGATACAGATATGGATGGAGATGCCGATACTGGTGGCAAAGCAAAATCTTCCAAAGGCAAACGGAATAATAGCATCAGCAAGGCCGACAAGCAATTGATATCCCTGTTATCCACCAGTGTAAACGATATCGCTGATGAAGATGGATGGGCGTACCTGGGCGAATTGGGAAATCTGTTACTGAAGAAGCAACCTGACTTTGATTCCCGTAACTATGGCTTCAATAAGCTGTTACAGCTGCTGAAAAGCTTCCCGAATTTCGAAATAGATATCCGGGAAAGTGGAAAGAAAACCGGGAAACTTGTATACGTAAGAACTGTATAACTGATGGCATATCGAAAAATCAAAATAATACAGGGCGATATCACCAAAGTAAAGGCAGACGCTATTGTTAATGCAGCTAATTCTTCTTTGTTAGGTGGCGGTGGAGTAGATGGCGCAATTCACAGGGCCGGCGGACCGGCTATACTGGCTGATTGCAGGGCTATTGTGGCCCGGCAGGGAGGTTGTAAAACCGGTGAAGCGGTGATTACCACCGCTGGTCATTTACAGGCCCAACACGTTATTCACACTGTTGGCCCCGTATGGAATAATGGTATCCATCAGGAAGAAACGTTACTGGCCAATTGCTACCAGCACTCGCTGGAGCTGGCGTCACGCCATCATCTGAAGTCGGTGGCCTTTCCCAATATCAGCACAGGAATTTATCATTTCCCTAAAGACCTCGCCGCCTTTATTGCGATGAATACCGTGGTGAAATACCTGGAAGCCCATCCTGAAATGGAAGAAGTGATATTTGTGTGCTTTGATGCCGAAAATCTCCGATATACGGAACAGTATTATAACCTGCATATACGCCCGGAAGAATAAGTTTCTGTCCGCTAGTATAAAATGCAGTCGCTGATCAAGGAAGCTTCCCTATATTTGAAAGCATATATCATAAACCACCAACCATTAAAAGAAACCAGTAATGAAGTTACATCGACTAATGCCGGTGATGGCCGCTATGGCTTTTACCGGTGCGTACGCCGGACCTGTACCCGGATCTTCCCTTGCCGTTATTCAGGGCAAAGCCGTTAATGAAAAAGTAAAGAAAGTAACCCTCTACGCTGTAGCTGAAGGACGTAAAGAAGAAGTTGCCACCGCAGTGGTGAATGAAAGCCACAACTTCGCCTTTGCATTACCTGCACCTAAAGAAGGATTCTATTACTTGTCTACAGGTACGAGGGGACGGGATGCCCGGGTATACCTGAAATCCGGCGATCAACTGCAGCTTACTTTAAATGGCAGCGACTACACCGTACAGGCTGGATCTGCTGAAAACAAAGCCCTGCAGCAATGGGAGCAGCAGCTGAAACCCATTATAACACAAGGAGCGGGGATGGATACCTCCACTTATATGTCGTATTTCCCGAAGTTGGAAGCTTTTACGCCTAAAGTTGCTGCTTTGAAAAAAGCAGTAAATACGCCCAACAAGAAATTCAACGACCTGCTGAAATACACCATGGACAATGATGTAGAGTATGCAGCTATGCTGTTTTTGCTMACACCGCACACTGTTCATCCAACCATAGCGCAGCGCCCCGCGTATTACAAACAGGTGATACAGGATCAAAAGTACAATGATGCCCGCTTACTCCTGGATGGCGATGGAGCGGCTATTATTAATCTTTACGCCACCTTTCAGTTGATCACAGTTGAGCTAAAGGAAAAGGCTAAAGCAACTGACCGCTTACGGAATACCGCTGCCTTATTTGGCAACGACAGTGTGAAGGCAGTTGCTATCACCCAATTTCTGAGCGCGTACAATACTTTTGAAGCGCTTACAGAGGCAATTGCGCCGGTGCAGCAATACCTGGTTACAGATCTGCAGAAAGAGCGTTATAAGGCTTATGAAAAAAGCCTCCGCCACTTTGCTGCTGGTGAGCCAGCGATCGACTTCTCTGGGGAAGACGTAAGTGGTAAAAAGGTTGCCTTGAAAGATTTGAAAGGAAAGGTAGTAGTAGTAGATGTTTGGGCTACCTGGTGTGGTCCCTGCAAAGCAGAAATGCCTCATCTGAGCAAGCTGGAGGAAGAAATGGAAGGAAAAAATGTAGTATTCCTGGGCTGCTCCGTAGATGAAGCCAAAGACAAACAAAAATGGGTTGATTTTGTGAATAAGCAGGAAATGAAAGGGACACAGATTTTCATGAGCGGCTGGAGTGATATCACCAAAAACTATGATATCAAAGGGATTCCCCGGTTCATGGTATTTGACCAGCAGGGCAACATTGTAACTATTGATGCACCTCGTCCGTCTGAGCCGGCGCTGAAGACTTTGATAGAGAAAGTATTGGCTAAGGGATAAAAAAGTTCCGATAGCAGACATACAAAAGGCTTCCCATTACAGGAAGCCTTTTGTTGTATAGTGCGATGTGAAAAAGCGGATGTTGTTAGATTTTTGCGTACTTCACCCAGGCGTAAATAAACATTGCAGCAAAAACAATAATGGCTACAGGCGCCAAAAAGTGACCAATACTATCGCCAACTTTATAAAAGTTAGTGGTGTGTACTACTGTTAAAAGATTCGTCAACATAGTATAATGATTTAATTAATTCCGGATGCAAATTAAAACTTTCGGCCCAAATTCCCAATCAAAGGTACTATTACCATGTGGTTAATTGTCCAATACACTCATCCAGCCTTGATTTGGCGAGAAAATTTTTTTCCAGCGCCCCTGCAAACGGAATGGGGGTATCCAGGCTGGCGCATCGCATTACCGGGGCATCTAGCAGGGAAAAGCAGTGTTCGGCAATCCAGGCCGCTATTTCGGCGCCAAAGCCGCCGGTGAGCGTGTCTTCGTGGAGTACTAGCACTTTGCCGGTGGCCGCTACTATTTCCCGGATAGCGGTGTAATCCAGAGGCACCAGGGTACGCAGGTCCAGTATACCAATAGAGATCTCCGGATGCTGAATGGCATACTCCATAGCCCAGTGAACACCACTGCCATAGGTGATAATGCTGATGTCTTCTCCGGACTGTATGAGTGCGGCCTTTCCTATTTCAATTGTGTAGTAATCTTCTGGTACACTGCCGGTGACGCTCCGGTAAAGGGCTTTGTGCTCAAAAAACATAACCGGGTTCGGGTCGGCAATAGCCGCGGTCAGTAGGCCTTTAGCATCAGCCGGGGTGGCAGGATATACTACTTTCAGGCCGGGAACATGTGTAAACCAGGCTTCGTTACTCTGAGAGTGGAAGGGGCCGGCCCCAACGCCGGCGCCGGTGGGCATGCGAATCACTACATCGGCGGGTTGTCCCCAGCGGTAATGTATTTTAGCCAGGTTGTTCACAATCTGGTTAAAACCGCACGTCACAAAATCGGCAAACTGCATCTCCATCACGCTTTTGAAGCCGCCAATAGACAATCCCAGGGCCGCGCCCACAATAGCGCTTTCACATAAGGGCGTGTTGCGTACCCTGTCTTTCCCAAAAATCTCTACTAAACCTTCTGTGATTTTAAAGGCGCCCCCATATTCAGCAATATCCTGTCCCAGGAGGATAAGCTCAGGATGCTTTTCCATGGCTTGTTTTAAGCCATCGGAGATAGCGTTGATAAAACGTTTTTCGGAAGATAGCCCCGCAGCGGCCACCACGGCGGGAGCGGGGGCATACAGGTCGTTGACTTCTGTTGAGGTATTGGCAATAATGGGCGTGTCTACCAGTCCACGGGCTACTGCCGCTTCAATGTCGTGTTTCAGTTCCTCGCGAATGGCGGTAATGTCTGCAGCAGTATAGATATTGGCTTCTTGTAGCCAGGTTTCATATTGCAGAATAGGATCTTTCTTTCCCCATTCCTCAAAAAGGGCCGGTGGCACGTATTTCACGCCACTGGCTTCTTCATGGCCCCGCATGCGGAAGGTCATGGCTTCTATCAGCACGGGCTTTTGCTCTTGAATAGCATAAGCCCGCGCGGTACGCACCGTTTGGTACACTTCCAGCAGGTTGTTACCATCAATTTGTACGCCTTCCATGCCATACCCGATGGCTTTATCCACCAGGCTGGCGCAATGATATTGTTCTGCAACGGGCGTACTCAGCCCGTAGCCATTGTTTTCAATGAGAAAGATAACCGGAAGACCCCATACGGCAGCCACATTGAGGGCTTCGTGGAATTCGCCTTCACTGGTGCCTCCTTCGCCGGTAAAAGCGAGGGATACTTTCTTTTCTTTTTTCAGTTGATGTGCGAGGGCAATTCCATCGGCAATAGACAGCTGTGGCCCCAGGTGCGAAATCATGCCGCAAATGTGATGTGTGGGACTGCCAAAATGAAAAGAGCGTTCCCGCCCTTTGCTGTAGCCATGTTCGCTACCCTGCCACTGCAGCAATAGCTTGTCCAGTGGCATATCACGGGTGGTAAATACGCCAAGGTTGCGATGCAGTGGCATGATCCATTCGTCTGCATCCAGCGCCAGGGTTGCGCCTACGGCAATAGCTTCCTGGCCTATGCCCGAAAACCATTTACTGATTCTTCCCTGTCGCAATAGCAACAGCATCTTTTCCTCTATCAGCCGCGGATAAAGCAGGGCTTTATAGAAGGATTGTAATTGGGCATCGCTCAGGTCCGACCGGTCAAAGTACATGGATTGGTTTTTTAACAGGCAGTGAGGTAAAACTAATCGTTGTTATTGCCTGCAATACTGAGCATCACACTATTGATGATGGTCATGATAATACTGAACAGCAATGCCCACCAGAAGCCATCTACTTTGAAGCCTGGTACCAGCTTTGCCGCCAGCAGAATAATCAATGCATTGATAACAAAAAGGAATAAACCCAGTGTAACGATGGTAACCGGGAAGGTAAGTACTACCAGCAATGGCTTTACCAATGCATTTAACAGGGCTAATACCAAAGCCAGGATCAGGGCGGTAATAAAGTCATCAACTTTTACAGCAGGCTTTAAGAGGTAAGCGGTTAACATGGCAGCTAAGGCACTAACTAGTATGCGGAGCAGAAAACCCATAGCAGATTGTTTTACTAGTTAAGATAACGAAAAAAGAATTACGAAAAGCGGGGGCACGAATAACGGGGTGCGGAAAGCGCAGCCGACTGCTACCTTTCTGCACCCCGCTATGGTTGTATTATTTACAGAAAACTATCTGCGTCTCTATAAGCTTTAATCAGGGCTGCTTCTCCTTCTTTACCTTTTCCGGAGATGCCGTGTTCCATACCGAGTACTCCTTTGTATCCTTTTTTATGAAGATGCTTAAAAATATTTTTATAGTTGATTTCACCGGTGCCTGGTTCCTGACGGCCTGGATTGTCGCCAATCTGTATGTAGGCAATTTCATCCCAGCACATATCCAATACCGGAATCAGGTTACCCACATTGCGTTGCATGTGATAGATGTCGTATAAAATTTTGCAGGAAGGACTTTTCACCGCTTTACAAATTTCAAAGCTCTGTTCTGCAGTGCGGAGAAACAATTCGGGTGTATCGCTCAGTGGTTCCAGTACCATCACTAAACCATGAGGCTCAAATATTTCTGCACCGGCGCGCAGGGCGTCTACTACATGCGCGGTTTGGATACCCATAGGAAGGTTACGGTCAAAGAATCCCGGAACAACAGTGGCCCATTTGGCATTACAGCGTTTAGCGGTTTCTACGCTGTCTTTACAGGTTTTAATAAACGCATCTTTAAATTCCTGCTTACCGGTAGTCAGTGAAGTTTTCCAGTTGTTGCCGGTGTCTACCACAAACACGCCCATTTGCATACCTAATTTGTTCAGCAGTTCTCCTATTTTGGATTGCTCGGCAGATGGGCGTCCTAACATACCATTGTCTTCGATAGAGCGGAAGCCCTGGTCGTACGCGTATTTTATCTGGTCGAGGAAATTTTCGCCGGCATTATTTTTAAACATGCCATCGTGCGGACCATAGTTCAGGTTAAAAGGTTTTCCTTTCACATCGTTACTGTTACTGCCTGCTGCGGCTTGTGCGCTATTGCCAATGCTTCCCAGTGCCAATGCTGAAATGCCGGCCAGGGTGCCATTTTGCAGGAATTTTCTTCTTTCCATAACGTTAGAATTGATTATAGGTAATGATAGGAGCTAAATTTAATAGGTTTTGCAAGGAAAAGCTAATATTCATGAAAAATTTTCAATTCATCAGCCATTATTCACATTCATCAAAAAATATTGCTTTCCAAATTGCTTTTTTTTAAATTCACCCACTTTATATTTTTTCAATCACGTTAGATGACTAAACCGTATGTGGCCTTACTGCTGAGTGGTCTACTCAGCCAGGTAGTAGTAGCGCAATCAAGCCAGGCGTTCGAAACTTATAGCCAGCAAATTCCCGGCACAGATGTCAGTTTCAAGATGGTGGCCATCAAGGGCGGAAATTTTAAACTGGGTAGTCCGGATAATGAAAAAGGCAGGAAGAATGATGAAGGCCCTGCTAAAGAGGTACAGGTATCTGATTTTTGGATAGGAGCTACAGAAGTGACTTTCGATGAATACGACATTTATTCCGATGCGGAAAAAGATAAAACGCCCGTACCGGATGGTATGACCCGTCCCAGCCCACCATATATTGATCTTACTTTGGGAATGGGCAAAGCTGGCGGTTTTCCTGCCAACAGCATGAGCCAGTACGCGGCCCTGATGTATTGCAAATGGCTGTACATCAAAACCGGTGTATTCTATCGACTGCCTACTGCGGCAGAATGGGAATATGCCTGTAGAGCCGGTTCTGCCACCGCTTATCCTTTCGGTGCAGATGCTGGCCAATTGAAAGACTACGCCTGGTACAAAAACAACAGCGAACAGAAATACCATAAGGTAGCGCAGTTGAAACCCAACGCATGGGGATTATATGACATGCTCGGCAACGTAGAAGAATGGACCATGGATCAATACGAAGAAAATGGCGTGGCTACCGCGCAGGCGCAAAACCCCTGGACTGTACCCACTGCCAAAACCCCGCGACTGCTGAAAGGTGGTAGCTTCCAGGATGAAGCCCCGCTGCTGCGCAGCGCCGCCCGCCTGAAATCAGATCCAATTTGGAATCGCCGCGATCCACAGATACCTAAAAGCTCCTGGTGGAACGCCGACGCCCCTTTTGTTGGATTTAGAATAGTGCGTCCGGTGAAACAACCAACAGCCGCAGAAGCGGAACAGTTTTTTGAAGACATGATCGCGAAATATAAAGGTGCACGCTAGAAAAACTCAACATCCTAAAATCTAAAAAATCTATTCATGGACAACGAAAAGAAATTCCACGGTGAGGGCCGCCGCGAATTCGTAAAGCAAACTTCTTTGCTTGCGGGTGGATTGCTGGCGATGCCTATCTTATCTAAAGCTAACTTTTTCTCCGGATCTAATGATGTCATTAAAATTGCACTGATTGGTTGTGGTGGCCGTGGTACCGGCGCTGCTACACAGGCCCTGAGCACCAAAGAAAACGTGCAACTGGTGGCCATGGCAGATGCATTCCCCGATAGACTGGCCGACAGCTACGCCAATATCAAAGAAGCGCTAGGCGATAAAGCCAACCGCGTAAATGTTCCGGAAAGCAATAAATTCATTGGTTTCGACGCATATAAACAAGCCATCGCATTGGCTGATGTGGTAATACTGGCTACCCCTCCGGGTTTCAGGCCTTTTCATTTTGAAGAAGCCATTCGCCAGGGTAAACACGTGTTTATGGAAAAGCCGGTAGCAACTGATCCAGCCGGTATTAAAAAAGTGCTGGAAGCTGCAGCTGTGGCTAAAACTAAAAAACTGAACGTAGTAGTAGGACTGCAACGCCGCTACCAAAATTCTTACCGCGAACTGTACAAACGCTATAAAGATGGTATCATCGGCGATATGCTGTCTGCACAGGTGTGGTGGAATCAGGGCGCCCTGTGGGTAAAACCACGTAAACCAGAGTATACCGAAATGGAATACCAGATGCGCAACTGGTACTACTTCAACTGGTTGTGTGGAGATCATATCGTAGAACAACATATTCACAACATTGATGTGGGTAACTGGTTCATGGGCGAAACACCAGTATCAGCAGGTGGTATGGGCGGTCGCGCTGTACGTACCGGTAAAGAATACGGTGAAATTTATGATCACCACTATGTAGAATACCGCTATGCTAACGGTGTAGTCATGAACAGCCAGTGCCGCCACTGGAAAGATGCGCCCAGCAAAGTAGATGAGGAAATTGTAGGTACAAAAGGCCGTATCCTCTGTGATAAAGCACAGATTGTGGATCACAAAGGAAAAGTATTGTACCAGTTTGATAAGAAAAAGGAAAACAATCCTTATCAAACAGAGCACGATGAACTATTTGCCGCCATCGCAAAAGGAGAATACAAATTTGCCGATGCAGAAAGAGGCGCCCAGGCAACACTGAGTGCTATCATAGGCCGACTGGCCACCTACTCCGGTCAGAACATCGATTGGAATGTAGCGCTGAACTCCGGTCTGGATCTGCATCCTAAAACATATTCATTTGATGCGCAACCGCCAGTAATGCCGGACGCATCTGGTAATTATGCTTATGCGAAACCAGGTATTACCAAATATTTTACCTGAGAAAAAGTAAACAAGTAACATTTCGGATCAGGGATTTGCGGAAGGATTTGTCATCAGATCTTTTCACAAATCCCTGATTTCGTAAGGTACAATTCGTAATTTCCTGCTATGAAAAGAACGTTCCTGCTGATAACATCCCTGTTTTTATTGACCACGGCTACTGCACAGGTAGCGGCCATTAAGAAATGGGCAGAATCGGAATTGTTACATCGCACCCCCATGGAGCAGGCCCATGTAGGGATTTGTATCTATGAACCAGCTACCGGAAAATACTGGTACCAATACCAGGACCATAAGTTTTTTACGCCCGCTTCCAACATGAAAATCTTCTCCCTCTACACAGGGTTGAAGCTGCTGGGCGACTCACTACCTGCTGCCCGCTACTATGAAAATGATACCGCGTTGTTTGTAAAAGGGATGGGCGATCCGTCTTTCCTGCACCCGGAATTCGCCTACCAGCCATTGTTACAGCTGCTATTGCAAACCAATAAAAAGATTTACCTGGTACMCGGCGTAGATATGAACCAGCGCTATGGTTCAGGCTGGGCCTGGAATGATTATGCAGATGATTACCAACCAGAGCTTAACGAATGGCCGATGTACGGTAACGTGGCACGTATCCGCCACCGTGGCGATAGCAACAGCATTGTACCTGCTACCTTTGATCTGGATATTACAGTAGATGACACCCTCAGTGAAGCTATCCCTACCAGGGACGAACGCCATAATTTCTTCTTCCTGAAATATAACCCCCGCAGCAAGGAAATCATCAATGCAGAGGTGCCCTTTATTACCGGGTCTGTAACTGATTTGCGGCAGCGGCTGGAAGATACATTGCATAAGCGTGTCGGGCTGGCTGTTACACCGCCGAAAGTAAAATTTAATATCCTCCGCAGCATACCTGTGGATTCCCTGTTTGTTCCCATGATGCACCGCAGCGATAACTTCTATGCGGAACAAACCCTGATGATGGCTTCGTCGCTGCTATGGGATACCATCAGCAGTGAAAAAATGATCGACTACCTGTTAGCGAACGACCTAAAAGGACTACCAGATTCGCCGCAATGGAAAGATGGCTCCGGGCTTTCGCGGTACAACCTGTTTTCCCCGGCTGATTTTGTGGCCGTGCTACAATTGATGCAACAGCAGTTCCCGAAGGAAAGGCTATGGGAGATCCTGCCTACTGGTGGAAAAGGAACACTGAGGAACTACTACCAGCAACAATTTGTACATGCAAAAACCGGCACTATAAACGGAGTGGTTACGCTTAGTGGCTACCTGGTAACAAAGAAAAATAAGCAGCTGGTATTTAGTGTACTGGTGAACAATCACCACGAATCTGCCACCAGTGTGAGAAGAGCAGTAGAACGGTTACTCACTATGGTGTGGAAGGAATATTAAGGCAGTAATGTATATCCAAGAATAGTAGTGGTATCAGTCAACTGGTCTGCTTCTATCAGGCCCACGCCCCGGCCGTAATAGCTGGTGGAGATGGTGCCTACAGAAACAGGGTTGTTAAGTATGATGGCGTAGGCGTCCATTCTTACGGCGATCACTTCCGCAAAATCTTTCCCGTTTACATTTTTAGTAATCCCTTTCTGGGTAATGGTATATTCCAGGATGCCGGAACTGGTGGCGCCGCCGTTACTCACGGTGATGGTATCTTTCCAGGTAGTACCGGCAGGGGCATTATCTTTCAAATAAGTGAGCCGCAGGTCATCCGCGCTATATCCCTGAAAAGTAAGGATGCTGGCTACCTGGGTATAAATACCGTCTTTACAGTTGGAGCAGGTGAAAACGCTGTCGTTGCCCACAATTTTATACACATTGCCATTAATCGTTGTATCGCCTGAAACCGTAAACGTATACCGGATGGTGTCTTTCGCACTATTTACATTCATGTAGGAAAAGGAGGAGCCTTTAGTATATGGGGCGTAGTCGCAGTTGCTGGCTGGCGGGGTATTATTATCTTCCCTGCTCATTTCCTTACTACAGGAAAATAGCAGGGACATGGATGCAAGGATAGCGATGAGAAAGTAACGGTTTTTCATAACACTATATGCTTTGTGATATCTCTATAACGTTGTTAAGTATAAATTTATGCAAAAAAAGCCATTAGCCGATCAAGCTAATGGCTTCTAATTAGTTATGCTTAATTATTGGGCGGAAGTTAAATCGCAGGCCAACAAATCTTTGATATAGTCTTTAGGCGTTACCACCATATCGCTGGATACTGATTTATTGGTATCGGTATCTATTGCTTTGAAATAAGCGGTGGTGTTGTCGGTATTGCAACGGATAATGCCGATCGCGTACTTGCCGTCAGTTAATGGGCTGCGATATTCCACGCCATCTACGGTAATAAATACAGCACCGTTTTTAACGGCCACTTTGCTGCAGTTGGTGACTAAACCACTGAAGTGCAAATAGCGGTCGGTCAGCGGATTTAATCTCAATACACCCAGATTGGTACTATCCTGGAAGGGACCGATAATACGAGATTCAATAATGGTGTTACATCCGTTGGATACCATCAGGGTAAGGGTTTCATTTTTTGAAATATGACCGGCAAATACGCCCTCTTCATTCGTCGATCCAAAAGAGTGATGTCCAATACCGCCTTTGAAACCCAGGGATACATTCCGCAATGGGGTACCATTGGCATCCTGCACGCTTATACGGAAGTTCACGGTGTTGAATGACAGCGCCGGTGTCCAGGTAGTAAAGTATTTTAAGGTGCCGGTATAGTTATCGCCTGATTTGGTAGCGCTGCCATCTTCGCGCCATACGCGCGAGCTGTCTTCGAAATGCCAGAGAGGAACCGCATCTGGTGCTATACTTTTAAGGGTGGCAGGAATCGACATTTTAAAGGCAACAGATTTGCTGGTATCCAGATGCAGCTTTTCGCCGCTTTCGCTCTGAAGTTCCAGCGCCATCATTCCGAACGACTGAATGGCCGTGAGTGTATTGCTTTTAGTGATGGCACGCAGGTCGCCGGGCATGATGTCTGCGTAATCAGCGCGCTCCGGATTAACAGGGGCATAAAACAGCGATACTTTGCCGGAATAAGGCTTATTATCGGCTCCCAGCACTTGTTGGGCTACAAAGGTGAACTGGGTATTGGAAACGGTGATAGTGCCACCGGCAGCAGCATCAAATACACCCACTGATTTTTTAGGCAATAATTGTATGCGAACAAACTGTAATTTATCGGGTGTGGCTATACGAAAAGTACGAACACCGGTGAAATAACCTGTTTTTTGTGCAGTAACCACCGCAGCTACTTCGTTGGCATTCACTTTGGCAAACTGGAAGCTGCCGTTGGCATCGGTGGTAGCTGTAAGCTCCCCGCATTTTACGGTGGCGCCGGTTACTGGCTTATTGGTTTCATCCAGTATGATACCCTGGATAGCGCTGCTTACTTTCTTGTCCGGGATAGGAGATTGTATACCATTGTTAGCATTAGGGTCCGGAAAATTAAAATTAGTGCTGCTCTTGTTACAGGCCATGAATATGCTTACAGGAAGAATAAACAAGCATAACTTTTTCTTAAACATAGAAGTTTTAATATTTGAAAAGTTGATAAATAGGAATCTTTTCCCGCTTCGTTTTCTTTGTTTTAGTGCTACAGCCTTTACTACAGCGATTGTTCACCGATAAATGGCAATAAAAAATATTACTTACAGTAAAAGGAGGGATTTATCAGAGACGGGTAACGATAAAGCCTTCTTTTTCATACGTATACCCTAAACGGATGGCGGACAAAAAAGTTACTTTCTCACGGCCGGATCATGAAAATGAATGCGATGGCGTTCCGGACTCGAAAATTTAGAACAATTGTAAAAAGTACATTTATTTTTAGAAAATAATTAAAGCATTTAGCAATAACTTACGTACTGATGATTACCTATTTGTAGAAATAAAAATCCACGTAATATTTTTCACTTGTGACGCGGGCATCCTTGTAGCAGTAGTAAAACCCGGATAAACCAAAATTTGAATATCACTTAAATCAAAAAAAACTTGTTACGCGATTGCCCTCTGGGACAGGAAAAACCATCGCAGCAAACCAGAATTTGAACATTAAATAAACAACAACAACATTTTATTGTAGCGCGCAATTGCCTCCAGGGGCAAGAAAAACCATGATAGTAAACCAAAATTTGACTAACAAAACCACACATGTATGCTTTACCATTTAGTTGTATAAGAACTAAGTAATAACCGGCATTTTCATCATCCTCTAAATCACTTGTAGCATGAATCCACGTTATGCTAAGGCTATGCTATTGCTATGCCTGTTAGCAACTACTACCCGTGCCGTTAACGCACGTATGCCCATGCCCAGCGTATGGCAGCAAGGTAACCTCACTGTAAAAGGTAAGGTGAAAGACATCAATGGCAACCCGTTGCCCGGCGTTACCGTGTTGGTGAAAGACACGAAAAAAGGCGCCACCACAGATGAAAAAGGAAACTATGTATTAAACGATGTAAAAAAAGATGCGATCCTCGTATTTCAGTACATCGGTTTTGATGCACAGGAAGTTAAAGTAGAAGGAAAAGCCAGCATCAATCTGGTGTTGAAAGAAAATCAGAAAACCCTGGATGAATACGTGGTCGTAGGTTACGGTACACAAAAGAAAGTCACCAAAACCGGCGCTGTATCTTCTGTAAAAGGGGCGGAGTTACAGCAGTCGCCCAATGTGAATATCTCTAACTCACTGGTAGGGCGTATTCCAGGCGTTATTGCAGTGAATAACAGTGGTGAGCCGGGTTATGATGGCTCGCGTATTTTTATTCGCGGTAGAAGCACGCTGGGTAACAGTAATCCGCTGGTAGTCATCGATGGTTTTCCCAGAGATGGTTTTGAGCGAATGAACCCTAACGACATCGAAAGCGTATCTATTCTGAAAGATGCGGCTGCAGCCATTTACGGCTCCCGCGCAGCCAACGGTGTTATCCTCGTCACCACCAAAAGAGGTAAAGGTGGTAAACCTACACTGAGTTATGGATTTAACCAATCATTTGTAACACCTACCAGGCTGCCTAAAATGGCCGACGCACCTACTTATGCAAAGGTGGTGAACGAAATCCTTAAGTATGGCGGCGATGCGCCCAAATATTCAGATGAACAAATCAAGAAATTCGGCGATGGATCTGATCCCTGGCTCTATCCTAATACCAACTGGTACGATGCTGCTATCAAGAAATATTCACTGCAGAACAGACATGATTTATCACTCAGTGGAGGTACCGATAGAATGTCGTACTTCGTTTCCCTGGGCTCCCTATTCCAGGATGGTATCTATAAACACAGTGCTACCAACTACAAGCAACAAAATGTGCGAGCCAACCTCGATGCGGTAGTGAATGATTACATCCGCCTGCGCTTCGATCTGGCTGGCCGCCTGGAAAACAGGAACTTCCCGCCGCGCAGCGCCGGTTCCATCTTCCGCTCACTGATGCGTGGACGCCCTACTGAAAACGCTATCTGGCCCAATGGATTGCCCGGCCCGGATATTGAATACGGTGACAACCCCGTAGTAACAGGAACTAACGCTATTGGTTACACGAACGACAAGAACTATGTAATCAATACTAATATGTCGGCCGTAGTAAATATCCCATGGGTAGAAGGATTATTTGTAGATGGAAGCTTCGCCTATGACCAGAATTTCGACTTCTATAAATCGTTTATTAAGCCATGGACCTTATACACCCTGGCAGATGTGAATGACCCTACACATAAGCTGAATGCGGCTTCCAGAGGAGTAAGTGCGCCGGAACTGACAGAGCAATATGGTACCTTACGACAAACGACCGTGAACTTCAAAGTGAATTATGTACGTTCTTTCGGCAAACATAATTTGAGCAGCTTTATCGCTTTTGAACAGGCTACGCTAAGGAATGACAACTTTTCAGCAAATCGTAAATATTTTATCAGTGACAAGCTGGATCAGCTGAGCCTGGGCGCTGATAAAGAGAAGAGTAACAGCGGTAGCGGATTTGAATACGCCCGCCGCAATTACTTCGGACGTATTTCCTATAACTATAAAGAAACCTACCTGTTCGACTACAACATGCGCTACGATGGCTCTCAGAACTTCCCTGAAGGCAGACGTATGGGCTTGTTCCCTGGTGCATCCGCCGGTTGGGTATTATCAAATGAAGGCTTCTGGAAGAAAAGCATCCGTACATTGGATTACTTTAAGCTCCGTGCTTCCTGGGGCCAGATGGGTAACGACCAGATTGATCCTTTCCAATACCTCAGCACCTACGGCTTTAGCGGCGGCGGTGTAATGTTTGGTGGCGACCTGAATAAAGGTATCTATCAGCTGCGTTCTCCCAATAGTGCCATTACCTGGGAAGTAGCCAATAACTACGATGTCGGCATTGAAGCCAAAATACTCGGCGATAAACTGGCGTTTGAAGGCGACTATTTTTTAACCCGTCGTTCCAATATCCTTGTTAGCCGCAGCTTATCCATGCCTGGATATACCGGTATGACTTTACCACAAGAGAATATTGGCCGGGTAGAAAACAAAGGTTTCGAGATGGTCATCTCCCATAAAAATGATATCAAAAAATTCCATTATGAGGTAATCGGTACTATTACACACGCGAAAAACAAAATCCTGTATTGGGATGAAACGCCGGGAGTACCAGCCTGGCAACAGTCTACCGGCAAGCAAATAGGCGCACCGTTGTATTATAAAGCCATCGGCATTTATAAGGATGCAGACCAGGTTAAAAATACACCCCACCTCAGTGGCGCAAGACCCGGTGACGTAATTTTTGCCAACATCAACGACAAAGATGATGTAATTGATGATTTGGACCGCGTGCGGCTGGATCGTACCGAAAACCCTACCTGGATCTTTGGTTTAACCTTCACCGCGAAATTCAAAAACTTCGACTTTACTATGTTATGGCAAGGTGCTACCGGCGCCAGCCAGTACCTGCGCACAGAATCAGGATTGATCGGCAACTTCCCCATGGCTTTTGTAAAAGACCGCTGGACAGAAGACAACCCCAATGCCTCCTGGCCAAGAGCGTATGATCGTGACCGTGAGTACTGGGTAAATCGCCAAAATACTTTCTGGTACTGGAATACAGATTATGCGCGTTTAAAAACGCTGGATCTTGGATATAACATTCCTGGTAAAGTTTGCAAGCGTATTGGGTTACAAAATCTGCGGGTATATGTAAGTGGACAGAACCTGCTGACCATCGACAAAGTGAAAATCTTTGATCCGGAAGCGCCCAGTGGAAGCGGCCAATACTATCCTCAAACCAAGATTTACAACGTGGGATTAAACGTCACCTTTTAATTAATGAGCCATGAAAAAAGTAACAATTAAATATATAGCAGCAGCCGTACTGTTAATCACTGCGGCTACCAGTTGTAATAAAGACTTCCTGGAAAAAAAGCCACTCAATGAATATGAGGAATCCGACGTGTGGAAAGATGTGGGATTGGTGCAGGCATTTGTAAATGATCTGTATGTACAGATGCGTCCTGGATTTAATGAGGTAATGCTTTCCTCTATGTCGGATGAAAGCCGCTTTATCCACGACTACAACACCTCACGTGTGGTACAGGGCAATGCCTCTGCGGATGATATAGGTAGATTAGATGAATTTGCCAGATGGGATGCACATTATAAAGAGATAAGGAACTGCAACATGTTCCTGGAAAAAGTAGATTCTGTACCCTTTACAGATGAAAGCCAACGCACACGCATGAAAGGAGAAGTGCATTTTATGCGTGCCTGGTATTATCATATGTTGGTGAGGTTTTACGGAGGTGTTCCTTTGATTACTAAAACATTCAACATCAAAGGAAATGAACAGGAAATACTGAATATCAAACGCGCTACATTCAAAGCCTGTATTGATTTCATTGCCGCAGAATGTGATAGCGCGGCTAAACAACTGCCATTGAATTATGAGGCGCCCACCAGTAAAGGCCGGCTCACAAGAGCCGCGGCTTACGCTTTAAAGTCAAGAATATTGCTGTTTGCTGGCAGCGATTTGTTTAATGGACATGCGCCCAACGAATTGATGGGATACACCGGCACAGGGCAACAAGCCGTGCTGTTAAAGGCGGCAAAAGATGCCGCAGATTCTGTGATGAATTTGAACGGGCGGCAAATGTATAGCCTTTATCATCCCACTGATTCCGCTGCAGAAAACTATTCCCGTGTTTTCCTGGATAAGGATAACCCGGAGTTGATTTTTGTAAAGCAGTATGATAAAGCATTGTTAGGCACCTCACATGACCTGTATAATGGTCCTAATGGTTACCATAACTGGGGAGGAAATGTGCCCATCGAAAACTTTGTATCTGGCTACCAGATGAAAGATGGTAGTAATTTTTCCTGGGCTAATCAGGCACAGGCCAAGGCTCCATATAAAGATCGTGATCCACGCTTTTACGCTACTATTCTGTATGATGGTGCAAAATGGAAACCCCGTCCTGCTGATGGCGCCAAAATAGATCCCGTTGGGATTATACAAACCGGGAAATATGAGGCCCTCAATGGAAAGGACAGTGTTTGGGGATTGGATACCCGCAACAGTACCATTGAAAACTGGAATGGTACCTTTTCCGGTTACTATCTCCGCAAGTTTATGGACAAAAACCTGGATGCACAGTTCTTCCGGGGAGATCAGAACTGGATCTTTTTCCGTTATGCAGAAGTATTGTTGAATTATGCCGAAGCGTGCATTTGGCTCGGCCAGGAGCCTGAAGGACAACGGGTACTTAATCAAATCAGGGCCAGAGCGGGTATGCCGTTAATTAATGCTACCGGTAATGCGCTGAAAGAAGCCTTGAAATATGAGCGGCGCTATGAGCTGGCATATGAAGAACACCGCTTTTTCGATGCCCGCCGCTGGTATGATGTAGCACCTGTGGCCTTTAATGAAGATGCCAAAGGCATAGAGGTATTAGGGTCACAAATAGCGGGACATCCATTTACCTACCGGGTGATTGATATACAGGCACGTGCATTTATAAAACAGAAGAACTATCTGTTGCCGATTCCTGCCAGTGAAATCAGGAAGAACGCCAACCTGGAACAACAAAAAGATTATCAATAAACAGCGGCTATAAAAAGAAATGCAGCGGAGAGCTCTTCCGCTGCATTTTTATTTTTGCTGTACTTCAATAAAAGTTAAACGCCGAGTGACCAACCATCGCGGTAATTACGTTTCACGAATTGGTTAGCTTCATCGAAGTTGGTAATCTTCATATTAGCGCCATCCCAAAGTAGTTTGATATAACGGCCAGGATAATCAAATCCTTTACCGTTGGCTTTAGCCTTGCGGATATCAAAGCTACGTATCGCGAGGTTCGCCATCAGGATACTTTCTGTGAGTGGTCCTGCAATGTCGAACGGAGAGCTCAGCGATTTTTGCTGTTTGCTACCATAACCGGCAATAGCGGCGTTTACCCATTGTACGTAGTGACCTTCCGGTACGCGTGCAATAGTTTGTGGAACGCTGTCTGTGCGGGTAGTAGGCAACAATTTAGGATACATACCATAGGTGCCGCACATCATTTTTCCTTTATCGCCAATGAAGATGGCGCCATTACCACCGTCTCCCATTACTTCATTAGGACCCAGTTCTGGAGGACGTTCTGGCTGAATACCACCATCCATCCAGTGCAGGGTTACTTCCTTGCCGTTTTTACCAGGGAATTTCATGATCACATGAGAAGAAGGAGGGCAGCTTTCAGGGAAGTAGCCACGATTGAATTCTCCTACGTATACGCTACCTACACTACATTCTACGGAAGTAGGGTAGCCGAGGCCCAATACACGGAAAGGAGGTTCAATGATATGGCAACCCATATCGCCGATAGCGCCGGTACCGTAATCCCACCAGCCACGCCAGTTGAAAGGCACCAGGTTATCTATGTAATCTTTTTTAGGCGCGGTACCTAACCACAGGTCCCAGTTCAGTTCTTTCGGAACATCCTGGCGGGTAGTAGGCCAGGGCACACCCTGTGGCCATACCGGACGATCTGTCCAGCAGTAAACGGTGTGTACATCGCCAATTAAGCCGGCATTGTACCACTCCATCAGTTGACGCACACCATCTCCGGAGGAGCCCTGGTTACCCATCTGGCTCACCACTTTGTATTTGTTGGCGCCTTGTGTAAGCATACGGGCTTCGTAGATGTCGTGTGTTAACGGCTTCTGAACGTATACATCTTTCTTCAGCTGCATAGCACCCATGGCAGCCACCGCGTGGGTGTGGTCTGGTGTGGATACAGATACGGCATCGAAATTTTTGTGTTCCTTGTCAAACATTTCCCGGAAGTCGGTATAGAACTTCGCTTTAGGAAATTTCTTTACTGCTTCGGCGGCGCGACGGGAGTCAACGTCACAGAGGAAAGTAATATCAGCCGGACCTTTAGCAAATTCAGATATATCGCTGAAGCCTTTACCGCCAACACCGATACCTGCTACACGCAGGCGATCGCTGGGCGCTACGTAGCCCCGGCCTAATACATGACGTGGAACTATCATGAAACCGGCAGCGGCAAGCGCGCCGTTTCTCAGGAATGATCTGCGGGAGACACTGTTTTCCCCCTCATTCTTTTTTTCTGGAATCATTGATGTGAAGTTTTCTGGATTTAAGTTATGAAATAGCAATTTTAGTCGTTAGTCCCAGGTCATCAGCTTACCCCTGTCTTCTATTTTAAGGCAGGTAGCCAATGTTTTTTCATCATAGGCATAACCATATTGCTTCAGCACATCTGCGGGTACACCATCCCATTCGTTGGGGGTATTGCCCACATAGTTCAGGTCTTTCATACCTATCTTACTGGTAAAAAATCCTGTGGCCGTAAGATTACGCATCCGGTTAAAAAACGCAACGCCCTGGCTGTTTTCCGGGCTTGCTTTTTCCGGATAGGCAATCAGGTCAACGATTTCTATCCGTTGTTGTTCATTGCATTCAGCAAATGACTTATTATATCGTTTGGCACATTGTACATCCAGCCAACGCAAGCCGCCCCGCATAGGCAACTGATGTTCCGGCATGTCTTTTACAATGAAAGCAATGAATTCAGGTACTTTGGCATCGGAAGCACTGCCCGAATGAGCATCTGCCGGAATGATAATATCCGCCAGAATAGTGATGGTTTTCATTTCTTCCGGAGTGAAGAAATTATCTTCCATCAAAGCTTTATCCCGTTTTACTTCGTCTGGTGTACGGCCATAGCCGGGCGTTTTGGCAACTTCCTCTTTTTTGCCTTCCGTTCCCTTCTTATCCTCACAACCAGTGGCGGATAAGATGGTACCTACTGATAACGTACCCAGTGCAATGGCCCGAAGTGATTCTCTTCTATCCATGAAAAAAACTTAAAAGATTAGAGATTCTGTTTTTTCAATTGGTCTACAATATATTCTGATGCCCGCATAGACAGCGCCAATATAGTCCAGGTCGGATTTTTATCTGCCTGTGATACAAATGCGCCACCGTCTACTACGAAGAGATTTTTCACTTCGTGTGCCTGGTTGAATTTATTCAACACAGATTTGCCAGGATCATCGCCCATACGGGTAGTACCTACTTCATGAATGATACGTCCGGGGTTTTCCAGACCGTATTTAGTATCTGCGCCAGGCTTGGTGCCGTTGGCGATACCACCCATTTCATGAATGATCTGCTCAAAGGTATCCTGCATGTGTTTGGCCTGTTTGATTTCATGATCGCTCCAGGTGTAGTTGAAACGGAGTACCGGAATACCAAACTTATCTACCACGTTCGGATCTATTTCGCAATAGTTATCTTCACGTGCAATACATTCGCCTCTTCCTGCAAAGCCAATCTGGGCGCCATAAAAGCGACGGTAGTCGTCTTTCAGAGAGGCGCCGTAGCCACCAGCGGCTTTTGTTTTGCCATCGCTTCCCGGATATTTACCATTCATGCGCTCCATGTTGAATCCGTAGCCGTAAGAGGGCATGTGCATACCTCCGCCAAACTCAATGTGGTAGCCACGTGCGAAGTCGAGTTTTTTATTGTCGGCCCACCAGGGGATATACAGGTGCATACCACCCACACCGTCTTCGTTATAGCGTTTGCGGTCCATCAGGTGTGGCAAAAACGCGCCACGGGAAGAACCGGTAGAATCGTGTAAGTATTTACCTACGATGCCGCTGGAGTTGGCCAGTCCATTCGGGTGTTTGGCCGATTTGGAGTTGAGCAGCAACCGGGCAGATTCGCAGGCGCTGGCGGCCAATACCACCACACGGGCATTAACAGAATATTCCTGCATGTCCGTTTTGTCGATATAAGCTACACCAGTGGCCTTGCCGCTGTTGTCCGTCATTACTTCACGCACCATGGCGTTGGTATACAGATCCACATGACCGCTTTTCATGGCTGGTTTTACCAGTACAGAAGAGGCGGAGAAATYGCCATACACGGTACAGCCGCGGCTACACTGGCTGCAGTAGAAGCAAGGGCTGCGGTCTTTATTTACAGAACGGGTGAGGATCGACAATCGCGCCGGAATAACGGGGATGCCTAAACGGTCACCCGCTTTTTTTATCATCAGCTCGTGGAGCCTGGGTTTGGGAGGAGGGAGGAAGAAGCCATCCGGTTCGTTGGGTAGGTTTTCTTTGGAGCCAAATACGCCGATCATCTTATCAACGCGGTCGTAATAAGGCGCTACGTCTTCATAGCTGATAGGCCAGTCGTCACCGAGGCCATCATAGCTTTTATGTTTAAAGTCGCGGGGACCAAAGCGCAGTGAAATACGGCCCCAGTGGTTGGTTCGGCCACCTAACATGCGGGAGCGGAACCAGTCGAATTCAGTGCCGTTCTTTTTCGTATATGGTTCACCGTTAATTTCCCACCCACCGTAGGCGGCGTCAAAGTCGCCGAATGGACGGGTAGTACTTGCGCCTCTCCTGGGCGATTCATACGACCATTTTAATTGAGTGGCCTGCTCGGGATCAGCCGGATCATACTTTGGACCTGCTTCCAGTAAGGCCACTTTCAGCCCTGCATCAGACAACATCTTTGCTGCCATGCCGCCGCCGGCACCGGAACCAACAATACAAACGTCATAAACCTTCCCCTGTTTTTTGATTTCGAAAGCCATTTGCGTRGATATTTTAGACTTTTTAGAAGAAACACCGGTTTTAAATCTATAAATTAAATGCGGAAAAAGGAAGGTTTTTTATATGAATGACCATACATCGTATATTATTGGCATAGATATCGGCACCAGCAGTACAAAATCGATTGTGCAGGGAATGAACGGAGAAATTCTGGCTGTTTTTCAGCAGGCCTATACCACCCAACATCCCCAGCCCGGGTATAGTGAACAGGACCCGGCCGCTATCCTGGATGCCGTAAAAGCCGGTATCCGCGCCGTAGTGGCCAAAGTGGGAGCGCCACCCGCTGCCATTTCCTTTAGTAGCGCCATGCATAGCCTGATGGTGGTCAATGCGGAGGGGATACCACTGACACCCCTCATCATCTGGGCCGACAACAGGAGCGAACCCCAGGCACTGGCGCTGCGCAATACTCCCGAAGGACAGCTGATATACCAGCAAACAGGTACCCCGGTTCACGCCATGTCGCCATTATGCAAAATTATGTGGCTGCGGGAGCAGGAGCCCGCTGTGTTTTCGCAAGGGGCACTATTTGTGGGCATCAAGGAATATGTTTTTCATCACTTCTTCCGAAACTATATAACAGACCATTCTATTGCGTCCGCCACCGGCTTATTCAATATTCACACACTACAATGGAGTGGGCCCGCGTTAGCAGCTGCTGGGATTACGGCAGAACGGCTGCCGGTTCCTGTTCCTGCCAGCCATATGATCCGTGGATTAACAGCGGATATGGCCCGGGAACTGGGTATTCCGGCCAATACGCCATTCGTTATTGGTGGCAGCGATGGCTGCCTGGCCCAATTGGGCAGTGGCGCTATGGACGCAGGCCATGCTACCCTGACTATCGGCACCAGTGGGGCCGTAAGGATGGCAGGGCAGCAGCCCCTCACGGATGCGCAGGCCCGTCTTTTTACCTATCTGCTCACAGATGATGTATATATCACTGGCGGCGCCACCAACAACGGCGGTGTGGTATTGCAATGGTTGCTGCGGGATTTTCTGCAAAGGCCACTCAGTGATTTGAATGAACTGGTAAATGACGCATTAACAGCCGATGCTGGCCAGTTGTTATGTTTGCCATATCTTCTGGGAGAACGGGCGCCGATATGGAACAGCCACGCCAGCGCGGCTTTCATTGGCATACAGCCCCAGCACACGGCCGCACATTTTACCCGCGCGGTGTTGGAAGGGATTTGTTTTGCCTTGTACAGCATTAAGACAGCGTTGTCTGAAACAGCAGGGCCGGTGCGAAAAATATCCGTGAGCGGCGGCTTTACCAGCTCTCCTGGCTGGATTCAGCTGATGGCAGACATCTTCGGGCAGGAAATGTACCTGCAACAGGAAAGTGATGCCTCTGCCTTGGGCGCTATTATATTGGCAGCCCGCGCGCTGGGATGGCCGGAGCCAGATAATGGCAAAGCCGCAACAGATAAGGTATTCAAGCCGGATCTGCAAAAGTGGGAAGGATATCAACGGAAATACCGGCGCTTTCTGCTATTATATAAACAACTGGAAGGTTGTTTTGGGGAGATGGAATAGTAATATTTCTAAAGAGAAAAGCGAAGAAAGAAACCATTGCTGATGGCCCTTCTTCGCTTTTCCCTTTGAAAAAACTTTCGCTTAGTTGCCGCGTTCAAACATACGCGCCAGGTCAGTGAGTTTAAATGATATGAAGGTGAACTTGCCGCCTGGCGCCACATTCGGCATACTACAGGCAAACAGTTCATCGATAATATTCTGCATTTCGCGGGCGGCCAGTATTTTTCCAGCAGGGATGGCGTTGTTACGTGCCATAGAGCGGATCAGCTGTTCGCGGGTATTGACTTTCAGCTCATGGCTGAAGTTTTTGAATTGTTCCAGCAGGTTTTCGATGGTAGCCTGGTTGTTACCGTTCTGGATATCGGCGGGGGTACCGCGGATAATGAAGGTGTTGTTGCCAAATGGCTCCAGGTCGTAGCCCAGGGTTTGCAGATCGCCGAGCATTTCACTTACCAGGGCTGCATCTGCCGGAGGAAGCTGCAGGGTTTGTGGGAAAAGGCTTTGCTGGGTAGCCATGGGAGCTTCGAGTAAGGCGCGTTGGTAGCGTTCATACAGGATTCTTTCATGGGCGGCCTGCTGATCTATTAATATAAAGCCCGATTTTATCTGGGACAAAATATACTGTTGCTGAATCTGTACCGGTACTTTCTGATCGGTGGCGGTATCCTGCCAGCGTTCATCAATTACGGAAGCAGTGGCATGGGGCTGACTTTCATACGTAACTGCAGGGCGCGTTTCCGGTTCCTGTTCGGCAGTATAGGTACTGTTGCTATAGTTCTCGTTGTTATTGCTATTGGTTTCGTATAAGTCTTTCCAGTGCCGGAGGTTGCTGCTATTGCTGCTTTTGTCGATCATGTGCGCCTGATTGGCCTGTGTAAAGGACTTGTACAGGGGGCTTTGTGTCGACTCGTTCTGCTGCTGGGCGGTGAATGGTTTACTCACGGCATCGAGCGCCTGGATACTAGGGTCCAGGTCAAAATCGAGGGTAGCGGTGATGCTAAACTGTGCCAGGGAGTGTTTCACGGCAGATTGAACAAAAGCATACATGAGTTTTTCGTCATCGAACTTAATTTCCTGTTTGGTAGGATGTACGTTGATGTCGACATGCTCAGGGTTTACGTCAATAAACAGCACATACAGGGGGAATCCGTCTGCCGGGATGATATCGGCGAAGGCGTTCATGACTGCATGGTTCAGGTAAGAACTTTTGATGAAGCGGTTATTGACGAAGAAGAATTGGTCGCCCCGGGTTTTCTTGGCAGTTTCAGGTTTACCTACAAATCCGTACACATTCATGTAGTCGGTAGTTTCCTTTACGCTGACGAGCCGGGCGTTATAATGTTGTCCCAGGATGGCAACGATGCGCTGTTTAAGCGATCCTTTTTCCAGGTGGAACAGCTGTTGATTATTGCTGGTGAGTGAAAATTGCAGCTGAGGGAAAGACATGGCCACACGGATGAACTCGTCTACAATATGTCTCATTTCGGCCGCATTGCTTTTGAGGAAGTTTCTGCGGGCGGGCACATTGAAGAAGAGGTTTTTCATGGCAATGCTGGTACCTTCTGCTGTTTGGCAGGGCTCCTGCTTTTTCACGAAGCTATTATCGATTTCTACGTAGGTACCTACTGCTGCGCCTTTTTTCCGGGTTTTAAGTTCAACCTGGGATACGGCGGCAATGGAAGCCAGGGCTTCACCCCTGAATCCCATGGTGGTGATCTGGAAGAGATCGTCGATGGATTGTATTTTTGAGGTAGCATGGCGTTCAAAGCACATCCGGGCATCCGTTTCGCTCATACCGCCGCCATTATCAATTACCTGCACTAACTCTTTGCCGGCATCTTTTATGATCAGCTGAATCTCCGTAGCGCCTGCATCCACTGCATTTTCCAGTAATTCCTTTACCGCTGATGCCGGTCTTTGTATCACTTCTCCTGCAGCTATCTGATTCGCTATATTGTCTGGTAATAAATTGATGATATCCGCCACTTACTAGCCTTTTGCTGTAAAGTTAACAATTTCTATGCAGTTGCTCATCGGTGATTATCAGACAGTTTTAAACAAAAAACCCACTGTTTTGTGAAATACCCACTTGATTTGCAGGAAATAACAATCCATTATGCATGTTCATACGTAATTTTAGTAAGGATATTTTTTGCTTAACAACAGACTGACAAATTCACAATGATAGTGTTAATGAGAAGTTAACGAATCAAAACTTTACATATATACCTATGGAATCGAATAATTTTGAATATCTCTATCATGTTACCCAACCGTACTTGCCCGATAGGGTTGAAAAATAGAAATCAATGGAAGATGGAAAAAAGAAGGGAGGAATTTACTCCCGTACAGATGCCAGTAAAGTAAATCTCACAGACGAAGAATGGAAGGAAGTACTACCAAAGGAGGTTTTTAACATTGCCAGGGAAAAGGGAACAGAATGGGCATTCACCGGAAAGTTTTGGAACAGCAAAGAAAATGGTACTTATTACTGTGCCGCCTGCGGCAATCCTTTATTTGTGTCCGATGCCAAATTCGAAAGCAGCTGCGGATGGCCCAGCTTTTTTCAGCCGCTTACCAAAACCAGTGTAATTTATGCGCCAGACAACACGCATGGTATGCACCGGACTGAGGTATTATGTGGCCGCTGTAAGTCGCACCTGGGACATGTTTTCGACGATGGACCGCCGCCAACAGGCCTTCGTTATTGTATTAACTCGGTCATCCTGGACTTTGAGAAAGCACAGGAAGCAAACGAGCAATACCAACAGGATAAAGCCAACGATAAAGCGTACGAGTAGCCAACATTCTTCTACCTGATTGCCAACGTGATGTGTCGGTTGAAAAATAAAAAATGCGTATTTTTATTATCATCAACCCCCGACAGTCATGAAAGTACTTAAAACACTCGCCTGGATCTTAGGAATCATTCTGTTTATTGTAATCGCATTAATCTTTTTTGCACCCACTACCATGCATGTGGAGCGCACTGTAGAGATTAACGCACCTGCAACGATTGTTTGGAACGATATTATCAGATTCGGGAAATTTAATGAGTGGAACAACTGGAAACAGATGGATTCCACGGCCCGATTCACTGTTACCGGCGAGGATGGTACAATTGGCGCAACAGACTCCTGGAAAGGAAGTAAAATCGGGGAGGGGAAGCTCCAGCATTTATCAATGGACACCTACAAGTTTGTMACCCAGAAGCTCACATTTATTACCCCTTTTCCCTCAGAGTCGGATGTGTACTTTAATTTATCAGAAGCCGCCGGCAAAACAAAAGTAACCTGGGGATTTGATACCCGCTACAAACGTCCACAAAATGTAATGACGCTGTTCATGAAAGGCGCGCTGGAGAATGATTTTGACCAGGGCCTCCGCAATCTGAAAAGTATGGCGGAAGCAGAAGTCAAAGGTCCAGGCACCCCTAATGGCATCGATGTTACTGTTCGGGAAATGAACTTTCCCGCTACCACGTATGCGGCTGTACGAAAAACCATCCCCATGAGCAGGATTACCGACTATTATCATGAGAACCTGCCCACCATTTACAAGGCAGCCACTGTGGCTAAATTGCAACCAGGGGTGCCTTGTGGTATCTTCTTTAGCTGGGACAAAAAGCAGCAGCAAACGGATATGGCCGCCGCCATACCGGTACCCGAAGGCAGCAAAGCCGCCGGAGGCTACGAAATTATTAAACTACCGGCAGCACAGGCGGCATATGCCGACTTCTACGGGCCTTATAGTAATATAGCCAATGCACATGTGGCTATTCAAAAGTTCATTGCAGATAAGGGGAGACAAATGATCCCACCCACAATAGAGATGTATGTAACAGATCCGGGCAAAGAAAAGGACAGTAGCAAATGGCTCACGAAGGTCATCTACTTTATGAAGTAATTATCCGGAAATAAAGAAGTGTAAGCGGTTGGCAAAGCATTACAGGACAGAAAAACTATTTCACCTGTGGGTTGGTATACATTGTTGGCTCAAATTCTATGATCTCGTAAAGCGCCAGCTGGTATTTTTCCAGTGGATCTTCGCTCATAATCTCTTCTACCTCCTTCCGGCTGGAAGCATTGCAGAGAATAACGGCGCCAGATTTGGGCTTTCTTCTCCCGGACAAAATAAATCGTCCGCTTTCATAGTGCTTCTGAAGGAAGGCGGTATGTGCCTCCATGAAGTGCTCTACTGCCGCTACAGGCCGTATGTATTGTAACATAATCAGGAACATAATGGTTTTTCTATGGTTTTTAGTAATAGTTTCATAGTTAGTAGCAAAGGTATAAACTTAATCAGTCAGGAATTATTGTATGCTGCCCGGGAAAATAGGACATATGGGCTACAAAAATATACGTACTTTTGCACGAATGAAATACCACGATAGTGGGAATGTATTGTTAGATCTCGAGTAACTCCGAATCATTTTTTTAATTTTTATATCTTTTATGAAAAGAACAATTTCCAAAGTGTTGTTAACAGCTGTTTCCGCAGCGGTTATCCTGTCTTCGTGCTCTAAAACCCCCGATGAGAGCCGCTATATTCCGAAAACAGCCGGTTTGATCATTGACCTGAATGCCAAACAATTGACCAATAAACTGGTGACGAATGGCATTACTGTAGATAAGCTGTTTGAGGCTACTCAGAGCAAAGACACTGCCAATGAGATGATGAAAGCCTGGAAAGATGCTGAAAATTCCGGTATTGACCTGCAGAGCCATTTCTTCGCTTCCTATGTTTTCCAGGGCCAACCTGCTGAACATAAGTCCTATGTATCTGGTACCGCTACCCTGAAAGATGCCGACAAATTTGAGGCCTACCTTAAAAAAACGGTGAAAGACTTCTCCCTGAAAACACAGAATGACTTTAAATATATCTGGATCGCCAAACAACACGCGGTAGTGGGTTGGACTAAATCCACTGTGATTTATGTAAATGCCGTTGATCCAAACAACCTGGAGCGCTATGTTCCCGGTAACCAGGGCGGTGATGGTGATGAAGAACAACCAGCAATAGACTCTGCTGCTGCAACCGTTGATGCAGCTACAGCTTCTCCAGTTGCCCTCAGAGCCACTGAAGATGATGCGGACATGAAAACATGGGTAGCAGAAGTAGACCACCTCTTCCACCTGAAAAAAGAAGAGTCTGCCGGTTCTATTGAGCCATTCGCCAAATTGCTGAAAGAAAATGCAGACGCTGGTATCTTCGTAAATCCGGAAGCTATTTATAATAGCGGTCAATTTACCATGATCCCTGCCAACGTAAAGAAACTGATGGAAGGTACTTACTATACCGGTACTGTTGATTTCCAGAATGGTAAAATGCTTTTCAACAGCAACACTTACCTGGGTAAAGAAATAGCAGCCATCTATAAAAAATATGGCAAAAAGGAAATCGACCTGGATATGTTGAAGAAGTATCCTTCTGACAACATCACTGGCTTCGTTGCTTATGCGTTCGATTTTCACATGATCGGTGAAATCATCAAAGCTACCGGTCTGGATGGTGTGGTTAACATGGCGATCTCCGGCAAATCCGGTTTGAGCATGGACGATATCCTGAATGCTTTTGATGGTCAGCTGGTGTATGTTGCGTCCGACTTTGCCATGACTAAGAAAGAATTGTCTTATTCCCCAGGCGAATTCTACGAAACACCCAGCTCTAAATGGATATTCAACCTGAAAGTAGGTAACAAGGATGCGTTCAACAAAGTAATGACTTCCCCTATGCTGAAAGATGTATTTACCCGCGAAGGAGATCATTATGTACCAGCTAATCCATTTACGGCAGCTACTATGCCGGCAATGTCTATCACCGAAAAATTTGTTACCCTCGGCTCCGACAGCGTACTGCTGCAACAATACCTGGCTGGAAAAGGTAGCGCCAAATTACCGGAAGGCATCGAAGGCAAAATAAAAGGCAGCATGCTGGGTGGCTACGCTAACCTGGAAAAAATCATCGCAGTAGTGCCAGAAGATAAAGTGGATGGTGCAGAAGAAAAAGACGTGCTGAAGAAAGTAAAAGATCTGTTCAAAGACTTTACCGTAGTAAGCAAGAACGAAGGCGGTGATGTACAACATGCAGAAGGCGTACTGAACTTTAAAAATAAAGATCAGAACAGCCTTGTACAACTGGTAAACCTCGGTACAGAAACCGTTAAAGTAATGCAGGCAAAGAAAGCAAAGGAAAAGGCTTATGAAGATAGCCTCTTTGCAGCACCAGTAGATACTGCTGTTGCCGTACCAGCTCACTAATCTGTTATCAATAAAATCAGCAAGGGCGCAGGGTATTTCCTCTGCGCCCTTGTTTTCTTTATACCCCTGCGTGAAATTTATCAATATATTCGCTTTCGTTTAAAAGGAAATGCCACTATGCAGATTCAGCTCAATCACCTGATGCCCATTCCCTTGCAGGACAAGCTCCGGCAACGGTCGTCGGACATCTGGAACCAGGATGTCACTTTTAAGCCAGGCAGTTGGGTGAAAATAAAAGCGCCGTCAGGCACGGGTAAAACAACCCTGATCCACTACCTGTATCATATCCGTTACGACTATACGGGAAAAGTACAGATCGATGGAAAGCCCTGGCAGACCTATAATAAAAACGAACTGGCCCTCATGCGGCAGCAGGAAGTAAGCGTTGTTTTCCAGGATCTGCGCCTGTTTGAACAGCTCACTGCCCGTGAAAATATTTCTCTGAAAAATGTGATGCAGTCCAAACCATATTATCCGGTAGAAAAGATAAATGAAATGGCAGCTAAACTCCAGGTATCGCATATACTGGAGCAAAGTGGCAGCACCCTTTCTTATGGCGAACGGCAGCGCATCGCCATTATCAGGGCATTGGCTCAACCTTTCCAGTGGCTTTTTATGGATGAACCCTTCAGCCACCTGGATGAAGAAAATACCCAGCGTGCCGCCGCCCTGATTGCAGAAGAATGCAAAGCCCGCAATGCCGGGTTTATTTTAACAGACCTGGATAATGACCAGCACTTCACTTATGATGTGCATTATCACCTTTAATGTTGTTTCATGCGTCCATTTTTTGACTTACTGAAGAAAATCATTCAAACCGGAGTAGGTAAAAGCCGCTTCTTCATGGCCGCTGTGGGACTCGGCATCGCTATGTTGTTGATCCTCATTGCCATTCAGGCACATACCAATTTTTCCCAGTTACTGTATAGCTCCAAAAACCAAAATGAAACGGCCGACTTCCTGGTGATCAACAAAACTATCACCAACGCTATGATGGGACAATCCGCCAAAAGCAGTTTTACCCCGGAAGAAATAGCAACCATTAAACAACAACCTTTCGTACAGGCCTTTGGGTTAGTTACCTCCAGTCAATATAAAGTAGTGATACAAGCGCCGGGCGACCTGCATTTCGCCACAGATATGTTCTTTGAAGCCGTACCGGATAGCTTTTTAGATGTGAAAAATGAAGACTGGAAATGGAGTGCCGGCGATCGCACTATTCCCATTATTTTACCGAACGACTTCCTCAATCTCTATAACTTCGGATTTTCACTGAGCCAGGACCTGCCACAGATTTCGCAGGAAACAGTGAAAGCGCTGCCCTTACAGGTAAGCATTTCCAATAATCTGGTGACCGATCCCTATATGGGCCATGTGGTGGGTTTTTCCGATCGTATCTCCTCTTTCCTGGTACCCGCTTCGTTTATGTCCTGGGCCAATGAAAAATATGGTACCGGCACAGTAGCAGGTACTTCCAGGGTAATTATAAAAACGCCGGACCCTTCTAATCCTGCGCTGGTGAAGTTTCTGAAAGACAATGGGTACACCACCAATCAGGATAAGCTGAAGTTCAGCAAAACCAGGCTGATAGTCCAAACCATTGTATCTGTAGTAGGATTTTTCGGATTGATATTATTATTCTTTGCCCTGTTGGTGTTCAGCATGTTTATTCAACTGGTCATCGCTTCCTGTAAGCGGGAAATTCAGTTGCTGGTAATATTGGGCACCGCGCCGAAACAATTACAACGTTACCTGCTGAAACAATTTGTGCCCATCTATATTATTATAGGCATTTTATCATTGGTGATCGTAACCGGATTACAATACTGGGCATCAGCCACACTGGCTACCCATCAGATGCAGGTGAGCACCTGGCCGGGCGTTCCTGTATTGGCAGGTACCTTATTGGTGCTGGCACTGGTATACATCGTGAATCTGGTAACGGTACGCAAATACGTAAACGCTATTTAAGATTCCCGTTCCGTTTGGTAGGGCACTACAAAAGTGGTTTTTGCCCGCTCGGATGTAAGCAGGTAGGGCACCCAGATAGCCATGCGCAGCAACGGCCACAGGATGGAATTTACGCTGAGCAGGGTTTCTGGTTGGTGCGTATGGAAGTAGTAGTTGCTGATGGAATTATCTGCATAAATAAATATCGCTGAAATAAAGTAGTAAGTGGCAAGGGCAAATGGAAAGGTATCCCGCCTGTTAAAGAATAATACCGCCAGCAGGACACTATAGGCCAGCAGAAATACGCTGATCACCATTTCCATGATCAGGAATAGCTGTACCAGCGTGATATTGCCAAGATCCTTCCGGGCTGATATGTCTACCCAGAAAGCATAGTCAAACACGGTCATTTTACAAACCGCCATCAGTTCTCCCATAGGACTGAATATTAAGCCAATGGCCAACAGCGCCAGCCCTCCACCAATGGGAATAGCTGAAGGCACTTCCGTAGCGGGTGTTACAGAGTGTTTATAGTAAACAGTGCCCAGCCAGGCAAATACGCCTGCAAATATCACCGCCAGTATGATAGCCAACCAGTTGCCGGGTACACGTGGCCGGTGAACGGGCGTCAGATCCGGTTTCCAGGTTAAATCCAGCGACGTGATTTCGCTCATTCGCTTCAGATCTTTCACGTATTGCGGGATGAATTTCACCGGTACATGATCGCTAAAGGTTTTGAAGCGATAACTCAGGGTAACCATGTCACCACGTTTGGACGCCGTATAGTCGAAGGCGTAGTAATCATTTTGAATATGCACCGGCGTTTGATCCAGCGACCATTCAATGGGCGTAAACAGAATGAGCTGATAGTCCAGGTCATAAGGGTAGCGCAGTGTTACCGGTACTTTTCGTTTGTCGTCTGAAACAAAAGACAGTACATCATAAAACGACTGAGCATTGGCTGAAAACAACAGTTTATTGGTAACGCTGTCCCGTTTCCACAGGTCGTGAATCAGGTAGCTTTCGCGAATATGGATCACATTGCCGGAATCCTGGGTGTTGATAGAATCCTTGATAGCCACATCTCCATATAGTTTTTTATAAAAATTGAGATAGGATTTTTCTTTATCCTTCATGCTGGTCCCGGCGAGGTCTGCACGTTGGGCATCTGCCGCATCGCGGTGATAGGCTGTTTGCACCTGCAGGCTTCCGTCTTTCTTTTCATTGTCGGGGAGGTTGAAGGTTTCACGCACCACAATGCTGCCGCGGGTAGTGGGAATGATGGGCGTGAGCTGCGTAGTGGTATCAGTAATCACCAGTGCCTGTTGATAATCCGGTTCGCAGAAATCGGCCAGGGTACCGCGTTGATACGACATAGTGCCATCCAGCCAATAGGTTTTGTTATCCAGTATTACCTGTGCAATAGCATGGTTGAAGGCATTGGGAGAAGGTAGTACGTCAGTGACAGTGCCTTTATTATCCGTATTCACATAGGCCATGTTCGCAGTGATGCCGTTGGCGCGGAGCATCGTGCAAAGAAGGAGGGCCTTGTCTTTACAATCGCCGAAGCGCTGCGTCAGCACGCGGTCTGGCACATTGGGCCGATGGGAATATTCGCCCATTTCGATGCCCATATACCGGATGTCGTCCTGCACAAATCGCAAGGTTTGCAACAGGTAGGTGTTTTTGTTGCCATTGGCGGCTTTTTTGAGCGCTGCAATCTTTTGGGCCAAAGCAGGGCCGGGAGCCGGCATGGTATTAATTTTCCGGGCCCAGTCGGCTACTTCTTTCCAGGAGCTGTACTGACTCACCTGCACGCGGGTAAAGGGATTGTACCAGGAAGGAACATAGTTGTTGTTTTCCGCTTCCCGCACATCTACATGATTCCACTCATATACATTTAATCCGTTTACACTTTTCTGAACGGGCGCTGTGGCATTATTATATAACTTAAACCGGATGGGCCTTTGAGGGCTTACAATCAGGTTTTTATAGTAGTTAACAATGGGCTCATAGGCCACAAAGTAAATGCGGCTATCGAGTTTTCCATCAAAGATGGGGTTGTCGCCGGTGATGGAATAGGCGTACTCAATCTGGTCGCCTTTCCGCACATCTTCTAATATAAGATAGGCGGTATAAGTGCCGCTGTAAATAAAGCGCGACAAGTCCTGTTCTTTCTGTAAGAGCTTGAATGCCGCATTCGGCAGGCGGTTGATTTCTTTGCCATCGCGGTGGATTACTATTTTATGGAAAGAGAGCTTTTCGTACTGTGGGTCGTAGTCGACCGAAATTTCAGAGCCATTTTGGATACCGGCTTCTGAAATAATCTGGCGGATAAAGTGTTGGTAGTTGCTTTTCAGCTCTACTTGTCTTTGTTCTTCCAGTAGCAGTAAATAGTAGCCATCGCTGATATTTTTAGCGTTGGGCTTTTTTGTCAGGTCCGGGGAATAGGGTACCAGCCATGCCGGAGTGGGGCTGGTGTTTACTTTCTGGGCGGAAGCGATGAAGAACGATATCATCAACAATATTGATAATATTGATTTCAAGGCGAGGGCAGTATTAGGGCGCATCATTGCGTTGGTTGATATTCCTTTCGGACAGAACTATAGCTTTAACAGGGATATAAGTATCAGTAGGGAAATTACGGTTGTTTTCCGACAGTTAGCATATAAACAGCAAAAGAAGCGAGCCAGTGTTCACCCGCGTAATTGCCGCTGAAAACCTGTTGCAGTCCGGCTTCCATGTGTTGATGTGCCAGTTGCCGGATTGCTGCTTCATTTTTGCCGCCATGTTCAGCGATGGCTTCCAAACACCAGGTACGGCTTAAGTTGAGGCCATCCAGGTGCACCAGTTTACCATCGGTGCGGTCTTTCACCTGTGCTACGTGCAGAATACTTATCTTGTTTTCAAACAGGCCGGGTAAAAATGCGTATAGCCATTTCCGGTAGTCTGACTGCGGCATTACACGACGCATGAGGTCCGCTTCTTCCAGGCTGGGCGACAAGAAGTCGTATCCGCCGGGTTCCCAGGCCACAGGGGCGTTTTTATCTGCGGCATAGAAGCGCATCGCCGCATCGTGTATGGTTTTTTGAAGGGCCGCATCTTTGGCGGTGATAGCGTAATCCCAGGCCAGGCATAATCCGAATGCAAGATTGGTATGTTCGCCTACCCGGATTGGGTACATGATTTTATCCAGGAATTGGATGTAGGCGGTAGAAAATTGCGTAGCCAGCGGTTGCAGGTGTCCGCTCAATTCTTTGCCCAGCGGGTCATTCCAGGTGAGTAGTTCATTTTGCAGTTGCAGCAGCCAGCTCCAGCCATAGATACGCTCAAAGCTTTTGTTATCAGCGGTGCTGAACAGTTGTTGTTCAATTTTTATATTTTCTGCAGATAGATGCGCGGCCAGTTTGCTTCTGATGGTACTGGCTTTGGCCAGATCCGGGTAGGATTTTAAGAGGCGTACCAGCATCCAGTGGCCGTGTACACTGCTATGCCAGTCGAAGCAGCCGTAAAAAGCAGGATGATAGTTTTTAGGTGCGGTGAGCAGCGAACTATCGGTAAACACAATGCCCGTTTTGTAAGGAAATTCCAGGTCCAGGCATTTCAGGGGCAGTTCCGCCAGTTTGTTAGCGATTTCAGGTGTAAGGCGGGTAGCTGCCGGTTGTATTTGTGCACTCATAGTCAATGAGGTGAATACGATGATAGATAATTGGCTAAGGAATTTCACTTCGGGAAAATGTGTTTATCTGTTAAATAACAATTTTACGTAGAACATAGGCTTACCCAGTTTCTTGCGCAAATCTACTTCATGGAACATACATGACATCAGATCTTTTAACTGTTTRTTGCGGGAACCCATTTTCATCAGCATGTTAAACAGCCACGGATATTTGATGAGTTTCTGCAGTTTGGTACTGACCTGTAGTTCAGGACCCAGGATGCGGTATACGTTTTCATCGTAGGCGTCAAAGAATTTGTCTGAATAGTCGTTGGCGGCAATAGCGGCAGCGGCCTGCTGGGCGGCAATTCTACCAGAGTACAGCGCGTTGCCTATTCCTTCTCCCGTAAAAGGATCAATCAGATAACCAGCATCACCTACGAGCATGTAGCGGTCGCCGTGCAGCTTTCTTTTTTTACTACCCAGGGGAAGACCGTAGCCGTCAATAGTTCCCACCAGTTCTGCGTTGGCAAAGCGTTCTTTCATCACCGGGTCGGTAGCCAGGGTATCCAGCATCAGCTGTTTCAGATTCACCTTTTTATTACGGGCGGAATTACTGAGCATACCTACGCCCACATTGGCTTCGCCGTTGGGGAGCGGGAATATCCACAGGTAACCCGGGAGCATATTTTTCAGGAAGTGCAGTTCTATGAAGGCATCGGTATGTAAGCCCGTAATGCCTTTGTAGTAAGCGCGGATGCCGGCCACATAGTGCTCCGGTTCCATTTTAATGCCGGCTACATCTTTGGTAAAGCCGGAGTGTGCGCCATTGGCTACAATTACGATATCTGCTTTTACCTGGAAGGTGCCGTCTTTGCTGGACAGCAGGTAGCCATCCGGTTGAAGGTCGTATTTATCGATGCTCACGCCCTCGAATAAACGAATTTCAGAGCGGCGTTTCAGTTCATCTACCAGGAAGTTATCGAAGTCAATGCGTTTGCATACAAACCCGCGGGGATTGCTCATATCCTGCTGGTAGTCCGGGCGGTAGGGGATGTCCATACCAATGCGATTGGGCGCTACGAAGGTGACGCCCCAGCTATCCATTTTAAACATGGCTTCCTGTAAGCGTTGTCCGATCCCTTTATCGATGCGTTCGAGCAATGTCAATACTTTACCGCTTAATCCATCTCCACAAACCTTATCTCTCGGAAATACTGCTTTATCTACTACTATGCACTCAATGCCAAGCTGGGCCAATTGCAGGGCTGCGGTGGCTCCGCCGGGACCTGCTCCTATGATACAAACTTTTGTCTTCATCCGGTTATAATAAATGTATGGTTACGTGCCAGTAAGATACGTAATTGTTGCTTGCCCCGTTTTGTATGTTGAATAGTATTAATATTTGAGAAGTGGTTACCGGACAATTTCTTCCGCCGAAGGCGGAAAACATTATATTTGCGGTTCTTATAAAACACACGAAACATGTTTGATATACTTGGAAAGCTGACGCAGATCAAGCAAAAAATGGCGGAAGGGAAAACGCGTTTAGCCACCATCACTTTATCCGGAGAGGCCGGAGATGGTGCAGTAAAAGTAACCGTTGACGGTAATCGCCAGGTGAAAAGCATCGATGTCGCTGCACATCTGTTAACACCAGAGAACAAGGAAGAAATGGAAGATTTGCTGCTGACAGCATTAAATCGTGCACTGAAAGACGCGGAAAATTCCTGGGAAGCAGAAATGAAGAACGCTGCCGGCGGTATGCTGGGCGGTTTAATGTAATATATTTATAATATAAAAAGGCGCCTCCGCTGAAAGCGAGGCGCCTTTTTATGCCCTATACCAGCCAATTTCCACAGAATTTCCGCTTTAGATAAATCATTTTCCGGTTTCGATCTGCCAATACCCCGCGCGCGTAGTTTCTTTGCACCACGACCAATTTGGATATGAAAATTTTTTTTAGACGCATTCACTTATACCTGGGCCTCGCTGCCGGCCTGGTAATCACCATCAGCTGCCTGACTGGTGCATTACTGGTTTTTGAAAAAGAGTTAACAGAAATGTTTAACCACGACCGCTACTATGTGCAGCCAGCTGGCGAACGGCTGTCATTGGACAAAGTAGCCGAAATGGTACAACAACAAGTGCCCGGCGCCCGTATTTCCCGGATACAGCTTTTTGCAGATCCGTCACGGACGCTACAGGTACAGTTGGAAGAAGGAAAGAAAGGCGGAAAAAAAGAAGGTAAAAGCGAGGCAAAAGGAGAGCGGAAAGCGGCTGGGAAAGAAGAAGGAAAAGTAGCTTCCATGGGCGACCAGAAAGATAAAAAAGAAGGAGGCGCCCCCAAAAAAGAAAAAGCAGCTGGCCGAACAGCTTTTGTAAACCCTTACACCGGCAAGGTGATAGAGTTGTATAGCTATTCCAAAACATTTTATTACCAGGTATTTTCCCTGCACCGCTGGTTGCTGGCAGGTCCTACTGGTAAAGCCATTACTGGCGCCAGCACCCTGATATTTTTATTCATCCTGATCACCGGTATTATTCTCTGGTGGCCTAAAACCAGGAATATTTTAAAGCAACGCGTGAAAGTAAAATGGGACGGCGGATGGAAACGCCTGACCAACGACCTGCATGTGGTATTAGGTTTCTACGCGTCTATCTTTTTATTTGTATCCGCTTTTACGGGCTTAACCTGGTCGTATGAGTGGTTCAGCAATGGCTTTTATGCGGCACTGGGTACTTCTCCTAAGCCAATGGCGGCGCCGGTGTCGGCACCAGTGGCAGAAGCAACCAACCAGCATATCTCTTATGAAGCCGCATTGGCCACCGTTAAACAACAGGTGCCGGATGCGATATTCTATTCCATGGCTGCGCCGAAAGACAGTGCCGCATCCTTTATGGTAAGCCTGTTGCCAGCAGATGCTTTCCAGGAAGCAGCTACCACCACGTATTACCTGGACCAGTTTAGCGGAAAGGTATTGCAGTCGCAAACTTTTGCGCAAAGAAACCTCGGACAAAAGATCCGCGGCACCATTAAACCGTTACATACCGGCGCCATCTTTGGCACGCCGTCTAAAATATTTGCCCTCTGCCTGGCCTTACTGGGCGCTATTTTCCCTGCTACCGGTACCATCATGTGGATCAACAGAACCCGGAAGAAGAAGAAAACAAAACCAGCTAAGCGCACTCAGGAAAACCTGGTAACGCAGACGGCATAAACTAATTTTAGTTCCCCAAAGAGAAGAGGTGATTTCCTGTCAGGAGGTCACCTCTTCTTATTTATACCTTTCTGTTTCAGCAAAATGGGCTACCATTTTTAAAAAGACCCTTCAGAAACGGAAGGCTTTTTCAGTTGGTCCCATCCCGTTTCCTTTAACATTTTTTTTGCAAAGCCTTGCGGGTACTAAGTTTTAACATTCCATGTTTACAATCTGGAATAGCATTTGGCATACAGTAAGAAATGAAACAACAATGCGAGCATATCCAAAGCCGCCGGTTCCGAATCACAGATCAATGTATTATATAGCTGTCGGCGTTATTACGATTTCTATTCTGGTTGAATTATTACACAAGGTGTAAAACAATGAACTATGATTAATCAATATGAAGTACCAGCCTGTATCGAAGACGCTATACCGGCATTGAGAAAAGCACTTCACCAGTTCCCCGCTACATTTCATATATACGACACCGTTAGTTGCTTCAGTGAGTACACCGATCAGCAGCTAAGGGAACAAAACTTTCAGGTGGCAGCCACCTGTTTGCAAGTAGCCGGTAAATTATATGAACGGGGCAATCCGGTGGTGAAAGAAGCCATTACCCGCGTATTTCTACCCGTTCTCTGCAGCGTTCCGTTAGCAGATGCCGTAAGCAGGATTCGCTTGTATGGCCTTATTCCAGACGCAATTTATCCACTTTACATACAACATCAACTCACAGGAAATGGAAACAGATGAGGAAATAGTCGTCCGCCTGGCTACTGCCATGGACGTAGATTTTGCCCTACCCATTGTAGCAGAAATGGAAGCATCTGCTAAAGCAAGAGGTACAGGTATCGCTAAAAGAGATCCGGCCGTTATCAGGAAAAAGATCCTGGAAGGAAAAGCGGTGATCGCCTTTACAGCAGATGGTATCTGGGCAGGATTTTCCTATATACAGGCCTGGGAAGAAGGCCATTTTGTATCCAACAGCGGACTGATAGTAGCACCCGCCTTCCGGAAACTGAAGGTAGCCGCTGCTATCAAACACAAAATATTCGAGTTAAGCCGAATGATGTATCCGTCTGCCGATATATTCAGTATCACCACTGGCTTGCCAGTCATGAAATTAAATAGCCGGTTGGGGTTTGAGCCAGTCACATATGATCAGCTGCCACATGACCCACTTTTCTGGGAAGGTTGTAAAAGCTGTGTGAACTATCCCATTCTGACCGCTAAAAACTTTAAAAACTGTTTGTGTACAGCCATGCTGTTCCACCCACAATAAACAGGAAGTATTTACAGTGAAAAATTACAGCCAATAACMTGAACACCGGCGTTGCTTTTGCATGGCCGGTTTTCCTTTTGATAGAAACGTGGTTTTTCTCCCTATCTTTATAGCCCAAATTCTATCCTTATGCGCTTAATACCTTTGTTTGCATTTGGTGTACTGTTAGCCTCCTGCCATACAGGAAATAAGGTGGACCAGTCTGCAAAGCTTTCATTATCCAGCATCTATAATGCCGACTCCGTAAAATGGGTAGTTGCTAATACGCCTCAGAAAAACAATGCGGCAGAAAAAGAATTTCTGAAAGGCATTGATATCTATCGGAATAAGAAGAACCCCAAAGGTGGTATTGATCAGTTTATTAAATCCATTCTGCTGCAGCCGCAGGGGAAAAGCTATTATGAACTGGGAAATGCATTACTGGATCTCCGTAAAACTACAGATGCTATCCAGGCCTATAATATGGCGGAAGCGCTGGATTACAAGCCATTATCCAAATTGCTGTACAACAAGGCCTGTGCCTATTCCCTTTCTGAAAAAACAGATTCTGCCCGCCATTGCCTGCTGGCCGCCATTGAATTTGGATATAATAACATGAAGAATATCATGAACGATCCGGATCTGTCTTATTTTAGAGAGAATTATAATTTTAAGACAGAAGTGATGGCTGCCTTCAGTGGAGCAGGGGAGACGGATAAAATAGAATGGAACCTGTTTTCCAGTCAGTTCAAACAACTGCCGATGCCGCTTACTATTGACACCGCTTACGTACGGCAGCTGGGTAAAAACTTCATTCCTTACGACTTTGAAATCTATGTAGCTGAAATGCGGGATTCCAAATTTTCAAGGGACGTAGGCAGCAACTTTTATTATGTAGGACTGGTGAAAAAAACAGCAACTTTCAAAACCCTGATATACGCGGTAAGCGATGAGATCTATGACACAGATGAGCAGGTATCACCTGTGCCAGCTTACTACTTCATAGTGAGTTACGATAACACCGGAAAGCTGATTGACAAAATGTTGGTATCAGGACAGCGGCTTATTGAAGATCCGTATCGTCTGCTGAAAATGCCGGGTAATAGTGAGTTTGAAGTAACGGAGTATCATATTGAATATGAGAAAAATCCTTCAGAAAATGGCTTTGTCAACAATCCGGAAAAGTCAAGAACAGAAACCAAAAGAACCGCCTTCGCGATTACAGACGACGGGCACTTTACACCGAAAACACAACAACTGGCCCTCAATCGCTAGTTAAATTTATATGGCTGCGGTGTTTCCATCCGGAGATACCGCAGTTTTTATCCCCATCCTTTTTATCAATACCCGCTTCAATAATAATTCTGCCAGCAACAAGTTAACCGTCCAGCTTAACCAGGAGATCGTGATATAGGCTGTTACTGGTCTTAATGGCATGTGCATGAGTCCCAGTAATAAAGCATAAAGCCGAAGGGTAAGGGCAGATAAAGTCAGGGCATAACTACGTAGCATCCAGGTAATATGTTCCGGCCAACGAGCCTGCATCGCAGTTCTCCAGCCCATGGCAGTGAAAAAGATCCAGAGGATAGATAACAATACAAAGCTGATACGTGCATAGATCCCACCATTGGCATAAAATCCCATTACCAGTCCGGAAGGGCCACTCAGGAAAATGACCACTATTGCATAAATTTTTCCGCTATTGCGGTGTAGCCGGGGATGCTTATCCAGCAGATATTTGCTGAATTGTAGTAATCCGGTGATCAGCACAGAGATACTTACAAAAACGTGGAGGTAAAAGCTAATACGCCAGTGGCGGATAGGATATACTCTTTGTTTCGTGATGAGAAAGTCGGTATACTTTTCAAATGTAGTATAAGGGAGGGTGAGTAACAGCATCAGCCATGCCCCGTAGAGTATAGCCGCTGCTGTTAGTGCCCATCCAATTTTTTTTATCAATGACATATTAAGGTCCCTGTACAAATTCTAAGCTATCAACGACGATACCATAGTAATAAGGGGTACCGCTGTTGTCCTCATTACCTTTTAGCTTGTAGGTGTTGGTGCGCTCTTTAAAAAGGGAATTTTTTTCCCAGTTAACAGTCACCGTGCTATCTGTCGCTTTTTGATAAGTGCCTTTGATTTTAATCATTTGTTCCGCAAAGGTGGAGTCATTAATTTTTGGATAGTACTGTAATAAGCAGCTACCATCTAAGTCAAAAGTGAGATCACTTTTATTGTTGGAAGATTCTATCAGGAACATGTTGAAGGTGCTGCCACTCATACCACCACCGTCCTCTGTTCTTTGCAGGTTGAATGATTTTGCTTTTAGTGTTGTATTATTTAACGGTGTCCATGATCCTTTTCCTTTGGCAAACTGATGATCGAAGGTGAGTTCAAATTTTCCATCAAAGGGGTGGTCGCCGGGTTCCGTGAGGGTAACGATCCAGTTATCGTTATCTCTCTTTACTTCTCCCCGCAGGTTACGGCGCAGGCCTTTGTGTACGTTATAGCCAGCTACCTGTTTCCCATTGGAGTAGTTCAGGGTAATGTAAATGTTGCCACTGCCGAAGTCGCCCATATAGGTACCTGGCAGTTTTACTACGGCAAGTGTGTCGTCATTGGCAGTGGGCTGTTCGGTGGTGTTGGTGGCTGCGGGTTTGCAGGCAAAAATCAACAGCAGTACAGCCAGCAGTGCGCTGGATAATAATTTCACAGGGTGTTTTTTTGTAAATATAAATGTTATCAGCTTTTAAATACTACTTCGATAATGAGTAGTTTACTGATTTTATCGGTTGGTTTGGAGGTGAATCCATCCAGTCGGATGTAGTAGCGGGTGATGGCAATGCGAACGGGAGGCGCCGGGAAGTTATTCAAATGGGCAACTGCCGCGTATTGCGCAGGGGAACCATGTTGTTTCAGGTATTGTTTTAATTGAAAAATACTGACAGGAGGGAAGCGTTTTTTTTCTGCCGGCGTATATTTTTTACAGATGAAGAAGTTGCTGGCTTCGGGGTAGAGATGTTCCCAGGGGGAGCGGTAATGTTTCCAGTGGAGCAACGGCTCCTGATCAATAACAGCGCTGGTTTCGTAAGATTGATCCACCTGAATTTTCTGTGTTTCCCCGGTGGTTACAGCGAGCATTTGTCCTTCAATGCTGTGTGTATAATCCTGTTGAAAAAAAAGGGTGTCCGGATGCAATTCGAAGTCGTTCCGTTTTGCATCCGGTTTGATCCAGTCAAGTGAAAAATAGCAATCACCGAAACGGATATACGTAGTAGTATCGCGGGTTACTACATGTACTTCGTTGGAGGCCACTTTGACGGATGGAGCAGGGGGTGCTACCAGCTGCATCGTATCAATTTGTACCGCTCTGGCCCTTTCAGGCTTGGGCGCGTGTTGACAAGCAGTTACGCATAGCAGGGGCGCTGCAAAGAAAAAGGATGTTTTCATGGTATACGGGATACTGTAACGAACATTGGCGTCGAAAATAGTTTTCCCCGTAAATCCGGCAACAGTTATGCTGCGGTTACTGTACCTGTGTATCTATTTTTCTGTTCAGGGCTTCCCACAAAATGTCTTTCAGTTCACTGAGGCCCTGGTTGGTAACAGAGGAGATGAATACATGTGGTACATCTTCCGGTAGCTCCGCTGATATAGCGGCTTTCAGCTCATCATCCAGCATGTCGCTTTTACTGATGGCCAGCAGAAACTGTTTATCCAGCAATTCGGGATTGTATTGTTCCAGTTCGTTGACGAGTACCTCAAAGTCTTTGCGGTGATCGGCACTATCTGCTGGAATAAGAAATAATAATACGGCGTTTCTTTCAATATGTCGTAAAAATCGATGACCTAATCCTTTTCCTTCATGAGCGCCTTCGATGATACCGGGTAAATCGGCAATACAGAACGATTTGCTGTCGCGGTATTCCACCATACCCAGCTGGGGAGTGAGTGTAGTAAAGGCGTAGTCGGCCACTTTGGGTTTGGCCGCGGTAATAGTAGACAACAGGGTGGATTTGCCGGCATTGGGGAAGCCAACGAGGCCCACATCTGCCAACACCTTCAATTCTACTACTTTCCAGCCTTCTGTGCCTGGCATACCTGGTTGGGCATATTCGGGGGTTTGGTTGGTGGCAGACTTAAAATAAGCGTTGCCTTTACCTCCTTGTCCGCCTGGAATCCAGATAATTTCCTGGCCGTCGTGCAGAATTTCGGCTTCTACTTTGCCGGTTTCTTCGTCTTTGGCTTGTGTGCCCAGCGGTACTTCAATGATAATATCCTTACCAAAACGACCGGTACAGTTGTCGCCGCTGCCGTTTTCGCCGTCTTCTGCCAGCAGGTTCTTGTGCCAACGGAGATGCAGGAGGGTCCACAGCTGTGAATTGCCTCTCAAAATAACATGTCCGCCTCTACCGCCATCGCCGCCATCAGGGCCGGCCTGCGCATTAAACTTGGTACGCATAAAGTGCATACTCCCTGCGCCGCCTTTCCCGGATTTACAAAATACACGGATATAATCTACGAAGTTCGCTTTTTCCACTATTCTCGAATTTTAGTTCTGTTGATTCCATTAACAACAGAAAACAAAACGCAAAGATCGGAAGTTTACGCTAATTAGCACCATCCGGGTGCCAAGAGCTGTATACTTACCATCTTTGCGTTGTATGATAAAATGCTATAAGTCCTTGTAGTAGCGGGTTTCCGCTTACAACTATACTTTTTCTCCTACCAGTTCATCCAGTTCTTTGGACAACAGTTCGAAGACTTCCGCTTCTGTTCCATCACCTTTCACCTTCTTGAACTTGCCAAATTTGGAGTAGTGATCCGCCACAGGAGCGGTTTTGTTGTGATATTCCACGATACGTGCTTTCACTACTTCTTCAGTAGCATCATCGCTGCGGCCCGAGGTTAAACCACGGTTCAGCAAACGCTTAATCAGCGCATCTTCAGGCACTTCGAGTGACAGCACCACGGAAATAGCCGTCTTTTTCAATGCCAACAGCTTATCCAGCGCCTCTGCCTGCGCAGTAGTACGGGGGAAACCATCGAAAATGAAACCACGCGCTTCCGGGTTAGCTTCCAGTTTGGAGCTAATCATACCAATCACCACTTCATCAGGAACTAAATGACCCTGATCCATGAATTTCTTGGCCTCAAGACCCAGCGGCGTCTTATCACCAATCTCACTACGCAGCAAATCGCCGGTGGATAAATGAATAAGTCCATACTTCTGGATGATATTAGCACTTTGTGTACCCTTGCCGCTACCGGGAGGGCCAAATAAAATGAGATTGACCATGTTTAATTAAAATCTACTTTACTCGCAAGGCTGCAAATATATGAAACAGATGAATGTATTGGTAATTAAAATTACGATTGGTTGAACTAAATGTAAATATTCTGACAAAATAGTAAACATATTTCAATTTTTAACCAGAATACCTAAATTATCTTCAACAGGCTATCCTAATTTAGTGAATTACTTTCTATCTAACAAAATCATATGTTTATTATTAGTAATTCTTTGATATTCAGCCGAACAGCACTGGATTTACCCCCGAATTTTGTAAGTTTATGATATGAGGAAACAATTATTGGTTGCAGGACTTACAGGTTTGATGATGACCGGGAGCGCTATTTCCGCACCCCGGATGTTTAAAGAGAAAAAGAAACAAAAGAAAACCACTACACAACAAACCACCCCACCGCAAGATAAAGCTTCGCAATGGGCAGATAGCGTGTTTCAGTCGCTCACCCCTGAAGAACGCATCGCTCAACTCATCATGATACGCGCCCACTCTAACCTGGGCCCAGATCATGTAAACGCCGTGATAAAAGATATACAAGACAATAAAGTAGGCGGCGTCATCTTCTTCCAGGGTGGCCCGGTAAGACAAGCCGGCTTAACTAACTACTACCAATCTATCTCTAAAGTACCATTGCTGGTTGCTATTGATGGAGAATGGGGACTAGGGATGCGTCTCGACAGCGTCATCTCCCTGCCCCGAAATATGATGATAGGCGCCGTTCAGGACACCGTCCTGGCCTATGATGCCGGTAAGTTAATGGGGGAACAATGTCGCCGCATGGGCATTCATATCGACTTTGCCCCGGACATGGATGTGAATAACAATCCGGCCAACCCGGTTATCAACGACCGCTCTTTCGGAGAAAATAAATACCAGGTAGCCCGCATGGGGGTAGCCACCATCCGCGGTATGCAGGATGCCGGTGTAATGGCCTGTGCCAAGCACTTTCCAGGCCATGGCGATACCAATGTAGACTCACACCTCGATTTGCCTACCATCAACAAAACAAGGGAACAACTGGATTCACTGGAGCTATATCCCTTCCGCGAAGCCATTGCTGCTGGCGTGGGATCTATTATGATAGCTCACCTTTATATCCCATCTATCGATAAAAAACCTAATACCCCTACGTCTATTTCTTACAATGCGGTTACAAAACTGCTGAAAAATGAACTGGCCTACAAAGGACTGATTGTAACCGATGCCCTCGAAATGAAAGGCATCGCAAAATTTTATACTAAAGGGCAGGAATCCTTACAATCACTATTGGCCGGCAACGATTTGATGATCCTGCCTTCTACTTCCGCCGGTAGCGTGGAAGCGATTAAAAAAGCCATCAAAGCAGGTAAAATTGACCAGGAGGAAGTAGATGAGCGCGTAAAGAAAGTACTACGCGCCAAATATGACCTGGGCCTCTGGAAGCCACAGCATATCGATACCAACAACCTGGCCGCCGACCTGAATGCACAAACAGATAACCTTCGTAAACGCATTGCCGAAAGCGCCATTACACTGGTGCGCAACGATAAAAAGCTGGTGCCGTTTTCTCCGGCCATGGTCCAGCAAAAGTTGGCGGTAATTGCTATCGGCGCCGATGCCAGCAACACATTTCTGCAAACCATCAAGGAATATAAACCCGGCACCGATGCCTTTATTTTCACTTCCCGGCAATCGGTAGATCAGATAGCGCCTATTGTATCCCGCATCCAGCGCGATTATAAAGCCGTTATTATCAGTCTGCATGATTATAGCCGCCGCCCGGCCAATAACTTCGGGTTAACCATGGCTGAAAGGCTTATTATCCGGCAGCTGCAGGCCGAAGTGCCGTCCGTTACCGTGGCTTTCGGCAACCCTTACGCCATCCAGTATTTCTGTGATGCACCCGCCATTATTGCCGCTTACGAAGATGATAGCACTACACAAAGAGCCGCCGCAGATCTGCTGTTTGGCAAACTGGGCCCATCCGGTAAATTGCCGGTAACGGTATGCCCTGCGCTGCCTTCCGGTACCGGCATCACCTATAAAGTGAATCAGTTTACCATTTTGCCCGTGGCTACTACGAAAGAAGCCGGCGTTGATGAACAGGCCCTGCTGAAAATCGATGGCCTGGCCAATGATATGATTGCCCGCGGAGCCGCCCCTGGCGCTCAGGTACTGGCCTTGAAAGACGGAAAGGTGATTTACAACCGCTGTTTCGGCCATTATGAATACAATAAAGCAGAACCGGTGTCGCCGCAATCTATTTATGATGTGGCCTCCGTGACCAAAATATGCGCCACCACCCTCGCAGTAATGCGCCTCTATGATGAGGGTAAACTAAATCTCGATGCCACATTAGGCGTATACCTGCCCCTGGTACTGGGCACAGATAAAGCCGGGCTGCGTATCCGCGATGTGTTATTGCACCAGGCCGGATTAGTACCTTTTATACCTTTTTATAAAGAGACATTATATTCCAGTGGCTTTCCGGATTCAATCCTGTACCACACCGCTCCCGATGCCACCCACGGTATCCGGGTAGCAGAAAATATGTACATGGAAGATAACTATGTAGACACCATGTGGAAGAAGATCCTGGAAAGTAAACTGTCGCCGCACCAGGGTTATGTGTACAGCGATTGCGATTTCATCTTCCTGGGAAAGGTGGTAGAGCAGCTTACCGGGAAAAAGCTGAACGACTACGTACGCGAAACGTTTTATGCGCCCATGGGACTGGCTACCACTGGGTTTTTACCAAGACAGCGTTTCCCGTTATCGGAAATTGCGCCTACAGAACGTGAATATTCTTTCCGGATGCAGCAGCTGCGGGGCGATGTACATGACCCCGGGGCCGCTATGTTTGGCGGGGTAGCCGGTCATGCCGGGCTATTTTCCAATGCCAACGACCTGGGGGTAATTATGCAGATGTTGCTGAATAAGGGTTCTTTTAATGGGGTACAGTATATAAAACCAGAAACCATACAGTTATTTATTGCGCATAACAGTAATATCAGCCGTCGCGGCCTGGGCTTTGATAAACCCGAAAAAGACAACGCTACCCGCCGGGAGCCTTATCCGGCAAAAAGTGCCTCTGTTGCTACATTTGGGCATACCGGTTTTACCGGCACCTGTGTTTGGGCAGATCCATCATCAGGAATTGTCTTTATATTCCTGAGCAACCGGGTGTATCCTAACGGTGGCGCTAATACGAAATTAACGGCATTGCGTACCCGCGAAAAAATGTTCGAAGCGGTGTATGAGTCGATAAAGAAATAAAAACGATTAAAAAGCAAAAGCCCTAAGCGATGATACGCTTAGGGCTTTTGTTTTTTAATCGTTTTAGTTTTTTGCTTATTCGGTAACGGAAACGTTTCTGTTAACCAATGTCTGTGTTTTTATAGCAATTGCTTTTTCTGCCAGTTTGTTTTTTCCTGCTCTGATTTCGAAGATATAATCGCCATCTTCCAGGGATGCGAGATTATAGCGAGCTTCGAAGCGGAGGGTAGAAGGCAGTATTTCGCGGTGCAGTGTGTTATTGTAGTTGTCTTTGATATAAAGGGTCAGCTTTTCATTGCCTGGATTATCAACAGAAAGTTGAAATAACAGTTGATCTTTCTGCAGTTGTGTAATATGAACATTGAAAGATTCAACGGGCGCAACAGCTGCTGGCTTTTCGCTGGCACGTCTTTCTACATTATAAGCAAATGTGCTGGACTGTGCGGCGGCATGCAGGATGGGTAACACGATAGTAACAAATAATAACAATGCTGCTTTGGGTGCTAAAAAAACAAAACGTAAGTGTTTCATGTCTTAATTTTTTATTGTGTTCGTCTTTTTTTTAAATGAGGGCGGTATTAGCTAATACAATGGTGCCTTATGTTTTCGATGCAAATCTCCGACAACAGGATTAACAGAACATTACGCCTTTGTTAAAATAATGTGAGTATTTAAGGGACTTGTTCGGCATTCATTCCCTATTTTTGCACCGTTTATGGAAGCAGTAACAATAAAAAATAATCGGCCGGTGGCCATCTGGCTATATATCGGCGTGGGCATGTTGATTGTGCAGGTTTTGCTGGGGGGAATTACCCGCTTAACCGGATCTGGTTTATCCATTACCGAATGGCAGCCGCTGTTAGGCGCATTTCCGCCCATGAATGAAGCCGCCTGGCAACGTGCTTTCGAAGGATACAAGAAAATAGCCCAATATCAATATGTAAATAGCCATTTTACATTATCGGACTTTAAATTTATCTTCTTCTGGGAGTGGCTGCACCGCGACTGGGCCCGGTTAATGGGACTGGTATTTATTATACCATTCATTTATTTTATTATTAAGAAGAAGATAAATAAAAGTATGATCAATCCGATGATCATACTATTCGTGCTCGGCGGTCTGCAGGGATTAATAGGATGGATAATGGTAATGAGTGGTTTGAACGAAGAAAACCTGTATGTAAACCATATCCGTTTGGCTATTCACTTTATTTCTGCGCTGGTGCTGTTGTGCTACGTATTTTGGTTTGCATTGAAACTGAGTGTGCGGGAGGAAGAAATATTAGCGGTGCCAACATTAAAGAAACTGAATATCACTTTGTTGGTATTACTGGTCGTACAATTGATTTACGGCGCTTTCATGGCAGGATTGCATACCGCATTGGTGGCCAATACCTGGCCGGATATCAACGGTGCCTGGGTACCGGCCGGTATGTTCTCGCAAGGTGGTTTCATGGCGGATATTGTGCATAATCCGATTACGATTCAATTTATACACCGCGGTCTTGCTTACCTGATCACCATATTGATTGCCATTTGGTGGTGGAAATCAGCACAAACGCCAACCCATAGCCAATTACACATGATTCGTTATCTGCCGCTGCTGTTGGTGCTGTTGCAGGTGTTATTGGGGGTATTGACTTTGTTAAATAGCCAGGTTAAAATTCCGATTAGCTATGGTATACTGCACCAGGGCGTCGGTATGTTATTATTGTTGTCACTGATATGGACGCTTTTCCTGAGTAGGGGAAAGCATAAAGCATAAAGCAAAAAGCTATTAAAGCGAATGACCAGAGCGAGTGTTCAAAATGACATATTTGCTCTGGTCATTCGCTTTAATAGCTTTTTGCTTTATGCCTTCCGCTTTCTGCTCCTAAAGAAATACCTGCTACGCAAGTTCTATAAATCCGTAAATTTTCCGTAGGTTTATTTGCAATAATCGTCTGATGAAGGTGAAGTTATTATTGATAAAAACTTACTATTCTTTCCCTATACAGTTACTGCTCCTGCATTTCAGGAAGTACCAGGTGTTACTTATTTTTTGGGTGATACTCTTTAGCACCATTAATGGCGGTTTTGCCAAGGTGTTTGGTGGAGATGCGCTGTATCTGGCGCCGGAGTACCTGGGTAAGGTAAACTTCTATAGTACTACTATATTAGGATTAGCCACCGGTATGTTTATCATGAGCTGGCAAATCACCACTTTTATTCTGCATACAGGTCGTTTCAAATTTCTGGCCACCACTTCTCAGCCTTTTTTCCGTTATTGTTTGAATAACTCGATTATACCATTGGTATTTATTTTCAGTACGCTTTACCGCGGATGGGAGTATCAGCGATATGAGCAGTTGAGTGATATTCCGGACATTCTGTTGCTGGGAGAAGGTTTTATCTGTGGTGTATTGTTCATTTTCTTTTTCTGCTTTTTCTATTTTTTTAACGCAGATAAAAATATTGGTCGTCGTTTGGAGAAACGCTTTGGTAATCCTCGCAATTTTTTGCGGATGATTATGAAGCCCACACAGGAGCCGGATGAAAATGCGCTACCTGTGCACAACTACTTTTCAACGCCCTGGCGTATCCGCAGAGCCAGGAATGTAGATCATTACAACAAGCATTACCTCGACAGTATTCTGAAGCAACATCACTTTGCCGCCATGATCACCGTGGGATGTTCCCTGATTTTCCTGGTGATACTGGCCTATATGATGGACTACAATGTGTTCAGAATCCCTGCAGGCGCCAGTGTGCTGATTTTTTTCGCCTTCCTGATTGGGGTGGCAGGCGCCTATTCTTATATGCTGCAAACCTGGTCCATTCCCATTTTGCTGGTAATGTTGTTTGGTTTGAACTGGATGGTAGAACATAACTGGGTAGATAACCGGAACAAGGCCTACGGTCTTAACTACCGCCAAAAGAAAGATCGCCCGGAATACAGTGTGGGGGCGTTACAGCAGTTTTTTACGAGGGAGAAATATGAGGCAGATAAAAAACAGGGAATTCAAATTTTAGATAAATGGAGAAGGAAATTTCCAGCGAATAAAAAGCCACCATTGATTGTGATGAATTTCAGCGGGGGAGGGAGTCGTTCCGCTACCTGGACTGTGAATGTGTTGCAGCGACTGGACAGCTTGCTCCATGGCCGTTTGATGGAGCATACGGTATTAATGACCGGCGCCTCCGGAGGGATGCTGGGCGCCAGTTACTTCCGTGAGCTATATTACCAGCAGCAACAAGGCAAGCCTATCCGCCTTTCTAATCCAGTGTATACGGAAAGGGTGTCGATGGATCTGCTTAATTCTGTATTTACTGCGTTGGCAGTGAATGATTTTATTACTCCCTGGAGAAGCTTTAACATCGGGAAAAATCAGTATGCAAAGGACAGAGGCTATGCTTTTGAAAGACAGCTAAATGAGCATACAGACAATGTACTGGATAAAACGCTGCAGGAATATCGGCAGCCAGAAGCAAATGCCGAAATTCCGATGTTGATATGGAATGCCACCATCAACGCGGATGGCCGTCGTTTGATGATTTCACCGCAACCGATCAGCTATTTGTGCAGTCCGCAGTATTTGTATCCAACCCGGCAGGTAAGAGATATCGACGGGGTTGATTTTGCGCAGTATTTTGCCGCACAGGATGCGATGGACCTACGGGTAACCAGCGCCATCCGCATGTGCGCCACATTCCCTTATGTATTACCCAACGCGTTTTTACCCAGCAATCCTATTGTAGATGTAATGGATGCCGGTATCCGCGATAACTTCGGTCAGCAAACGACCTTGCGCTACCTTTATACCTTTAGCAAATGGATCAATGAAAACACCAGTGGGGTCGTGTATATACAGATACGGGATACGCGTAAAAACGATATTTCTCCTATCAAGAAAACGAAAGACCTCAGCGACCTGTTATTTGAGCCGTTGTTTACGATGCAGCAGCACTGGAGCGCCATGCAGGACTTCGACCAGGATGATTTACTGAATTATATGGAAGGTTATTTCCCTGATAAGTTCCACCGGGTTATTTTCCAATACGTACCACAGAAAACAGATAAGGCTGCAGCCTTATCGTGGCACCTTACTTCCCGCGAAAAATTAGACATTGCCCATGCACTTGATAATCCCGCGAATCAGAGCGCATTGGATTATGTAGTTAAACTGCTGGAGAATCAATAATTTATTGACGTAAAAATTTCAGCAGTGGTGTAATAAACTGCGTATATGCTTCAATGTGAGGAAGATGCCCCACACCTTCAATGGGCACCAGTGTAGCGTGTGGAATTTTTTGGGCAGCATTATTCCCCAACGTAGGATAGTCGCCCAGTGTTTTGCGTACATCCGGAGAAACCATGGCTTTGCCGAGCGCGGTGCGGTCGCGTTGCCCGATAATAAGCAGGGTAGGAGCGGATATGTTTTCAAATTCGTATAATACTGGTTGGGTAAAGATCATATCATAGGTTAACGCTGAATTCCATGCTACAGTAGAATAATCAGGGCTGCTGATCCAGCTGGCCTGTAGCTGTGCCCATTTATCATAGGAGGCAGACCACTTGCCGGCATAGTAGCTATCCATCATGTATTGTTTGATTTTTTCGTAAGTCTGTTGCAGTTCTGCTTTGTACCATTTATCTATGGGTTGGTAGGGTACTTTTACTTTCCAGTCTTCCAGGCCAATGGGATTTTCCAGTATGAGTTTTTGGGTTATTTCCGGGTACATCAGGGCGAAGCGGGTGGCGAGCATACCGCCCATCGAATGGCCCAGTATCGCCGCTTTAGTGATTTGCAGGGTGTCGAGCAGGGCTTTGGTGTTTTGTGCCAGCTGTTGAAAGGTATATTGAAAGTGGGCCGGTTTGGAGGATTTACCAAAACCGATCTGATCGGGTATAATTACGCGATAGCCGTTGTTGCTGAGGTCTGCCGCGGTGCTATCCCAATAGGCGCCACAAAAATTTTTGCCATGGAGTAGAACAATGGTTTGACCATTTGGTTTAGAAGGTTGTACATCCATGTAAGCCATTTTGAGGTGCTGACCTTGTATATGGAGTGACAGAAAATGTACAGGAAAAGGGTATTTATATTGAGAGAGGGTGATGTCCTGACTGGGAATTTGTTGAGCGAACACAGGAGTGGAAACAATTGTAAAACAGGCGATTATAAGAGAGCGTGCGTACTTTATCATCTTCAATGAATTAAGCGGTTAGAACGTTGTCGTGAAAACAAAATTGACGCCATAAAGCAAAGGGTTTGTCATACTGGCTTATAATTAATTGTAAATAAATGTATATCAGCATCTTATGATGTGTAATAGCAGTGTGACTAAATGATTACATTTATTTAAAACGTGTTTCCTTCATTCTCGCTATGTTTTCGTACCTTTGCGCCTTCTTTTTGTAGCTATTAGCGTAAATTTTGTTAATGGCTGATAGCTAAAGATTTAAGTATATGAACATTCGTAATATCGCAATCATTGCACACGTAGACCATGGTAAAACTACCCTGGTTGACAAAATCCTTCATCAGGCAAATGTATTCCGGGCTAACCAGGAATCAGGTGAGCTGATCATGGATAGTAACGATCTTGAAAGAGAGCGTGGTATCACCATCTTCAGTAAGAACGCTTCTGTTGAGTACAAGGGAACCAAAATCAACGTTATTGATACTCCAGGCCACGCCGACTTCGGTGGTGAAGTGGAAAGGGTATTGAAAATGGCGGATGGTGTTATCCTGTTAGTAGATGCTTTTGAAGGACCAATGCCTCAAACACGTTTTGTGTTGCAGAAAGCCTTACAGCTGAATCTGAAGCCGATTGTTGTTATCAATAAAGTTGATAAAGCAAACTGCCGTCCTGATGAAGTACACGATGCTGTTTTTGAATTGTTCTTTAACCTGGATGCAACAGAAGATCAGTTGAACTTCCCAACCTTCTATGGTTCTGGTAAAAATGGCTGGTTCAACAGTACATTGGAACAGAGTGAAGATATTACGCCGCTGATGGATGGTATCCTGCAATATGTGCCGGAGCCTAAAACACCAGAAGGCAACCTGCAAATGCAGATCACTTCCCTGGATTACTCTTCTTTCCTTGGCCGTATTGCGGTAGGTAAAGTTGCCCGTGCTTCCATCGAAGAAGGTCAGTGGATTACTTTGATGCAGGCAGATGGTACTAACAAAAAGCAGAAAGTACGTGAGTTGTACATTTTCGAAGCATTAGGTAAGAGAAAGGTAACTCAAGTATTTGCCGGTGATATTTGCGCCGTAGTAGGTATTGAAGGTTTTAACATCGGTGATACTATTGCTGATGCTGAAGAACCAGAAGCATTACCGGTTATCAGCGTGGATGAACCTACCATGAACATGTTGTTTGGTATCAACAACTCTCCGTTCTTTGGTAAAGATGGTAAGTTTGTTACTTCCCGTCACCTGCGTGATCGTTTAACAAAAGAAACTGAAAAGAACCTGGCACTCCGTGTAATGGATTCTGACAGTGCTGATAGCTTCATGGTATATGGTCGTGGTATCCTGCACTTAGGTGTATTGATTGAGACCATGCGTCGTGAAGGTTACGAGTTGACCGTTGGTCAACCACAAGTAATTGTGAAGCATGTTGATGGTAAAAAATGCGAACCGTACGAAACCCTCGTGGTAGACGTTCCGCAGGATTTTGCCAGCAAGGTAATTGATCTGGTAACCCGTCGTAAAGGTGAGATGCTGATCATGGAAACCAAGGGTGAAATGCAACACCTGGAATTTGAAATTCCTTCCCGTGGTTTGATTGGTCTGCGTACACAGATGCTCACTGCTACAGCAGGTGAAGCAGTAATGGCGCACAGATTCAACGATTACAAACCATGGAAAGGTGCTATCCCAGGCCGTAACAACGGTGTGTTGATTGCGAAAGAAGCAGGTACTACTACCGGTTACTCTCTCGATAAACTGCAGGATAGAGGTTCTTTCTTCGTTGATCCAGGAGAAGAAGTGTACAAGGGTATGATCATTGGTGAAACTAACAAACCAGGTGACCTGGTGGTGAATCCAAACGAAGGAAAGAAACTGACCAACATGCGTGCAAGTGGAACGGATGGTGCGGCTAACATTGCGCCTAAAATTCTGATGACACTGGAAGAATGTATGGAGTACATCCAGCATGACGAGTGTATTGAAGTTACACCTAACTTCATCCGTATGCGTAAAGTTATTCTGGATGAAGAAGAGCGTAAGAGAACTGCAAAGAGCATGAAAGCTGAAGCTTAATCGCTTTGTAAGATAAACTAGTGAAAAAAGAAAAACCCGCTCCGGTAATCGGAGCGGGTTTTTCTTTTTCGGGGTTAAGGGTCAAAAAAATCCCCGCCCAGGACAAGGCAGGGATGTGCATACTAACCCAATGCTTACTAAAACTAAAACTAACTTCTGTGTATATCTTTAAAGTAAGATTTAATCAAAATGAATTGACAACGTTCAAAAAGCGATCACTTATTCAGCGTCTTGTTTTTCCTGAATCTTCACTTTAATCTTCGCTTCTATTTCTGTTGCCAGTTCAGGATTATCGTTCAGCAGTTGTTTTACTGCATCGCGGCCCTGACCTAATTTATTGGTATCATAGCTAAACCAGCTACCACTTTTCTGGATCACACCATATTCAACCCCCATGTCAATGACCTCACCCATTTTGGAAACACCCAGACCATAGATGATATCAAATTCAGCCTGGCGGAATGGTGGTGCGACTTTATTCTTTACTACTTTTACTTTCACACGGTTACCAATTGCTTCGTCACCATCTTTGATCTGGCTCATACGGCGTATGTCGAGCCTTACAGATGCGTAGAACTTCAGCGCATTACCACCGGTGGTTGTTTCTGGGTTACCGAACATCACACCTATCTTTTCACGTAATTGGTTAATAAATATGCAGCAGCAATTTGTTTTCGAGATGGTAGCCGTTAACTTACGTAACGCCTGTGACATCAAACGGGCTTGTAATCCCATTTTACTTTCACCCATTTCGCCTTCCAGCTCACTTTTTGGTACCAGGGCAGCCACAGAGTCAATTACTACTACATCTACTGCTCCGGAAAGAATCAGACGGTCTGCAATTTCCAGCGCCTGCTCACCATGATCCGGTTGTGATATCAACAGAGAGTCTACATCTACTCCCAGTCTTCTTGCGTAAGAGCTATCAAAAGCATGCTCCGCATCTATAATAGCGCAGATACCACCTTTCTTTTGTGCTTCTGCAATAGTATGTATGGCAATAGTGGTTTTACCGGAAGACTCAGGTCCATATATCTCAATAATTCTTCCTTTTGGTAAACCTCCAATTCCAAGTGCAATATCAAGACCCAGAGACCCGGTGGAAATAACTTCCATAGGTGCTTCTGCTTTTTCTCCCATCATCATCACAGATCCCTTACCGAAATCTTTCTCGATCTTGTCCATTGTGAGGCGCAGGGCCTTCAGTTTTTCTGCATTGGCTGTAGACATGTTATTAATGTTTTTACAAATTTAAAAGATAGCTGATCACAATTAGAAAGCATGTTAATTGGATTGCTAAGTTATAACCTAATTTTTTATTTTCCTAAATTTTTTAGCAATTTCTTTTAAATGCTAAATTAAATAGTATTTGCTTTTGTATCTTATTGATTACCCTTATTTGCTGCTTAACAGCTTCATATTTAAAGGATAACTCGCAACGACATAACAAAGATGCGAACCCATTACGCATTGAATATGCGTATCAACAAACGGCTCAAAAAAATTATAGATCTCTGGAAATGAGAATTCTACTGCATTTTTAAAAAGCGTAGTTATACGCTTGAGTATCAGCGTAGAAAGTTTGACTTTTGTATTGTCAAGTTTAGTTGTTGAAAGTTAATCCCCCTACTGTTTGTTAAGATTGTTTGTTAGCCTGCCTTGTGGCCTTTGCATCCAATGTGTGTAAGCGATACAGTGAAGTGGTCCAGGTTAAACCCCAAAATTTTTTTTAGCCATTCTATATACTGTTCTTCCTGTTCCCTGTGTGGATATCCAGCAGGGAATAGGAAAATAGAGTGGCKATTAACCCCTTATTTTACCAGAATCCAGCAGCCAGCCAGCTGAGAAACAATACCAATCAAAAAGCCCAGGTAAATTTCGCGGGGTGTATGCGCATCCAGTACCATCCGGGCGGTGGCAACAACAGCAGCTATAAAGAAAGTAATGACCAGGGGTACGGTTACATTCATATGCATTCCCCACATCAACGACAATAAAAAACCAATCACGCCGCCCCAGCCTACCGTATGCATGCTGGTTTTGATAAAGTTATTGGAGATAAAAGAAATGCAGACACTGAGAAAGATGCCCAGAAAGAAAGCGGTGTAGAACCTCGGTGCCCGGCCTTCCTGTAAAAAAGTATAAAATGCCCAGAAGTAATACGTGATCATGGCTACGTAAGGAATAATCCTGTCGCGTTGCGTATTCATATATACAGAGGACACAAATTTTAATGCCTTGGCCAGTAACAGCGTCAGTACCGGAAAGCCAATACTGATAATAGCTACCCGGAAATATAACATGTCAAAGGCAAAACGTTTGCTGATAGTTTTAAACGCTACCATGTATTCCGGAATCGACTCCAGCACCAAAAACGTTACCAGCAGCGGAATGAACAGCGGATGTGTAAGATAGGAAATAACCTGGGCGAGGGATCGCATTACCGGTGAAAACTCCGGCGCTGCCTGTAAATTCCCGTTCCGGTCTAAAACTGCATGTTCTTGCATGGTGTATATAGTGCTTATAATTCTTTACGTAAACGGGCTACCGGTATATTCAGCTGCTCCCTGTATTTGGCCACCGTACGGCGGGCAATATTGTATCCTTTGTCCTGCAACATCTTCGTCAGATTTTCATCACTGAGCGGCTTACGTTTGTTTTCCGCTTCTATCAGATCCGATAAAATCTTCTTTACCTCTCTTGTAGATACTTCTTCTCCGCTATCGGTAGACAAAGATTCAGAGAAGAAAAACTTCAGCTTAAAGGTACCAAACTCGGTTTGTACATACTTGCTATTGGCTACACGGCTTACCGTGGAAATATCCAGTTGCGTACGATCCGCGATATCTTTCAGGATCATTGGCTTCATCGTGGTTTCATCTCCCGTAAGGAAAAATTCGCGCTGATAATCCATGATAGATTCCATGGTGGACAGTAATGTGTGTTGCCGCTGCTTAATGGCATCTATAAACCATTTGGCCGCGTCTATTTTTTGCTTGATAAATAATACCGCTTCTTTCTGGCGCTTATCCTTTTTATCACCACGGTCGTATTCTTTCAGCATTTCACGGTAACCACCGGAAATACGTAAATCGGGTGCATTGCGGGAATTCAATGTGAGCTCCAGTTTGCCGGCATTATTTAAGATGAAGAAGTCAGGCAGTACATAGCTTTCCGCTTTATTCAGCGTGGCAAAATTACCACCTGGTTTAGGCGTTAGCTTGATAATCTGTGTGATAGCTTCTTTCAGGCCTTCGTCTGTTAAACTCAGTGCCTTTTGTATTTTCTCGTAGTGCTTTTTGGTAAACTCGTCGAAGTAATTCTCCAGGATGATATAGGCATTGTGTACGCCTTCATCATCCTGCGATTTGCGCTTTAACTGCAGCAATAAACACTCTTTCAGATCAGTAGCACACACGCCAGCCGGATCGAAGTCCTGTATTTTCTTAATCAGCGAATGAATCTCTTCTTCGGTGGTGTCAATATTCTGGGAAAAAGACAGGTCATCTACCATGGAACTAACTTCCCTGCGTAGATATCCATCGTCATCAATACTACCAATGATATGTTCTGCAATGGCGTTCTGGTGGTCATCCAGTTCCAGCATGCCGAGTTGGCTTAGTAAGTGTTCGTGGAAGGAAGTTTCCACCCGGATAGGAATGGTTTTATTGCTTTCATCCGGATCAGGATAGTTGTCATCGCGTAATTTGTAATCCGCCACATCATCATCTCCTTCACTTACATATTCGGAAATATCTATATTGTCGTATTCATTTTCACTACCATCTGGTTCAAATTCATCCTCTTCAGCAGGGCTTTCAAACTCGTCCTGTTCCTTAAACTCGTCTTCACCGGCTTCTTCACCGTATTCGAGGGCAGGATTTTCTTCCAGTTCTTCTTTGATTCTTTCTTCCAGGTTGACAGTAGGTACCTGCAGCAATTTCATAAGCTGAATTTGCTGAGGTGAAAGCTTCTGTAATAATTTTTGCTGTTGTGTCTGCTTTAGCATAATTGTTTCCCAGGGGGCAAAATTTTAACCAAGCAGTTAGCATTTAGCTGTTAGCTGTTAGCAAATGCAGCGGAGGTCTGCATAACATCATCTCCGCTGCATTTGCTAACAGCTAACAGCTAATGGCTAACAGCTAGCTATAAGTCCAGTTCTAATTGCTCCGGCAACAAACGGAATGTTTTACGATGAAAGGGCGTATCGCCAAATTCCCGTATTGCGTTACGATGTTGCTTAGTCGGATAACCTTTATTCACATCCCAACCGAAATGAGGATAGGTGGCATGTAACTGCTGCATATATTCATCCCGATAGGTTTTGGCCAGAATGGAAGCTGCTGCAATGGAAGCATAAATACCATCACCCTGTATAATACATGCGTGAGGGATACTTCCGTATGCGTAAAAGCGGTTACCATCTACCAGTATGAACTCCGGTTGTTGTTGTAGCTTCTCCAATGCCAGATGCATTGCTTTGAAAGAAGCCTTTAATATATTTATCTTGTCTATTTCTACGTTATCCACACTCGCCACCGCATAGCAGATGGCTTTTTTCTCGATCACTGTCCGTAGTTTTTCCCGGTCGGCTGCTTTCATCTGTTTAGAATCATTCAGCAATGGGTGCCTGAATTTCTTAGGCAGTATCACTGCCGCTGCAAATACAGGACCCGCCAGGCATCCTCTTCCGGCTTCATCACAGCCGGCTTCTGTTAGTAATTCCTGATGATAAGAAAGTAGCAAATCCTGATATATTAAGCCGGGTAAAATTACAAGATTAAAGCACAAGGAACAAGGATTGTGGAATTTTGAAGGAATACCGCTGTATTGTGCTTAATCCTTCTTAAACAGATCTTTGAAGTTCTGTTTGAAATCCGTCCACTCCTTATCAGATTTTTTCATCAGCTGGTCAGCCGCTACACGAGTACTGTCCCATGTTTCAGCACTACTGTTTTTTACATCTTCCAGCTTCTTATTCATCTGTGCCTTTAATGTTGCCAGTTTTTTACGCGCTGTTTCGCTTTTCTCATCGCCATCTTTTTTCAGCTCCGCACTGGTCTGGTCAATGTCTTTAATCCTTTCACGGATGGCATCTTCTGCCAGCTTCTTTTGTTCGGACAAATAATCACCGGTATTGCTGGCAGCAGATTTTAACTCTTCACCTGCTTTTTGCAGATTTTCTTTTACATCTTCCTTTTTTTCCTGCTGACTGCTACTCTCATTGCAGGCAAAAAATGCGGCGAGGCCTATTATTAAAAATATTTTTTTCATGCTGCAATCGTTTTTTTTCAAGGTAATAAAATATTGGCATAGCCCATAGGCACTACCCCCTTATCAAAACATATTCCAGTTTTTGGCATCGTGCCGGCGTCATATAAAAATAATTATCAGATAAGTACGCCATTGATCCCTATACCTGCGCCTGGTAACGAAAAAATAGCTAGGTTTGAGGTCCTTAAAAACAAAACCTGACTTAATATGAGAAAAAAATTACTGGTTTTGCTCTTATTGCTTAGCGTAAGTATCAAGTGGGCTAAAGCAGACGAGGGCATGTGGCTTCCTTATTTGCTGGGGCAGCAAACCTACAATGACATGGTCAAGAAAGGCTTGAAGCTCACCAAAGAGCAGCTGTATAGCATCAACAAAGCCTCCCTCAAAGATGCCATTGTTATTTTTGGTGGTGGATGTACGGGAGAAATTGTGAGCAATGAAGGCCTCATTTTCACCAATCACCACTGCGGCTACGGCGCTATTGCAGCAGCCAGTTCTGTAGAACATAATTACCTGAAAAACGGTTTCTACGCAAAAAGCAAACAGGAAGAAATCGCTTCTTCCCAGCTGTCAGTACAATTCCTGGTAAAAGTGGATGATGTCACCAAACAGGTGGAAGATGCCGTAAAAGGCCTGGATGGCGCAGAAAGAGCGAAAAAGGAACAACAGGCTTATAGCGACATTATTGCCAAAGCCACTGCAAATACCGGTTACGAAGCCAAAGTAGTACCCATGTTCAAAGGCAACCAGTACCTGCTGTTTGTTTACGAACGCTTTAAAGATATCCGCCTGGTAGGAACACCCCCTGAAAGCGTAGGTAAATTTGGTGGTGACACCGACAACTGGGAATGGCCCCGTCATACCGGCGACTTCTCCATCTTCCGCGTGTATACCGGCAAAGATGGCAAACCAGCGCCTTATGCTGCTGATAACGTTCCCCTGAAGCCTAAACATTTCCTGCCTGTTTCTATCAAAGGCGTAAAGGAAAATGATTATGCCATGATTTTTGGCTACCCTGGCGGAACTAATCGCTACGAAACCTCTTATGGTATCCAGCTGAAAACATCTATCGAGAATCCTTACCTGGTGAACCTGAGAGATGTAAGACTAAAAGCTATGTTTGAGCAAATGAAGAAAGATCCTGCGGTAAAACTGCAGTTGGCTTCTTCTTATGCGGGCATCGCTAACTACTGGAAATTCTTCGATGGCGAAACCAAACAACTCGAAAAACACGGAGTACTGGCTGAAAAACAAAAAGAGGAAGCTGCGTTCGCAAAATGGGCACAGGATAAACCTGAGTTTGCCAATATTCTCCGCGACTACGAAGCCTCTTATAAAGCATGGACTCCATTCGCTAAACAACGTGTTTACCTGAATGAAGGTGTCCTGGGCTCTCCGGTAGCTTCTTTTGCAGCTTCACTGATGGGTGTGGAAAGAGCACTGGTAACACCAGGTGCACCCAAAGATGCGGTAAAACAGGCCATAGAAGCTGCAGATAAAGCAAGAACCGCTTTCCTGGAAGGCGAAAACAAACCAAGCGATCAGAAAATTCTCGCCGCTACCTGCCGTATGTATTATACTGACATCGCTAAAGATCAGCAACCAGCTGGATTTTACGAAGGTCTGAAAGCTAAATATGGTAGCCTCGACGAGGAAAATACTTACCGTACCTGGGCCGCCGCATTAATGAACAATACCTTCATTTTTGATGACGCCAAATGGAAAGCATTCGTTGCTAATCCGGATGCAGTAACCCTGCAAAGTGATCCKGCCTTTGCTTACGCCAGCACTTTCGTTAAAAACTATGTTGGTAAATACCTGCCGCTTTACAACCAGTTCATGGCTAAAAACAATGACCTGGGCCGCACTTACCTGAAAGGTGTAATGCAGATGAGTCCTAACGCCAACAGGTATCCGGATGCTAACTTTACCATGCGCTTGTCTTATGGTCAGGTAAAACCATATTCTCCACGCGATGCGGTACACTACGACTACGTTACTACCATGAAAGGTGTAATCGAGAAATATGTACCAGGTGATTATGAATTTGATCTGCCGGCCAACTACGTGGATCTTTACAATAAGAAAGACTTTGGTCAGTATAAAGATACCCGTAAAAATGATATCGTAGTAGGTTTCATTACTACCAACGATATCACCGGCGGTAACTCCGGTTCTCCGGTAATCAACGCTAACGGCRAACTGATTGGTCTTGCTTTCGATGGTAACTATGAAGCACTGAGCCACAAAATTCAGTTCGATTCCGAATACAACCGTACTATCTGTGTAGATGTACGCTATGTATTATGGTGCATCGAAAAACTGGGTGGTGCTAAGAATATTATTAATGAGCTGAAGCTGGTGAAGTAATCCAGTAGCGAGTTTGAGAGAAATGTCCCGTGTCGGTTATACCGGCACGGGATTTTTTTATCCCTGATATGCTGTTAAATGGCAAACTTTTTTTTGATCGGGCTGTTATCCGGATAAGCCCTTTGTTCAAAACCATTTAACAACCGTGCATGCATAAACGAATTTTACGCGTTGCCATCTTTTTGATAATATGCTGCTGTATTGCCAGCGATACATATGCCTGGTCATCTGCTCCTGTTCAGGATAGCACTGCAAAAGATTCATCTGTGCAGAAGGTATTAGGATTTATTAAGAAGATATCCTTTGGCGGTGTTTTTCAGGCCCGTTACACTGGTTCCTTAGTGAAAGATGTAGACGTGAATGGGCTACATCAACCCAATGCAGATGAAGTAGTACGGAACAGCTTTAGTATTAAAAGAGCCCGCTTACAGGCAAAAGCCCAGGTAAGCGACCGGTTTACAGCCGCCATACTGATCAATCTCGCGGAGTTTTCCGGCGATACCAAAGGAAAGGTGCTGGAAAATGCGTATATCTCTTACCGTTGGAACGATGCATTCAACTTTACGATCGGACAGTTTAGACCTTCTTTTGGACTGGAAGATCTTTTTCCGGTAGACATTATTCAGTCCATGGATTTTTCCAACCAATACTATGCTTTTGGCAGCAATGGCTGGCAAAGCTTTCAAATAGGCGTGTCTATGTTCGGGGCCTTTAACAAAGACAGTAAGGTACCGATGAAGTATGCGCTCTCCGTTGTGAATGGTAATAACCGTAACCAGCCATCTGATAATGACAATGGTAAACTGGGTACGGCCAGGCTGGAACTGGGCGATATGAATAAATTATCGCTGGGACTAAACGGAGGATTTGGCGCCGTAAAGCGACAGAGCGTATATGCGTTAGGGATAGATGTTAGCGGAGTAATCCCCCTGGCGCCCAGGTGGGATCTGCAGTTACAGTCGGAATACAAGCAGGGTAATAATCATCAGTTGTATTATGCGTTGCCGGATAGTGTGCGCAAAGGAGGTGTTGGCAACTACATTATGAACGGGATATATATACTTCCCAACTTCCGGTATAAGATTAATTATCACAAACTAACGTCGATAGAGGTTTCCATGCGGTATGAATATTTTAATGAAGACGAAAAGAATAACGGAAATGCACGCCGGTCTTACATTCCTATGGTGAGTCTGGCTTTCCTGAAAGACTATGGAGGTCGTATTCAGTTAGGAATGCAGATAGACCAGTATAATAAAGATATTTCGGGGACAAAAACCCATAACAGCAATCTGCTGATTGCCCAGGTACAATGTAGATTTTAAAGGCCGTTTATATGAAAGAAATCAAGTATCCGCAATTATTAATTACGCTGGCTTTCGGCTTGTTGATCTGGTTTATACCACCTCCTGCAGGCGTTAAGCCGGACGCCTGGCATCTGCTGGCGATCTTTCTGGCTACTATTGTTGGTATTATCATGAAAGCGGCTAGCATGGGAACGATGTCAATGATAGCGATTACGCTGGTGGCAGTTTCCGGAGTACTGGCACCGGGAGATCCTGCTAAATCTATTTCATTGGCACTCAGCAGTTTTGGCGATAAGGTAATATGGTTGATAGGCATTTCTTTTTTTATTGCCCGCGGATTTATTAAAACAGGATTGGGTAAACGGATTGCCTATCTGTTTATCCGGGTATTTGGCAGGAGCTCATTAGGATTAGCTTATGGCCTTGGGTTGGCAGACCTGGTGCTGGCGCCGGCAGTCCCCAGTAATACAGCCAGGGGTGGGGGGATCATTTATCCTATTATGAAGTCTATGGCAATCAACTTCGGCTCCGTGCCTGAAGAGCCGGCCACGCATCGTAAGCTGGGAGGATATCTGACATTAAACAGCTATAACATGAACCTTATTACTTCTTCCCTGTTTTTAACAGGTACAGCGAGTAATCCCATGTGTCAGAAGTTTGCGAAAAATCTGGGGATTGATATTTCCTGGATGTCATGGTTTACAGCGGCTATTGTTCCCGCTATCGCTTCTATTCTTTTGGTGCCCTGGATTTTGTATAAGATATATCCACCGGAATTAAAATCTACCGGTGATGCACCAGCGATGGCTGCGGAAAAATTAAAGGAGATGGGGCCGGTGCACAAAAATGAATGGCTGATGCTGCTGGCATTTGTGATTCTTTTATTCCTGTGGATTACAGGAGATCTTTTCGGTATTGACGCTACCACTACTGCTTTGATAGGATTGGTATTCCTGCTGATCTCTCAGGTGCTTACCTGGGAAGATGTAAAATCTGAGAAAGGCGCCTGGGATACCATTGTCTGGTTTTCTGCATTGGTAATGATGGCTAGCTTTCTGAATACGCTGGGTTTTATTCCCTGGTTTAGTGAGTTGATGAAACAGCAGGTGGGGGGTATGAAATGGACAATTGCCTTCCCGATTATTGTGTTGGTATATTTTTATAGTCATTACATTTTTGCCAGTGCTACAGCGCACGTGGCAGCTATGTATTCTGCTTTTCTGGGAGTGGGGATTTCCGTTGGGGTGCCCGGCACGCTGTTGGCGTTGGTATTGGGATTCTGTGGTGGCATATTTGGAACGCTTACACACTACGGACATGGGCCGGCGCCGGTATTTTTCGGCAGCACTTATGTAGATCTGAAAGACTGGTGGAAATGTGGATTTGTGTTAAGTGTAGTATTGATCATTATATGGATGGGACTGGGCGGTGTATGGTGGAAAGTATTAGGCATCTGGTAAACGTATCGCTAAAAATATTTTTATGGGTCAATGGAAGCAGCAAACATTATCCAGAAAGAACTGGATGGCATTTACAGGGTTATTTCTCTGCTTTTTTCTCGTGATACACCTTGCAGGTAATCTACAATTGTTTCTGCCGGCGGAAAGAGCGCATACACAGTTTAACCTTTATTCCCATATCCTTTCGGAGAACATCATCATCATGGTGATCTCTTATGTTCTCTTTGCGAGTATTATTGGCCATGTGGTATATGCGGTCATTATTACGATTGCCAATAACCGTGCAAGTAAGGTCAAATATCAGTATGACCGAAGAGGTGCTGTAAGTAAGTGGTATAGTCGCAATATGGGGCTGCTGGGGACTATCATTTTTATTTTTCTGGTGCTTCACCTGAAAGATTTTTGGTACGTGTACAAATACGGCAGCCTGCCATTGGATGCTAATGGGCATAAGGATTTATACATCCTGGTGGTCAGCGTTTACAGCGAATTATGGTATGTGATCTTATATGTGATTTGCATGGTGGCGCTCTGCTATCATCTGTTACATGGTTTCTTCAGCGCGGCCCGCACATTAGGGCTCTATCACCCCAAATATGCACGTTGGGTGAGAGTGATAGGCTGGATATTCAGTATTGGCATCAGTGTTGGATTTGCCGCAATGCCCATTTATGTTCATTTCTTAAAATAGTTGGTTATGCTGGACGCAAAAATACCGGGCGGGCCACTGGAAGACAAGTGGAGTTACTACAAAGCACATGCAAAGCTGGTAAATCCTGCCAATAGAAAGAAGCTAAGCGTAATTGTAGTTGGAACAGGGCTGGCAGGCAGCTCCATTGCCGCTTCGCTGGGCGAGATGGGATATCATGTAAAGAGTTTTTGCTTTCAGGATACACCCCGGAGAGCCCATTCTGTGGCTGCACAAGGCGGCGTTAATGCCTGTAAAAATTATAAAAATGATGGCGATAGCGTATATCGTATGTTTTATGATACCATCAAAGGTGGCGATTTCAGGGCCAGAGAAGGTAATGTGTATCGGATGGCGGAATGCAGCGCTAACCTGATTGATCAGGCGGTGGCACAGGGAGTGCCTTTTGGGCGTGAATATGGTGGGTACCTGAATAACCGGTCTTTCGGCGGGGTGCAGGTATCCCGTACTTTTTATGCGCGTGGTCAAACCGGGCAGCAGTTATTGCTGGGCGCTTATCAGGCGCTCATGCGACAAGTAGGTGCGGGCACCGTGCAATTGTTTGCCCGTCATGAAATGCTCGACCTGGTAGTAGCAGATGGAAAAGCGAAGGGCGTGATTGTACGCAATATGGATACCGGGGAACTGGAGCGCCATGGCGCTCATGCGGTGGTACTCGCTACTGGCGGATTCGGCAAAATTTATTATCTGTCTACGCTGGCGATGGGCTGCAACGGTTCTGCCATCTGGCGGGCGCATAAACGGGGGGCTTACATGGCTAATCCCAGCTGGACCCAAATACATCCTACCAGTTTGCCGCAAGCAGGCGAATATCAGTCAAAGCTCACGCTAATGTCGGAATCGCTGCGAAATGATGGCCGTATCTGGGTACCGAAGCAGGAAGGAGAGGCCCGTGAGCCGAACCTGATTCCGGAGGAAGAAAGAGATTACTACCTGGAAAGAAGATATCCCGCTTTTGGGAACCTGTCTCCCCGCGACATTGCGTCCCGCGCAGCCAAAGAGCGCATAGATGCGGGCTACGGCATTGGTCCACTTAAAAATGCCGTGTATCTCGATTTTTCCAAAGCCATTAAGGATCAGGGGGAAGACACCATTCGCAAAAAATACGGCAACCTGTTTCGCATGTATGAAAAGATTACCGGTGTAGATGCGTACAAGGAGCCCATGCGTATTTCTCCGGCGGCGCATTTTTCTATGGGTGGCTTGTGGGTGGATTATGAGCTGATGACCACCATCCCAGGTTTGTTTGCTTTGGGAGAAGCCAACTTCGCGGACCATGGCGCAAACCGGTTAGGTGCCAATTCTCTCTTACAGGCCTGTGTGGACGGCTATTTTATTGCGCCCTATACAATGGCCAACTACCTCGCAGATGAGATAAAATCGGGGCCTGTAGATGTCAGGGACGCCGCTTTTGCAGCCGCAGAAGAAAACGTGCAGCAGCAACTGAAAAGACTCATGGGCATACAAGGCAATTTAAGTGCAGATTATTTCCACAAAACACTGGGGAAAATCTTATACGATAAATGTGGTTTGAGCCGGTCGAAAGAGGGGCTGGAAGAAGCGATCAAGGAAATAGCGGCATTAAGGGAAGAGTTCTGGCAACGGTTATACGTGCCGGGTGGGTACGCTATTAACACCGAGCTGGAAAAAGCCGGCAGGGTAGCGGATTATCTGGAGTTAGGGGAATTGATGTGTTATGATGCTCTTGCCCGCGACGAATCCTGTGGGGCGCATTTCCGGGTAGAGCACCAAACACCGGAAGGAGAGGCAATGCGCAATGACCAGGATTTCTCTTTTATATCTGCCTGGGAATGGGAAGGAGCGGACAAACCACCATTATTACACAAAGAACCTTTGCATTTCGAATTTGTAACACCTACAGTAAGAAGCTACAAATAACTTAAACTAACGGTTATGCGTATACGATTAAAAATATGGCGGCAGGAAAATCAGCAAGACCCAGGTAAGATGATGAATTATATATTGGAAAATATTGATCCACATATGTCTTTCCTGGAAATGCTGGATACGCTGAATGAACAGCTGTTGCAGGAAGGCATGCGTCCGGTGGAGTTTGATCACGATTGTCGCGAGGGCATCTGTGGGCAATGCGGTGTAATGATTAACGGGCGGGCACATGGCCCATTAGTGAATACCACCACTTGTCAGTTGCATATGCGCACGTTTAAGGATAATGAAGAAATTGTAATAGAGCCATTTCGTGCTACTGCGTTTCCCGTAAAATCTGATTTGAAAATTGATAGAACTGCTTTTGACCGGGTGATACAATCAGGTGGATTTATTTCTGTCAATACCGGACAGGCACCGGAAGCGAACGATATGCCCATTGGCTCTCCAACGGCGGAAGCTGCCTTTGATGCAGCGGCTTGTATTGGCTGCGGCGCTTGTGTGGCCGTGTGTAAAAATTCCAGTGCGGCTTTGTTTACCAGTGCAAAAATATCGCACCTGGTACTGCTGCCGCAAGGGAAAATAGAAGCGCAGGAAAGGGTGAGGAAAATGGTGGATCAGATGGACAAAGAAGGCTTTGGCCACTGCAGTAATACGGAAGCCTGTGAAGCTGAATGTCCGCAGCAAATATCTGTGCTGCACATTGCCCGCATGAACTATGAGTATAACAAAGCGCAGGTGCTGAAAAAATAAAATGAACTTTTCATAGGCCCGTACACGTAATACTACTTATTTTAAAAATAAGTTAGGATACTTGTCTTTTTTTGAAAATTACGTCGTAAATTTGCGTCCGTTTGAATACCGAAATATGCTGTTGCCTATAAGAGTTGCAATTGCAATAGTGTTAACCCCGGTGAATTATTTGTTAACAGGGCTGTGACCCCCCAAAAAGAAATTAATAAGATGAAATTTAGAATGTTTGTAGCAGCTATTATGCTGTTGATAACAGCCATGACGGCTTGTTCCCCTAATCAGAAAGAAAACACCACTGAATTAGTAACTGGTAATGCAGGTAATTTCCTGATCATTAAAGGACATGGTTTTAGTGAAGATAAAAACCAGAACAAAGTAATCTTTGGAACGGTGCCTGCACAGGTGTTGCGGGCAGAATCGAACTATTTGCTGGTACAGGTGCCTGTACAGAAAGTAGCCACTGTCCCCGTTGTAGTTACGGTTGGTGAAAATATCTCTAACGCAATGATGTTTGCATATCATCCTAAGTTGGTAGCAGCCAGCTTTTAAAAGAGTGTGAGTTAAATGTAATGGGTGGGGATCTGTTAAGATCTCTGCCCATTCTGTTTTAATTCAGTTTTTTTACCTACACTTGCTGTATGTACAAGGAGATACAGCCACATCATTTACTCTCAGATTATGTAGATGCCTATTGGGTAAGCGCCGCTGTGTCGTTTAGTCAGCAGCGCATCTTACCGGATACTTGTGCAGATATTATTTTTAATATTGGGGAAGATGTAATTACCATTGATAATGGTGATAAAATTGCGCCATATACCGCTTTTGCAGTAGGAACTATGACTGCTTTCCAGGACTCACTGATGGCAGCAGGTACGCAATTGTTGGGTATCCGGTTTCGGCCGGGAGGGCTGTATGCCTTTACCGGTTTGCCTTTACAGCAGATTACAGATGTACACCTGCCATTAATTGAAATGGCGGGACATTGGCATGCCCTGTTAGAACCCATACTGGCAAAGGAAAATTTATTGTCGGCAAAAATCCGATGCGTAGAAAAATTCCTGTTGCAGCAACTCCCGGAAAGGAAAATAATCACCGAAAGTATGCGTCATGGTATTGCGCAGATTCAGCAATCCAAAGGCAATGCAGCAGTGGAAACACTGGCTGCATCCGTATTTATGAGCCCCCGTAATTTCGAAAGACATTTCCTGCAAACCGTTGGCGTATCGCCCAAGAAATTTTCCCGCATAGTACGCTTTATCGCTATCAAGCAACAGCTGAAAAGAAATATAAATACACCGTTATTATCATTGGCACTGGAGAATGGGTTTTATGATCATGCACATCTGACACGCGAGTTTAGTGCGTTTTCCGGGGTGAGCCCTACTATGTATTTGCAGCACCAGGTCAACCATTAAGTGTGACCGTGATTCCTCCTGCTATTAAATGATTGTCGTTTTTATACAAACAATATTTTTCGGGTCGTTTTACCTTTATATATCAGTTATAAAGCCATTATTTTATGGAACAACGATTAACATTAATCACACTCGGCGTGCACGATCTTTCGCGTGCATTACAATTTTATGAACAGGGATTAGGCTGGAAAAAATCTGCGGCCAGCAACGAGCATATTGCTTTTTTTTCGCTGGGAGGAATGGTGCTTTCGCTTTACTCCCGGGAAAAGCTGGCAGAAGATGCGCTTCAGCCGGCAGTAGGGAAGGGCTTTAGTGGCATCACGCTGGCTTATAATACCAGGAGCAGGCTCGAAGTAGATGCTGTGTTAGAGCTTGCGGCTAAAGCAGGTGCGGAAATTCTTAAACCAGCGCAAGAGGTTTTCTGGGGTGGTTATAGCGGTTATTTCAGTGATCCGGAAGGACATATATTTGAAGTAGCACACAACCCATTCTGGGAGCTGAATGAGCGAGGAGAAGTGGTACTCCCTTCCTGATAGGAAAGGCGTATAAAAAATGAAGGCAGCTGATATCAGCTGCCTTCATTTTTTATAGTTGATTATTATTTATCCTGCATGCCAAACATGAGAATAATTTTTCCATCTTTATACAGATTGAGTGTTTGATCTGCTACATCATACCGGTAAGTATTTTCACTCAGCAGCTTAATAAACTCGGTTTCCCTGCGCATCGCAGTAGCATCGAGGCAAGCCATGCGGGTGCTGATAACAGCGGAGAATTTGATCTCCTCTTTAGTGGCGTTGTAACCACCGGAAATGCTGTTGCAGCCGCCTTTACCGTGGAAACGTTTTTTATCGGTATCAAATTCTACCCACATACCTGCGTTGGTAAGCGTAGCATCATTCATTTTAATTACATTCCATTTTTTGTTGGCGATGAAAGCCCATTGTTTGCTATCTGGGTTGGCATCTTCCACAGCAAACTGCATTACAGCTTTACCATTTTGAGAGAGGGTTACTGTTTCGCCATCTACAGAATAGGTGAAGCTATGTCCACCCAGTAATTGTTGAAAGGCAGATTCGCGGCGCATTACATCAGCATCAGGGCAGGCCATCATGGTGCTTACGCCTCTGGTAAAAGAGATTTTATTGCCAACCATAGTATAACCACCAGAGATGCCATTACATCCGCCTTTACCGTGATAGTTTTTCTTTTTAGCATCCAGTTCAATCCATACACCGGAGTTGCTGATACTTTCATCATTGAGTTGTGTCAGTGTCAGTTTTTTGCCGATGATGCTTGCGTTGCCGGCAGTACTACCTTTCGGCTGCAGGTTGAATTGCATAACGGTTTTACCGTTTTGAATCAGGTTTACAGTGCTGCCCACGACTTCATATTTGAAGGTTTGGTCGCCTAAATGCTGTTGGAAGGCGCCTTCGCGTTGCATGATATCTCTATCGGCGCAAGCCATGAGCGTACCGGCCATTTTGCTGAAAGTAATGTTATTGCCGGCAGAGGAGAAGCTACCCATGGTGCGGTTGCAGCCAGCATTGCCGGAAACACGTTTGTTGGTCGCATCGAATTCCAGCCAGGTTTTGCCATCGGAAATGTTGGCGTCATCCATTTGAACCAGTACCCATTTTTTGTTGAGGATACCCGTTAACTGGCTACTGGTGCGGATTCTCTTCTTTTCCAACACTTTTGTTAAAGTGTATTTAACATTCGGTGCGTCTGCCGGTGGATTCTTTACCGGGGTAATTCTTACTCTCAATTTATAACGATAACCGGGTACGTATTTGAAGCCGTTGATATTGGTGTAGAAATTGGACCAGTCTGCGTCATTAACGCCTTTTACCTGCAAACACTCCATAGGCGCCACTCCTGTGCAGGGCTCCTTGTTTTCTTTCACATAGATCACCTCCGTTCTTGCAGGTGCTGGCTTGTTTTGAATGGGGGCCATGAAAGTGGTGGCGAGCGTGATGGCTAATTCGAATAGCATAAAATATAGATTTTAATAAATAACAACAAAAGGAACGATCAGGTTTTATCTTTTGTTACAATAGCCCATATTTTTCAAAAACGCTGCCAGACTCACTCTGAAGGATATATTATTCGCTAATGCAGCCATGGTGGGCCGTTTTGTTTGTTTTTCCTATACCATATATAATAGATTCATAATAGGCCAGCTTATCTTTTCCCGGCAAAGCAATGATGGTCACATCATTGGCCGCGAGCAAATCCAGCTTGAATTTTGAAGCCACTACATATTCTTCCGGGATATAGTAATATATTTTATTGGGTACCGGCACATTTTTATGATGAAATTTTTGTCGCGCTCTATAGGTTAATAACCACCACAGGTCCGTTTCCACAAAGTCGAGTGATAAACCGAAGATGTGAATATCATCAGTAAAGAACAGGTCAATCCATGAATGGAAGTATACTTCTTTGGAGTGTATGCGACGTAGCAGAGAGCGCCGTGGCACTTCTTTCGACGTATACACTGTGCCGCTGACTACATAGTTGCGCATCATCTGTAATTGCCCGCCGTAGTGCTCAAAGCCCAGGTTTATACTCATGGGATTGAGGCAGTCGCCGTGAATATGCCAGTAATTAGTATCCCCAACTTTATATTTTCTGAAGATGCTGTAAAACTTTTCGTTGATCAGGCTGGTATTTTCCAGGGGGGTACTGCCTTCCAACGTGAATTCATAGTTGGTGGTAAGTATATGCGCCGGTTTAAGCGCCCTGATGGCGCTGTGTATGGCATTGCCTTTTATTTCCGCCGCTTTGATGGCGATAAAAGATTTCAGGTCTTTCTCCCGGATTCTATGATTTTTGCTGGCGGTTAAAAATATTTCTTCGTACAACAACGGGAAGGGTTTTTTATTATCCAGTTCTACACAGTCGCCTGCATGGCAAAAGGTGATGATATCCTGGAGGAGATCTTTCCAGCTTTGTCCGCTGGAGATGTTGTTGATGTCATTTCCAATCAATAGTACGTGGTTTTTCATAAGATACATTCGGTTTTTAAGGGTTGATGAATCGGAAGGTGAGGTTAATTCTTCCTGTATTTATTTTAGTTGTTTTGGGTACCTGATGTTCCCAATATGTTTGCAGAGAACCTTTCATAATGAGTAAGGAGCCATGTTGTAGCGGCAGCTCATATTTGCGCTGATGGTCATTTTTATATCGCAGCTGAAATCGCCTGGTAGCGCCGAAGTTCACAGACGCGATTACCGGTTCATGGCCCAGTTCCGGTTCATCATCTGCATGCCAGCCCATAGAATCGTTTCCATTACGATATAAGTTCAGTAACACGCTGTTGAAAGCATGTCCGCTCACTGGGGTAATCCGCTCGCGTATTTGTGCCAGGGCTGGCGTCCAGGCTTCAGGGGCATAGGTAGTTCCGGAGAAGCGGTAAGAAGAGGTAGCATCGCCATGCCAGGCCATTAGTCTTGGAAATAAAACAGGCTTCCCATACATCATCATGGATTCCTGTTTCCAGGCAATGTTGTCTGTTAGTATACGCATGAAATCATCGCTCTCCACTGTTGTGAAAAACTGTGGATAATAGACCAGCTCTCCATTCAGTAATGAAATCTCTTTGGCTGCATCCTCATCATCGAAGAAACTTCCCTGCACATTCATACTATAAATTTAAGAACACGCTACGCAGTGTATATGTGGAGTTATTTATCGGGCGTATTATCTTTCCAGGCCCACAAATAGCGGCAGGCATGAGTACGGTAGGGCGACCATTTCGCCGATATTTTGCGAAGCTGTTCCCGGAACTCTTTCTTGTTGTCCCGATCCAGTTTATATAATTTAATCATAGCCTGTTGCAGGCCCCAGTCATCTATCGCAAAAATATCTTCCCGACAGAGGTAAAACATCAGCAGCATTTCTACTGTCCAGCGGCCTACACCCTTGATTTGCGTCAGATAGGCGATGATGGCTTCATCATCCATTTTCTTCAGCTTACTATCGGTGAGTTTTTCCGCAATCACGAAAGCTGCTACGTTATGCACATAGGTGACCTTTGCATTGGATAAGCCAATACCACGAAGGGTCAGCGCGGGAGTATCCAGTATTTGTCGGGCGGTAGGCTCCTTACGGCCGTAAAGGTCCAGGAAGCGGGAGTAGATCACATCGGCGACCTTAACAGACAACTGCTGACTCATAATAGAGGCGATCAGCTTCAGGCAGATGTTTTTTCGTATAGTCAGCTCCGTTAATGGGCCGTCAATGATTTTCAGGAGCTTTTTGTCYTTGCCGAGATGGTCCTGATAGTGAACCGGCCTGGCTTCCGGAGTGCCTGTTGATTTGGGCATAATACGTTTTTTAATGAATACGGCACCTTATCATCCACTCCGGAATACCATTCCCTGATTAATAATTGAAAGGCTGTGTATAGATCAACTGCAGCAGGGTTTGACCTACTGATTGCAGCGTCTTTTTATCTATCACATCCATGTTGTCGTTCTGGGTATGCCAGTGAGGAGCAAAGTCGTTATTAGCCTGTAACGCAATGACATCGAATGTCGGAATATTGGCGATGGTGTTTACCGCAATGTGATCATCTGTGATAAATGCACCGTTATCTTCATACCGGAACTGATCAGAGTACCCCAGTTTGTTAGCTACATCCCAGAACATTTTCATTTGTGCAGACGCATATTTTTTGGAGGAGCCTTCCATATAGAACTGTGTACCACGACCACCTACCATGTCCAGCAGAATGCCATAGTTGGCCTTGTAGCCCGGTACATGCGGGTTTTGGGCCCAGTACTGGGTGCCAAGACAAAAAGAGTTTTCATCATTTTTGGCACCGTAGTCTTCTACATCTACCAATAAAATATCAACACCCACTTCCGGCTTCTGCAAACGAAACTGGCGGGCTACTTCCATGAGTACTGCTACACCGCTGGCGCCATCATCTGCACCATCCAGCTTCTTTGTTTTATCAAAAGCATCTTCATCTGCCCATGGACGGGTGTCCCAGTGGGCCAGTAATAATACACGCTGTTTAGCGGCCGGATTAAAGCTGGCGATGATATTGATACAGGGCAGCTTCTCATTTTTCGGACCGGTAACCGTAGTCTTTTGTACATATACCGTATCTGCCCAGGAACGGAAGCGACCAATCAGGTAGTTGGCGCATTTCTCCTGTGCCGGCGTATTGGGTATTCTAGGCCCAAAACTCACCTGTTTTGCCGTGTAGGCATAGGCGGAATCTGCCTGGAAAACAGGCACCGGTACATCCAGTTTGGCTACCTTGCTGGCGCCGGTACTGTCGTTGTTGTTGTCGCTTGTTTGGCCATTCTGCTGACAGGCGCCGGCCACGATGGCCAGCGCAGTCAGCGTAATAAGAGCTTTACGCATTATCTTCTCAAATATTTAGTTTATTGAAGACTGTATGAAACAGATCCGTCTTTCTCATCTTTCAGCTGTACGCCAATAGATAATAATTCGTTCCGGATTTTGTCGGAAGTGGCGTAATCCTTACGGCTTTTCGCTTCTTTCCGCATTTCAATCAGCATCTGTAATACGCCATCCAGTTTATTATCTTCTCCGGTGATCACTTCCTGTTGAATACCCAGGATGTCTACCAGGAAGGTTTTCCAGGTTTCCTGTAACATGGTGAAAGTGGCTTCGCTGAGCTCGTGCATTTTTATTTGCCCGCCTTTCAGGGAGTTGATGACTGGTGTCAGTTCAAACAAATTCGCCAGTATTTTGGCGGTGTTAAAGTCATCATTCATGAACTCCGTGCATTCTTCGCACCAGGTACGTACCTGTTTGTCCAGTTCCTCATTAATGCCTTGTCCATTGCTGCTGGCGTACGTAAGTTTTTGCAACGTTTCGTACGCGGCCCATAAGCGTTGTAAACCTTTCTCAGCTGCCTGCAGGGCTTCATTGGAGAAGTCCAGTGTGCCGCGGTAGTGCGTCTGCAACACAAAGAAGCGGATGGTCATGGGGCTGTAAGGCTTATCCAGCTGCGGATTAGAGCCGGAAAACATTTCGGTGAGCTTAATAGTATTGTTGTAAGCTTTTCCCATTTTGCGGCCGTTAATGGTGATCATGTTATTGTGCATCCAGTAACGGGCCATCATTTCTCCATGTGCCACTTCACTTTGTGCAATTTCGCATTCGTGATGCGGAAACTGCAGGTCCATGCCTCCACCGTGAATATCGAACTGACCACCGAGATATTTAGCACTCATAGCGGAGCACTCAATATGCCATCCGGGGAAACCTTCTCCCCATGGGCTTGGCCAGCGCATCAGGTGTTCAGGCGGTGCTTTTTTCCACAATGCAAAATCGGCTTTATTGCGTTTGTCGTCCTGTCCTTCCAGTTCCCTGGTAGTTTCCAGCATATCTTCCAGTACACGGCCGCTCAAGATGCCATAGTCGTGACTGGCGGCATATTTTTTCACGTCAAAGTATACACTGCCATCTACTTCATAGGCATAGCCTTTTTCCATGATGGTTTTGATCATTTCTATCTGCTCAATGATATGACCGGTAGCTGTTGGTTCTATGCTGGGTTCCTGGCAGCCGAATTGCAGCATGGCCCAGTGGTACAGGTTGGTGTATTTCTGTACCAGTTCCATGGGTTCCAGCTTTTCCAGGATGGCAAACTTCGAAATTTTATCTTCTGCGGCGCGGCCTTCTTCTTCAAAGTGGCCGGCGTCGGTGATATTGCGTACATAACGTACTTTATAACCCAGGTGCTTTAAATAGCGAAATACTACGTCGAACGTGATGTAAGGACGGGCATGGCCCAGGTGCGATTCTCCGGATACGGTGGGTCCGCACACATACATGCCTACGTGGCCAGGGTGTAAAGGGGTGAATACTTCTTTTTGTCGATGTAATGAATTGTATATCCTGAGTTCTGACATATGCTGTAAATGACAGATGTCGTCCGGCCTACCGGATTCCGACATCTTATTTTTTATTGATGGATGGCAAAGATAAAAATTGTTTTCCGGGTACGATTAAATCCCGTAACAACATCGGTCTGCCCAACAAATATGATACATTTTCATAATGATTACAGTTATTTATTTACTTCTACGTCTGTTTTTCCGCTGCCCATTAAACTCAGATTGGCAATTACAGGATAATGATCAGACAGGTCGGAAATGATTTTCCGGAAGCTATTTACCTTAAAATGGTTGCTCACAAATACATAATCGATACGTAATGTAGGTGCCAGCCCTGTAAAAGTACGCCCTATTCCGAAACCTTTTTGCAGAAAAGCATCTTGTAAATCCCCTTTTATGGTAAAGTAGGTATAAGAGGCCGGGGTATCATTAAAATCACCACAAACAACTACAGGATAAGGGCTTTGCCGGATAAAATCACCTACAATATCGGCCTGTTGACTGCGACGGATATACGCTTCCCGCATTTTTTGGATAATGCTTTTAGTCGCTTTCAATCCGGTATCTTCCTGCTTTTTGATTTTCTCAATGGCGGTATAATCTTTTTTATCGAACCGGTACGATTCCAGGTGCATGTTAATAATGCGGATGGTATCATCTCCCTTTACAATATCTGCGTATATCAGGCTCTCGCTTCTGGGACCTACGCTCATCTTCACTTTATCAGAGGCAATGATTGGAAAACGGGAATAAATGATAGATCCCCAATGTTGCATGCCATCGCGGTTAAAATCGCTGGAAAAGTAACGATACGGCAGTGACATCTCCCGGGAAATATCTTCCCGGTTGTTAAAATCATTCTTTTTTTCTGAGGTATAAAAGTCCTGGAAGCAGGCAATATCCAGCTCCTGCTTTTTAATCATGGCAAACATCGCCTGACGGTTGTATTTACTGTCCTTTTCCCGGTATAGTCCAAACTGGCTAACATTATAGCTCATGATGGTGAGCGCATTTTCGCCCTTTGCTGCTTTATTGCCCGACGGCAGATGAAAAGCCACAAAAGCGCTGATAGACTTCCATCCAAGTAAAAGCGCAATCAGCGATAGCAAGGCATAGCGATAATTAAAAAATAGCCATCCGATAAGGAATATGGTTAACACGCCCAATAAAAACGGGAATGCCAGCGTAATAAAACTGATGGGCCAAAACCACGCCGGCGAAATATAAGGCGCCAGGCAGGCTCCCAGGAAAAGTAATACTACGGCGAAGTTGATGATCAAAAAAAATCCTTTCGTAAAGAGTCGTAAAAATCGCACCGCGTCGTACTTTGTTGAAGTACTAAAGTTAGTATTTTTTCAACGACAGACAGGCCATAACCGGGAAATGCTCTGAAGGATGTGTAGTGAGTACCTGTCCGCCATGAATACGGAAGGACCGCTGTGCCAGGATGTAATCTATTCGCAGGGAAGGGGATAAAAAAGATAAGGTTCGTCCCCATCCACGGCCGGTTTCCAGGAAAATATCCTGCAAATTGCGACTCACCGTTTTATAGGTATACGATACCGGCGTATCATTAAAATCGCCGCAAACGATAGTTGGGTAAGGACTTTCAGCTACCAGTGCTGCCAGTTGCTCTGCCTGCGAGGCTCTTTTCCGGAAAGTGGCGCGCATTTTATGAATCAGCCCGGAACCGCCAGGGGCTTTCATATTTTCATAGTCATCACCTCTAAACATATACGAAGTTAGCTGCACCGAAAACACCCGTATGGTATCGCCTTGCATCACCAGATCGGCCTGCAGGAAAGAGCTGCCGCTACCCACCTTGCTTTCCCCACAGGGAATAGCCACTGCGGACGCTATCGGAAAGCGGGAAAACAGCGCAATACCATAGTGCCAGGTATTCCACTTGGTTTTATCGCAGGTAAAATAATGGTAAGTATAATGACCTGTTTGCATCAAACTGTCTACATGATGCTCCATGCCTGGCTTATCATTGCTGTAAAATTCCTGCATACACAGGATATCCGGGCTATTTTTCAATACTACCTTGTAAATGGCGGCTTCCTTGTCCTTATCCGTTTTGTAGGCCATCAGTCCCATGCTGCTGGTGTTATAGGTCATGAGGGTAAATTGCCCGCTGTTGGGTTGTTTGGCTATATTATTATTACGGGAGATGTGAACGCCCCAGGTAGCCAGTGCTGCGGGAATACAACAGAGTACCGCGATACCGCACAGCCACCACTGTTTTTTGTATTTAAGCCACCACAATACAGGGATTAAAAGCAGACAAACAGGAAACAGGAGGGGAAAGAAGAAGCCAGAGAACCCGGTAATCCAATATTTGCCAGGGTTGAGATAGGGAAGATAAGCGCTGAACAGGAGGCCTACCGCAACAATCAAACTGCCCCAAAGCAAAAGCTGTCGAAAAAATTTTTGTAGCATAGGGTTACAACCAATTACAGATTACGGGAATTAAATTACAAATTAAAAGGGACACATCAGCGAATAAACGTCGCGGATATGTCCCTCTTTATCGTAATAGGTATTTTTAAATTCGTAATGCTTTTATTCTGTTCGGCTTGCCCGGAGCAGAGTATCTCTTTCATCGGGAGAAAGAGAGGACAGGCCGTTTTCATTGATCTTATCAAGAATTTCATTCAGTCGTTGTTCCGGCACTTTACCAATGCGTCTGAACGGCTGTTGTTCAGCATCAAGAGTACTCAGCTTTTTTTTAAGATCTTCCGGGTTTACCTGTTGGGCCGCCGGATGGAAAACGTGTGTGAGCTTAAATGCGAGTCTGTTAAAACCTGCGCCCCAGTCGTTCCCTTTCTTCCACTGCGTCATGTAGATCAAACCTGCAATACCACCGCCTGCCAATACCGGAATGTAAGTATAGCCATAGGCAGATGACATCAGCAACGAACCCACAGAAAGTATAACAAATAACAGGGTGATCACCCACAGGGATATACCACCGGCCAGTAAAGGGAAAATGCGATAACGCGGTGCAATAGCGGTAACGCCCACGGCTATTGCCATAATGCTGCCGCCTGCGCCCAGCCAGTATTCAGCACCGGCAATTACATGGAAGGAAGGGATTACGGCCATAGCTGCCACATAAAAGAGATTACCGACAATACCTCCGAAAAGATATAAAGGCAAAATTCGCTGATGGCCAGCCAGGTGTTGCGTAAAAGTGCCAAAGCACCATAGCCACACCATATTGGTAAATACCTGCCAGATACTGATATGAGTAAACAGAGAGGTGACCAGCGTCCATGGACGTGTTAGCAGTTTAGCCGGGCTGGCTGGAAGCCTTAACCAGGACATGATATCCTGGTGGAACCGCGCCTCACCTACATTCTCCATCTTGTAAATAACAAGTGTGAAGAGGAGGAATATAAAAACAGTAAGATTAACGACCAACAATTGTGTCACCATATTTCGTCCTTCTCCTAAAGAGAGGCGGGGCAATTTCTCTTTTTCCAACGCATGCATGGTACATATATTTTTCAATACAAAAATACGCTTATTAATACAGTTGTATTAATAAAAATCTGTTCGGTGTTTGTTCCAGTTTCTCAACAGCAGATAGGCAAAAAGTGCACCACCCAGGTGAACGAAGTGGGCTACGTTGTCGCCCGGATTATTCTGTATGCCGGACCACAATTCGCCTACAATCATAAAGGCTACTACGTACTTCGCCTTAATCGGAAACATGGCAAAGAAATAGAGGTACCGGTTGGGGAACATAAAGCCAAATGCGAACAGGATGCCGTACACCGCTCCCGAAGCACCTAATGTTGGAATGTTCCGGTAGAAATTTACAAAGTCGTGTACGTATATCTTGGCAATCTCTACTGCTCGTGGATCGCCATTTGCCAGTGCATTTTTGAGCCCCTCCATATTGAAGTTCGATACGCTGCCAAGATCAAATTTATTGTCCAGAGGTACGAAGTTGCTAAAAGTAGGATCATTCAGGAAAGCATCTGCATACCTGGTCAGATTCATGTTTTCATAGGTAAGCACTCCCATATAACAGAGGGCGGCGCCAACACCACAAATCATGTAGAAAATCAGGAAACGCTTGGAACCCCATACGTTTTCCAGCGTGGAGCCAAACATCCACAGTGTAAACATATTGAAGAGCACATGCGTAAAGTGCTTCGGATCATGGAGAAATAAATGCGTGACAAGCTGATGTGGCCGGAAAAGTTCGGAGCGCCAGTAGTGCAGCGCAAACAAACGACTCATGTCATAGTCATACCTTTTTAGCAGAGTGATCTGCACTAACCAAACCAAACCATTAATGATCATCAGGTTTTTGATCACCAAAGGGAGGTACTGAAATTTTCCGGGCCTGTAATCGTTCATTGTTGCTTAGTTATTATCTCTTTTTTTCAACAACACCACATTTTCGATATGGTGTGTATGTGGAAACATATCTACTGGCTGTACCTTTTCCACTGTATATAGTACATCCAGCAAAGCCAGATCCCTGGCTTGTGTAGCAGGATTGCAGCTTACATATACAATTTTAGGCGCTGCAATTTCAAGCAATTTGTTAACCAGCTTTTCGTGCATGCCTGCCCGTGGTGGGTCCGTGATAATTACATCCGGTTGTCCATGGTGTGCAAAAAAAGCATCATCACAAATATCTACTACATCGCCTGCAAAAAACTCGGCATTGTTAACATTATTTCGGGCGGCATTTTCTTTCGCATCATCTATGGCTTCTTTTATCAACTCAATACCCACTACTTTGCCGGCATTACGCGATACAAAAATGCCAATACTACCCGTACCGCAATATAAATCGTACACTGTTTCCGTTCCCGTTAACCCGGCAAAATCCCGGGTAACCTTATACAGGACTTCGCCCTGGTAAGTGTTGGTCTGGAAAAAAGATTTGGGACCTATTTTAAATACAAAGTCTTCCAACTTTTCTTCTGCATATCCCTTACCAAAATATACTTTCGGCTCCAGGTCAAAAATGGTATCGTTACCTTTTGAATTAATAGTATACAGCAGTGTGGTAATAGCCGGTACCGTTTTCAGTAAGTGATCCAGCAGTGCAATGCGGTTCTCCTTATCTTCATGACGGATCACCAGGTTCACCATAATTTCGCCGGTAGTACACAGGCGGATCACGAGGTTCCTTAACCAGCCTTGCTGTGCACGGATATCGTAAAAAGGCAGCTCATGTGCAATGGCGTATTCACGAATGGTATTACGGATCAGGTTTACCGGTTCCTGCATAAGATAGCAGGTATCTATATTAAGGACCTTATCAAACAATTTAGGTACATGGAAGCCCAGCGCGGGTTTTACAGGTATTTCCCCATCATTGGCCTTTATTTCCTCGTTGGTCAGATAAGCTTTATTACTAAAGGTAAACTCCAGCTTGTTACGGTAATGTTCTGTATGTACGCCGCCCAGAATAGGGTCCATGGGAGGTAACACCAGTTTACCGATGCGCTGCAGGTGGTCAGCCACCTGTTGTTGTTTGAATTCCAGTTGCAGTGAATAAGGAAGCATCTGCCACTTACAACCGCCACAGGTGCCGAAATGCTGGCAAAACGGGGTTACCCGCTTGTCAGAATAGCTATGAAAGTGAACCACTTTCCCTTCTGCCCAGTCTTTTTTGTTTTTACTAAGGCGAACATCCACTACATCCCCGGGTACCACACCACCTTCAATAAATATAACTTTCCCGTCTTGACGGGCCAGGGCTTTACCCTCTGCCGCATAGGCAGTAACAGGTACATTTTCTAAAACAACATTTTTTTTCCTCACGGCTGCAAAGGTAATTGGAAATGCTGAATCCTCGTCCTAATTCATGTAATTACCACTCACCACACTGCTTTCAGTTTTTACTTTTTTCCGCTTACATTTACATATTGCTTGGAAATCTTATGCGTAAATTATTTGTTATACTGATAGCCACCCTTTTAGGCCACTTTACCCTGCAGGCACAGGGATATCAAATTGCCGTTAAGCTGAAGAATTTTACGGGTGGAAAATTCTTTCTTGCCCATTATATGGGCAGATCCACTTACCTGGCCGACTCGGCAGACGTAAGCGCCACTGGCGATGCTATCCTCAAAGGGAAAGAGAAGCTGTTGCCAGGCATCTACCTGCTGGTATTGCCCGGAAAAGAAAAGTATGTGGAAACACTGATCGATAAACAACAATTCTTTAGCGTTACGCTCGATAGCTCCGATCTGATCAATAAAACGGTATATAAAGGCAGCCCGGATAACGATTTGTTCCTGTCTTATAATAAATTCCTGTTTCAGCAGGAAACCCTCAGCCGCAATATCCAGCAACAGCTGCAGGCGGCACATACCGCAGCAGATACGGCTAAAGTGATTCCGCTTCAAAAAGAGCTGGGGAAGAAAATTCAGGACTTCCGGAGCGACTTTATCGCCAAACACCCTGGCACCATTCTGAGCACTATATTCCTGGCGATGAAGGAGCCGGAAGTGCCCCAACAGCCGGCAGGGGAGGACTCTTCCTTTGCCTATCGCTATTTTAAAGGCCACTACTGGGATGAGGTAGACCTGGAAAGTGACCGCCTGGTAAGAACACCTATCCTGGAAGGAAAACTGAAAAAGTATTTTACGCAACTGGTAATGCCCTCGCCAGACTCCATTATAGTAGATTGTGATGCCCTCATTGCCCGCACACGGAAAAGTAAGGAGACATTCAAATTTGTGCTGTGGTGGCTGACTTATAACTATGAAAGTTCTCCTTACATGGGGATGGATGCTGTATTTGTTCACCTGGTAGAGAAATACTACGTACCTGGCGAAGCTTTCTGGCTGAATGATGAGCAGCTGAATAAAATTGTGGACCGGGCTTATGCGTTGGCTCCTAATCTGATTGGAAAACAGGCCGCCCCACTCGAGTTCAAAGACTCTGCTTCCAATATGCTCTCTTTATATAAAACCCAGTCGAAGTATACCATCCTTGTTTTCTGGGACCCCACTTGCGGACACTGTAAAACAGAGTTACCACGTCTTGATTCGGCCTTCAAGGCCAGCTGGAAAAGCAAAGGGGTCGCCATGGTCGCCGTAAAAACAGAAGGCTCCCGGGAAGAGTGGTTGCAGTTCATAAAAGACCATGATCTCAGTGGTTGGATACACGGTTCTGATCCTCAATCTGCCACCAATTACCGCCGCCTATACGACGTGTACAGTACGCCGATGATTTACCTGCTCGATGATAAAAAGAAGATTGTGGCTAAAAAACTGGGCGTGGAGCAATTACAGGAATTTTTAGACCGAAATACCACTAAAAACGCGGCGGCTTCGCGGTAATAACAAGAAAAGATAATATTTTTTGTAATTGATTATCAGTTATTTGAGCTGTTTTAACAATCCTTTGGCATAGTCTTTGGCATGGAGGTGTTTCAGGGGATCATTAGTTACCTTTTGAGATGAAATAACAGGGTAACAAACAATTCACTGAATCAGTTGTAATAACAGCAGCAAGCAAAAAACAGGTTCGTCTATAGTTGGCAATCAAAAAATTAGGGGCGATGCCTCACCTGTGGGCACCGCTTTACTATTAATCAAATTACATCAAACATGAAAAAGGTATTATTATCTGCAGCGGCTTTATTAGTAGCCAGTCTTTCTTTTGGTCAGACTAAATGGGGTATCGTTGCGGGCCCGCAGTTTTCCAGCATGACCATTAAAAATGCTTTGATAGGCTCCTCAAACGAAACCACTAAAATATTAACGGGCGTGAGAGCAGGGTTTACCGCAGATCTTCCACTGGGAGATGACTTTTTTATCGGAACAGGATTACTGTATTCCGGTAAAGGTGGAAAGATTAAAAACTCGGATGCGAAAATTACATTGTCTTATCTGGAGTTGCCTATTCACTTCATGTTTAAACCAGAAGTAGGTACTGGCAAACTGGTACTGTCTGCCGGTCCATACCTTGCCTACGGATTGGGTGGTAAAATAAAAGGTGGAGGAACTGACGTCGATGTATTTAGTAATGACGCTTCTGTACTCAAACAAAAACGTTTCGATGCCGGTGCCGGTATCAACGTTGGTTATGAAATGCCAATGGGGCTTTATTTTGGTTTGAACACAGACCTGGGTCTTATTAACACTGCTGATAACACCGACAACGGTCGTAAATTCAAAAACACCTCCTTCGGCGTATCTGTAGGATATAAATTTGGCGGCAAATAAGCCACGCACAAAATGAATTCTTTATTAACCACCCGGTAAATCCGGGTGGTTTTTTATTTTTATCAAAACCTTTGTTTACTTTAGCACCCAGTAACCAGTAACCAGCTGAGCATTAATACTTTTCCCCAATTCGTGTGTCACAGTGAATTTTTTATAATCTTTTAGTACCGAACTACTGATGAAGTTTTTTACACTCCCCTGTGCAGCACTGCTGCTGTTTGTTGTTTCCAATTCTCATGCCCAGGTAAGCTTAGGCTTACGTGGGGGATACGTAAACGCGGGACTAGCCGTTCCAGAGCATAGTACCGCACCAGGTACTTCCCGTCAGGACCGTTGGCAGGCGGGCGCCTACCTGAATATTCCTTTATTTAAAGGGGGATATCTGCAGCCAGGTGTAAGTTATATTGTAAAAGGGGCCAACCTGAATTATATGCCTCCTCATCCGGACCTGTTTACTTCTGGTCCTACCAAGCTAACCATGAAATACCTGGAATTACCAGTGAACCTCGTATATAAAATCCCGGTAAGCTTTGGCAAATTCGTGGTAGGCGCAGGTCCTTACGCGGCTTATTGTGTACGGGCTGACTATAAGCTGAGGGCCTTTGGCGCCGGCGGACAAGTAGCTACCGGATCTAAACGTATTGACTTTGACTCATCCCCCAATGTTTTTGGTACTGGCATGAATATGCAACGCTGGGATGCAGGGCTCAACTTTGTTGCCGGCGTAGAGTTTAATAATTGTATTACTATAACCGGCCATTATGGATATGGCCTGATGAATATCGATAAATCAGCAGAGAACTTAAATAACCGCTATTGGGGCGTGAGCCTTGGGTTTTTGTTTGACCGCGAAGACTGGTAATTTTAGCTGAAAGCATAAAGCCGAAAGCAAAAAGCTATTAAAGCGAATGACCTAAGCGAATAAGTAAAACTAACTACTCGCTTAGGTCATTCGCTTTAATAGCTTTTTGCTTTCGGCTTTATGCTTTCAGCTATTGATGCCGGCATTTATATTTTTTTTAAAATGGAGTAGGGGACAATGATGTTTACTGCGTCTTATTAGCGAAAGAGATCACCGAAAGGTGATTTCGATCATTGGACAGTTATAATTAAAAGTGTGACAGTTATAGGGATATGCCACTATGTATCTACATAATGGCATTATTTTTTTATATGAAAGAGAAAACGAAAAAAGGGAAAGACTTCTGTCCTTCCCTTCTTTTTTATAAGATAGTTATCTCTTACATAATAGCTGCTACAGCCTGGCGAATCACCTTGGGTTTACCGAGTGTATAGTAGTGTAACACCGGCACACCAAATGCTTTTAATTCTTTCGACTGCGCAATTAACCATTCTGTGCCCACCAGTTCGATATCTTTATCTGTTTTGCATTTCATGATCTCGGTAGACAGGTCAGTAGGGATGTCTACATGGAAAATACGTGGCAACATCGTCATTTGTTTTCTCGAGGTCAGTGGCTTCAATCCCGGAATAATAGGCACGGTGATACCTGCTTCCCGGCACTTGGCCACAAAGTCGAAGAACTTTTGGTTATCGAAAAACATTTGTGTAACAATATAATCAGCTCCATTTTCTACCTTTCTTTTCAGGTGAGCCATATCTGTTTGCATGTTGGGAGCCTCGAAATGTTTTTCGGGATAACCAGCAACACCAATGCAGAAATTGGTTTTTACACCACTCTGTAAATCGTCTTCCAGATATACGCCGTTATTCATATGAGCCACCTGGTCCAGCAATTCTATCGCATAGCTGTGACCGTGAGGGTCTGGTTCAAAGAAAGTTTCGTTTTTAGGCGCATCTCCCCGTAATACCAGGACATTATCTATGCCCAGGAAATTCAGGTCTATCAGGGCATTCTCCGTTTCTTCCCGGCTAAATCCGCCGCAAATCAGGTGAGGAACGGCATCTACGTTGTAATGATTCATAATAGCAGCGCAAATGCCTACTGTTCCAGGGCGTTTGCGGATTTCTACCTTTTCAAATGAGCCATCTGCTTTTTTCTTGAACATATGCTCGCTACGATGGTAAGTCACATTTATATATGCCGGCTTAAACTCCATCAGCGGGTCCAGGTGGTCATAAATCGAGTCAATGCTCTTTCCTTTTAAAGGAGGGAGGATTTCGAAAGAAATCAGGGTGTCTTTGGCCTGTGCAATATGTTCAGTTACTTTCATAAAGTTTATCAGCTTTGGAGAATGCGATGAAAACGGCGGTTCCTGCTAAAATACGCCGGCAAAAATAAGATATCCCCTAATTATAATCAGATCAATTTTATTTAATCTTATGACAACTATAACTAGGCTAACTGAATGAATTGTTTATTTTTGCTAAGTTTGATCATATGGCATTAAGAATACATACAGACCAGCTGGTAAAGCGTTACGGCAACAGAACGGTGGTAAACCATGTATCTGTGGAGGTGTCTCAGGGAGAGATAGTAGGGCTGCTGGGCCCTAATGGAGCGGGTAAAACCACCTCCTTCTACATGGTAGTAGGGCTTATCAAGCCAGATGAAGGGAATGTATACCTGGATGACCAGAACATTACCAAACTGCCCATGTACAAAAGAGCCCAGATGGGTATCGGCTATTTACCACAGGAAGCCTCCGTATTCCGGAAACTGAGCGTGGAAGATAATATTGCGGCAGTACTGGAAATGACGAAGCTCAAAAAAGCGGAGCAAAAGGACAAGCTAGAAAGCCTGTTAACTGAGTTCAGGCTGACCCACGTTCGTAAAAGCCCCGGAGATGTACTGAGCGGAGGCGAAAGACGCCGTACCGAAATAGCCCGCGCGCTGGCGGTAGATCCTAAGTTTATTCTGCTCGATGAGCCGTTTGCCGGTATTGACCCCATTGCTGTGGAAGATATTCAGGGCATTGTAGCCAAACTCAAGTATAAGAATATAGGTATCCTCATCACGGACCATAATGTACAGGAAACACTGTCCATTACTGACCGGGCGTATTTATTGTTTGAAGGCAAAATCCTTAAATCAGGGTCAGCAGAAGAGCTGGCGGAGGACGAACAGGTAAGAAAAGTGTATCTTGGCCAGAATTTCATTTTGCGCCGGAAAGATTACCTGGACGAAGCAGCTAAACAATAAAAATAATTCTACAGCATCCTATATGAGAATTTTAAGTCCTGCAATATCACAACTGGCAAGATTACGCATGGGGCGTATTGCATATTTTATGCAGTATCCCGTGCAGGTGCAGCAGCAGGTATTCCAAAACCTTATCAGTGCCGCCCAATACACCGAATTTGGTAAGCAGTACGGCTTTTCGAAGATTTATAAGATAGACGAATATAAGCAGCGCGTTCCTATTCATACTTATGATACCATCAAGCCTTATATACAGCGCACGATGGAGGGACAGCAAAATGTACTCTGGAATACACCCATCAAATGGTTCGCTAAATCCAGCGGTACCACCGCCGATAAAAGCAAGTTTATTCCGGTAACCGTAGAAAGTCTGGATGAATGTCACTACCGCTCTGGCCGGGATGTTATTTCTCTCTATTACAATAATTTCCCCGATTCCGATGTTTTTACCGGGAAGTCCCTGGTCATCGGTGGTAGCCACCAGGTGAACAAACTGTCGGAAAACAGCGACTCCTACTTTGGAGACCTGAGCGCCGTGATGCTGCAGAATATGCCCTTTTATGGCAATATGATCCGCACGCCCGACCTGGAAATTGCCCTCATGGATGAATGGGAGGAGAAAATAGAACGCATGGCCAATGCGGTCATCCACGAGAATGTGACCTCTATTGCAGGGGTACCTACCTGGACCATCGTATTGATCAAACGTATCTTTGAGCTGACCGGCACAGATAACCTGGCCGATGTATGGCCCAATGTAGAACTATACATGCACGGTGGTGTAAGCTTCACCCCTTACCGCGAACAGTTCAGGAAATTGATCCGTAAGCCACTCATGCATTACCAGGAAACCTACAACGCTTCGGAAGGCTTTTTTGCCGCACAAGATGTAGTAGGGGAAGAAGGATTGCTTCTGTTCCTGAACCATGGCATCTTCTATGAGTTTATGCCAATGGAGGAACTGGGCAAGGAAAATCCACAAACACTGCAATTACAGGAAGTGGAATTGGGTAAAAACTATGCACTCGTAATCAGCACCAACGGCGGATTATGGCGTTACATGGTTGGAGATACCATACAATTTACTTCCCTGCTGCCTTATCGCATTAAAGTGAGTGGCAGAACCAAATCGTTTATCAACGCCTTTGGTGAAGAAGTGATCGTAGAAAATTCTGACACCGCCATTGCCAAAGCCTCCGAGGCTACCGGCGCCGTGGTGAATGATTATACCGCTGCTCCCGTTTATTTCAGCGACAACGGAAACGGTGGGCACGAATGGTTGATTGAATTCGGAGTAGCGCCAGATGATTTGAATAAGTTTACTAACGTGCTCGATAGTACGTTAAAAACCATCAACTCGGACTATGAGGCGAAAAGATATAAAGATATCGCCTTACATATGCCGCAGATACATGTACTGCCGGAAGGAACTTTTTGCGAATTCCTGAAGAGTAAAGGTAAACTGGGTGGACAACATAAAGTTCCCCGATTGAATAACGACCGCAACTACCTGGAAGAAATCCTGAAATTTGCGGCCAACAATATGAACGCTTAAAACCTATCAACTATAACATGAAATTACTGGAGAACAAAGTAGCGATTGTAACTGGCGCCAGCCGTGGTATCGGCGAAGCAATTGCTTTGAAATTTGCAGCGCAGGGAGCTAATGTAGCTTTTACTTATGTGAGTTCCGATGAAAAAGCCCAGGCACTGGAAGCTAAACTGACAGCGTTGGGTGTAAAAGCAAAGGCATATAAATCCAATGCCGGCGTATATGAAGAAAGCGAAGCTCTGGTAGCAGATGTATTAAAAGAGTTCGGCAAAATTGATATCTGTGTGAATAACGCAGGTATTTCAAAAGATAACCTGTTGCTCCGCATGAGCCCTGATCAATGGGACGACGTGATGAACGTTAACCTGAAGAGCGTATACAATATGACCAAACAGGTAATACGCCCCATGATGAAAGCAAAAAGCGGTAGCATTATTAATATGAGCTCCGTTATTGGTATTATGGGTAATGCAGGCCAAAGCAGCTATGCCGCATCTAAAGCAGGGATTATCGGATTTACCAAATCCATCGCACAGGAGCTGGGTAGCCGCAATATCCGTTGCAACGCAGTAGCTCCAGGTTTCGTGGAAACAGATATGACCAGCTACCTCAAAGAAGGAGAGGGCGCTGCTAATTATATTCAACAAATTCCGTTGGCCCGTTTCGGTACTCCGGAAGATATCGCCAACGTTTGTCTCTTCCTGGCTTCTGATATGAGCAGCTATGTAACCGGACAAACAATCAGCACCTGTGGCGGTTTGTGTATGTAATTCAATTAGTTAAAGATGTTAAAACGCGGGCCTATAACCCGCGTTTTTTTATTGGGTCTACTTGTCGTATCTTTTGGCGAAGTGAACACAGTGAGGATGTCAGGAATATTTTGGAGGAAGTAAGTAAAAATATAGTCCAGCAACAACGTCAAATGCCGACTTTTGAATCATTATTCAAAACGTATTACTCTGCGCTCTGCACCTTTGCTTATGATTTTGTGAACAGGCATGACCTGGCAGAAGAAATTGTACAGGACACCTTCATGAAGATATGGGAGAAATACGATGACCTCAACATCCAGGTATCCGAAAAGGCATATCTGTACAGAGCCGTACAAAATAATTGTCTCAACTTTATTAAACAAAACAAAAGCAGAACCCAATACAGCAGCGAGCTTCTGCAACAAATAGAATCCCGCATTCATCTCTTTAGCCTCCCTTCAGATTCTCCTGCAAACATGCTGGAAACATCAGAGCTGGAACAACTGGCAGAAAAAGCCATCCGAAAACTACCCCCTCAGTGCCAGGATGTTTTCCGTCTCAGCAGATTTGAACAACTCAGTTATCCTGAAATATCCCGCCATTTAGGGATCTCCGTCAATACCGTCAAAACCCAGATGACCCGCGCCCTGCAACGGTTACGCGACGAATTACTTCCCTTGTTGAAGTAGTGTGTTAAATAAAAAAGATTTTTTTTTCCTTCCTTGTCACCCGGTACAATCCCGAATATTGTCTTAGTACTTGTTTTCTATATGATGGGGCCTAACTATACACGGGAACAGGTGGATGACCTGATTGCACGCTTTTTATCCGGTAATATTACTGTCGACGAACAGGAATTGCTGGAACAATGGATCAATGCCAAGGCAGAGCACAGATCCTATTTCCTGCAATTGCGGGATGTATGGCAGGCAACAGCGGCAGCAGGATCATATGATACCACCGGCGCCTGGGAGCGTTTACAGCATAACGCTGGCATAACGCCTCCATTGGTAGTAAACAGATGGAAAAGCTATTTCCGTATAGCCGCATCCTATACATTGCCCTTCTTAATTGGCGGAGGCCTGGTATACGCCTGGTCATCGCTGAAGAAAGGAGATAACGGTAGCGGAATGGTAACCGTAACCAGCCCCAAAGGGGCCACTACCAAAATTGAATTGTCTGATGGTACGGAAGTATGGCTGAATGCTGGCAGTAAGCTGCAGTATGCACAGTCTTATAACCTCCGCGGCCGCGAAGTAAAACTGGAAGGAGAAGCTTTCTTTAAAGTGCATACCAATGCGCAGAAACCTTTTACCGTAAAGGCTTCCGACCTGAAAATACTCGCGCTGGGTACATCTTTCAATGTAAAAGCATATCCGGAAGATAAAACAGTGGTAACTACCCTGGTAGATGGCGAAGTGAAGATTGATGGCAGCAAAACCACTACACCGTTTGGTCTCATGATGAAACCACATCAACACGTGGTATATAAGAAACCATTGACAAACAATAACAGTGAACGCAACACTATGCAGGCGTCTGGCGGAAACAGCGCCACTGCAGCTCCGGTAGAAACCCGGGAAGTGAACGATACGGAAGTATATACCGCCTGGAAAGATGGCAACTGGATTGTAGCCGCTCAAACCATGGACGAACTGGCGGTTACCATGGAACGCCGGTTTAACGTAAAAGTGATCTTCAAAGAACCAGAACTGAAAGAGTATCGCTTTAGCGGTACATTCCGACAGGAAACACTGGAGCAGGTATTGAATATTCTAAAATTAACAGCTCCGCTGAAATACACCATAGATAAGGGAACAGTGACCCTTGAAGTGGACAATGAACTGAAAGAAAAATACATTAAAGCATTTAAGACAAAGTAATCACCAAAGTGTATAGGAGAATCAACATTCATCACCTGTAAAACAAACTTACATGCCCGATATGAAGAACTAAAAAAAATTGGGAGTGATGCGACTCACCCCCAATTCAACGAAAATCACTTGTTGGTGAATAGCCTTTGCGACGGGCTATATCACCGTAATTATTCGTTTAACTAAAATCTATACAAGTTTATGAAATCCACTGCAAACCTGGCGGCATTTTTTTGCCCCGGGCGAAAATTATTGCTTATGACGAAATTGACCGGTCTGCTGATTTTCGGAGGTTTTTTACAAGTATCCGCCAGCGTATCTGCTCAGGAGAAAATAAAAGAACTACATGCTGAAAACGCAAGCGTGAAAGAGGTATTCAAGCTTATTGAGAACAAAAGTAATTATCGCTTCTTCTACAACGAAAACTTCGCTGATCTCAACAAAGCAGTTACCATTGATGTGAAAGATAAGAAGATCAATGACATCATGAAGTTACTCTTCAATAGCTCCAATGTTACTTATCGTGTGCTGGAAAACAACCTGGTGGTGATTACCCCCAATGGCGTTGCACAGCTGAAAGTAACGGGTTATGTAACTGATGCCAATACCAAAGAACCACTGCCTGGTGTAACCGTATCCGTTGAAGGTACCAGCACCGGTACCGTAACAGATGCTACCGGTAAATATACCATTCAGGTACCTGCAGAAAGTGGGATACTCGTATTCTCTTTTATAGGATATACGGCCCAGAAAGTACCAGTAGGTGGTCGCCAGGAAATCAATGTAAAATTGGATCCCGACACCAAGAAACTGGAAGAAGTAGTAGTAATGGGCTATACCACCACTACCACTAAAAACCTCACCGGCGCGGCGCAGGCGGTAAGCGGCACTAAGCTGAAAGATGTTACCGCCAGCAGCATGGATAAAATGCTGCAAGGTAAAGTGAGCGGGGTGTTTGTGGGTAACGGTTCCGGAGATCCATCCGCAGCACCGGTAATCCGTATCCGTGGTAATGGTACCCTCACCGCCGGGAACTCTCCACTGATAGTGGTAGACGGTATCATTGGTGGTCTTCCCAATCCAAGCGATATTGAAAGCGTAACCGTATTGAAAGATGCCGCTGCTACTACCTTGTATGGTGCCCGTGCCGCTAACGGTGTAATGGTCATCACTACTAAAAGAGGAAAGGCCGGCAAAACGCAGGTTAATTTCCGCACCAACATCGGAACCGCCCAACTCAACACAGGACATTTCCACCTGATGAACGGCACCGACCTGTACGACCTGCAAACAGCCGCAGGAGCCAAGTTAGATCCATCTCTCCGTAATATTAATACTAACTGGCAGAAACTGGCCTTTCAAAATGCGACCAACCAGAACTACGAATTATCTACCAGCGGTGGTAATGAAAAAACAAAATTCTACCTGGGTGGTAACTACTATAAGGAAGATGGTATCCTGAAAGGTACTGGAGTAGAGCGTTTCAGCGCACGCCTCAACCTGGATCATAACATCACCGATAAATTCAGAGTAAGCTTCAATGCCGCCGGTACGCAAACTACTGACCAGGACAACTCCAACGGTTCTCTCTATCAGTACTATACTAACCTGCCCTGGGATAAAGCATACGACGCAAATGGCAGCCCGATAAATCCACTGGACGTAGCTAAATGGTATGGCCGTGATCAGAGCAATTTTGTGTACGATCAGCAATACAACTACCAAAAAAATAAAAGACAGTCGCTCGAAGCCCTGGTAAAACTGGAATATGATATCACCAAGTGGTTATCATTCAGCTCTACTAACCGCGCACAGTACTATCATTATAACCAGGAAAGCAACGGCGACGTAAGAACCTCCTCCGGCTCCGACGATCGTGGTAACCTGTATAACTACTACCAGGATTCTGCCAGCTATATCAGCTCTAACCTGTTGAAAGCCAGATATACTATCAACAAAGTGCATAACATTGATGGATTGGCAGGTGCTGAATTTCAGCAGGTAAACCTGAATGATATCAATGCAAAAGGTAAAGGTATTTTGCAGGGCGTAAATGTACTGGATGGTACTTCTTCCCCTATGTCTATTGGTGGAACAAAAGTTGCCCGCGCATTTAATTCTTACTTCGTACAGGCTAACTATAACTACAATTATAAATACTATTTCACCTCTTCCTTCAGAAGAGATGGATCTTCTAAATTCGGCGCCAACCAGCAGTATGGTAACTTCTATGCGTTTGGTGCATCATGGGCCGCTTCAGAAGAAAATTTTATTAAGCAGATTAAAGCCATTACCAATCTGAAAGTAAGGGCCAGCTATGGTACTACAGGTAACGCGGAAATCGGCGATTATAGCGCTATTGGCGCTTACGCTATCAACACACAATACAATGGCTTCCCCGGCGCTTATCCCAACATTTATAATGTGCCGAACCTCTCCTGGGAAAAAGTATATAATACCAATATCGGTTTCGATCTGGGATTATTTAACAGAATTAACCTGACGGTAGATCTTTATCAGAAAGATAGTAAAGACCTCCTGTTTAATGTGCCATTGCCTGGAACTGCCGGCTATAGCTATATTGCACAGAACGTAGGTTCCGTTCGTAACAAGGGTATTGAAATCAATCTGAGCACAGATAACCTCGTAGGAGCATTTAAATGGAGTACTGATTTTAACATCGGATTCAACAAAAACTCCGTAACAGACCTGTACGCAGGCAGAACACAAATCATTGATCCCATTAGTGGCTATTTCACGCTGCAACAGGGACAGGATATGCGTAGCTTCTATATGCGTAAATGGGCGGGCGTAGATCCGGCCAACGGGAATCCGCTGTGGGAAAAACTGATCACCGATGCTAATGGTAAAGTAACCGGTAAAACCACTACCAGCAACTATAACGATGCGTCGCTGCAGATTGTAGGTTCCGCTACACCTAAGTTCTTCGGTGGTATGCGCAATACCTTCTCTTACAAAAACTTCCAGCTGAGTGCTTTCCTGACCTTCGTTTCCGGTAATGATGTGTACAATAGCACCCGTGAACTGATGGATAATGATGGTGCCTATAACACCTACAACATCATGGCGCTGGACCATGGATGGAGCCGTTGGGAAAAACCTGGCGATGTAGCTACTCATCCGAAATATGTATTGAAGAATAAATCAAACTCACAAAAACCATCTTCCCGATTCCTGGAAGACGGTAGCTATTTACGCCTGAGAAACGTAAACCTGAGCTATGCACTGCCTAAAGCATGGCTGGACCGTGTGCATGTTGGAAACGCCAGAATTTCTATTGGCGGTGATAACCTGTGGACACTGACTAAATTCTCCGGAATGGACCCTGAAGTAGATGATCGTGGTATCAACTATGTGAAGTATCCAAGCAGTACCAAATGGTTTGCAGGTCTTGAAATTAATTTTTAACAGGAGCTAAAAAGAGATGATCATGAAACACATGTCAAAATATTTTGCAGGGCTTTTACTGTTGACGGTAGCCAGCTCCTGCTCGTTGAAAAAAGAACCATATAGTGCTATTCCGGACGATAAAATTCTGAAAGATCCCACTAAATGGCCAGCTGCTACTGCTGGTAACTATGCTTTACTGAAAGAAGAAAATTTTACGCGCAACTATTTCCAGATGGGAGAATTTCCCAGTGATGATGTGGCGTTAAGCGGTACTTCTACAGATCCGCTGATGTATTCTTATAACTACGGTTTGCTCACCAACCAGGGTAATTCGCTGCAGCTGTGGCGTATGGGATACAAAGCGATCAACGGCGTAAACAGGCTGTTGGAAGTAATGCCCGAAAATCAATCGGCTGCAGTAAATGAAATGATCGGCGAAAACCTGTTCATTCGTGCTTTTGTACATTGGAGCCTGGTGAGAACCTTTGGTCGTCCGTATACTCAGAGTCCCGAAACCAACCTTGGCGTACCTGTTGTTACCAAATACGATATAACGGCATTGCCTAAACGTAATACGGTAAAAGAAGTATACGCACAGATCGTAGCAGACCTGAAAAAAGGGAAAGATCTCATGGATAATTCCAATACCAACAGCTACGCGTCTAAAGACGCTGCCCGGGCTTTGCTGGCGAGGGTATATCTCTATATGGGAAGAAATGATTCTGCACGTATTTATGCCGACTCAGTCATCCTTTCCAAAGACCGCGGACTAATATCTACCGGAGATCTACCCGGATATTATACCAAGAGTAATGAGAACAACAAGGAAACCATCTTCGCTATTCACCATACTTTGCAGGATGACCGTACCTGGAGCTCTATTGGCTCTATGTATTATATGTCGCCAGGCGGTATGGGATATGGAGAGATGTATGCTTCTGAATCGTTCCGCAATCTGATCCAGCTGCATCCGGAAGATGTACGTAATTCCTTCATACAGGTAGTATATGAGAAAGATGATAATGGCAATGATGTGATAGACCCGGCTACTGGTAAGAAGAAAGTGGCAGAACGTAATGGCGTTCCTAAATGGTATATCCTGAAATACTCTAACCAGGATAACGTACCTACTCTCAGCTCGCCAGTAGTGCTGCGTATGGCTGAAATGTACCTGATCCGGGCGGAAGCCAATGCGAAACTGGGCAACAACACGGCCGCGCTGGAAGATGTAAATATCATCCGTACCAGGGCTGGTTTAAGCGGAAATGCGCTGTTCAGTTCGAGCAATATGCAGGGTTATGCCAACGTACTGGATGTAGTACTGGATGAGCGTCGCCTGGAACTGTGCTTTGAAACGCATCGTTCTTTCGACCTCTATCGCAATAACCGCAACGTATACAGGAATTATCCGGGTATACAAACGAATCCGCAAACCATTTCCTACACGGACCCACGGGTGGTTCATTATATTCCAGAACAGGAAATATTACTCGATCCAAACCTGGTACAAAACCCGATTAATTAGAATATCCTGTAAAAGCCCCGTAAATGGGGCTTTTGCTTTTGTAAAATAATCCGGAAAAGAAAGCACAACAATAGTAAATTTATAACCGRTGAACATTTAAAAACTTATTTTCCTTCATGTATCAGATTAACCACCATTCCCGTAACTTCAGGAAAGGCCTGCTGCTGGCAGGTTTTACATTTGGTGTCCTGACTACGGCTGTAGCCCAGGAGCTGAAATATACTTCCGGCAATAATAGCTGGAATGCTGACTCACTTGGTAACCACCGGGTGGTAGTGAGCTTTAACGGCGTCGCTAAAGTGGCCCGCGTAGTAATTCCATGGCGCCGCCGCGATGAACATCCGGAAGCAAAACGCATCATTATCCAGGATGCTAAAACAAAACAAAAAATCACCAACGTAAAAACGTTGACGCTTACCCGTGAACAAGGCGACATTTACTTTGAGCCTACGTCCGGAAAGGGCGATTACTACATATATTACCTGCCGTCTAAAAACGAAGGCAGGGATAACTATCCCAAGGGCATGTACCTGGCGCCGGAGCAAACCGCTGACAACAGCTGGTTGCAGTCTATTCCTGCCGGTATGAAGCCAAATACCATCGTGAAGGAAATGGAAGCCATTGATACGTTCAATAGCTTTTATCCGATGGAGGTGATTGCTACTGCTGCAGAAAAGCAACAACTGTTGCTGAAGCATCCGGGAGCCGGATATATTGTATTTCCGGAAGACAGGCAGTATCCTATTAAAATGACGGATGATCTGCCGCAACGGTGGATAAAGAAAGGACCATCGCAATCCTTTGCAGGAGAGGCTGACAGAGGAGAGTACTACGCTTTTCAGGTAGGTATTTACGCCCTGCATGATATGAAAGACGTGCAAATTACTTTTGCTGATCTGACCGCACCGGGTGGTAAAACTATTGCTGCTTCGCAGTTAAATTGTATAAATACCAGCGGTACCACCTATGATGCACAACCATTTACGGCGAAGGTAAATATCCCCGCCAACCAGGTACAGGCATTGTGGTGTGGTGTAGATGTGCCAGAATCTGCCACAGCAGGGGTTTATAAAGGAACTGCCACACTCAGCGCTGCTGGTATGCCTGCCATGCCTGTAAGAATCACACTAACGGTAACGAATAAACTGGCTGTTAACAGTGGCTTCAATGAGCCATGGAAACAAACCCGTTTAAAATGGCTGAACTCTACGTTGGCCCAGGATAATTCCGTGATTGCGCCTTACACGCCACTGGAAGTAAAAGACAGCGTGATCAGTTTGCTGGGACGTAAAGTAGGTATTAACAAAGACGGTTTCCCGGCACAGATACAAACCTTCTTCACGCCTGAAATGACGGAGTTATCCACACAGGCAAAGAATATTTTCACAGAGCCCATACACTTCCACTTCATCTCCGCCGCCACCGGTAAGGATTTGCCCTGGAAAAGCAATGGCTGGCAAATGACGGCCAAAGAAGCCGGCAAAGTAAGCTGGCAGGCAGTAAATACTACTACCGGCCTGCAAATGGAGGTAAGTGCTTCCCTGGAATTTGATGGCTTCCTGGATTACACCGTAAAAGTGACAGCACTGGAGGACATATCTCTCAAGGAAATCACTATGCACCTGCCTTTTGATAAAGGAGCCGCCAAATACATGATGGGCCTGAATCAGAAAGGAGGACTGCGTCCTGAAAAGATCGACTGGAAATGGGACGTAAAAAATAAAAACCAGGACGGCGCCTGGATTGGAGATGTGAATGCTGGTATACAATTCAATCTCCGGGATGAAAACTATGTACGCCCACTGAACACCAACTTCTATCTCCAGAAGCCTTTGCTGCTGCCCACTTCCTGGGGCAATGGCGATAAAGGAGGGATCACCATCGGGGAAAAAGGGAAGGCTATTTTGGTGAACAGCTATAGCGGCGAAAGAACGCTGCATAAGGGAGACGTATTGTATTATAACTTCCACCTGATCATTACGCCGTTTCACCCGATTAACACCGACTTCCAGTGGTCTACGCGCTTCTATCACCGTTACAACAACCTGGATAGCATCAAGGCTACCGGCGCTACGGTGGTGAATATTCATCATGGTAATGATATCAACCCCTGGATCAACTATCCATTTATTGAATGGAAAAAGATGAAGTCTTATATAGATGAAGCACACAGCAAGGGGCTGAAAGTAAAAATCTATAACACTGTAAGAGAACTGTCTAATCACGCCTGGGAAACATTCCCATTGCGTAGCCTGGGCCATGAGGTGTATAGTCCGGGTAAAGGTGGTGGCTTCTCCTGGCTGCAGGAACATATCGGGAAAGATTACATTGCTGCCTGGTTTGTACCGGAGTTCAAAGACGCAGCCATCATTAACAGTGGCATGAATCGCTGGCATAACTACTATGTGGAAGGCATGAACTGGCTGGTGCAGAACGTAGGCATAGATGGTATCTATCTTGATGATGTGGCCTTTGACCGTGTAACAATGAAACGTGTAAAGAGAGTGCTGACAAAAGATAGCCACCCAGGTATCATTGATCTGCATTCTGCCAATCAATATAATAAGTCAGATGGGTTTATTAACAGTGCGGTATTGTATATGGAACACTTCCCGTATCTGAACAGGCTTTGGTTTGGGGAATACTTCGATTACGAAAACAACAATCCTGACTTTTTCCTCACGGAAGTGAGTGGTATTCCATTCGGCCTGATGGGTGAAATGCTGCAGGATGGCGGAAATCAGTGGCGTGGAATGGTATATGGTATGACTAATCGCATGCCATGGACAGAAAACTCAGATCCGCGACCTATCTGGAAAGTATGGGATGACTTTGGTATACAGGGTACAAAAATGATCGGGTACTGGGTAGAAAGCAACCCGGTTAAAACCGGCAATCCGTTGGTACCAGCCACTATTTATAAGAAAGACGGTGCGGTATTGGTGTCCATTGCCAGTTGGGCAGCGGAAGATACCAACGTACAGTTGAGTATCGACTGGAAAGCCCTGGGTATTAATCCGGCAACAGCTAAGATAACGGCGCCGGACATACGTAATTTCCAGCAGGGACAGGTATTGGGGAAAGACGCCAGCATCCTGGTTCCAAAGAACAAGGGAAAAATACTGATTATAAAGAACTAGGCATTTCTTTAAATAAATACAACGGGGATATAAGTCATGTGCTTATATCCCCGTTGTATTTATGTAAAAGCAAATGCTTATTTCCCTGGAATAGCCACCCTAAAGGTTTCTACACATTTTCTGTCCTGCAGCGTAACATACACGGTTTTCTTGTCTTTATCCCCAAAAACGAGGTTGCTGCATTGTTTCCCTTTCAACGGTATTTCGCGGATTAATGCGCCCTGTGGCGACATCATGGCAATCACCCCTTTTCCCCAGCGGGCAATATAGAGGTTGCCGGCTTTATCGCATTTCATTCCATCAAATCCGAAATCGGGGAAGCTGGCGAATAAGGTTTTATGGGAGATGTTACCCGCTTTGTCGACAGTGTATTTCCAAACTTTGCGCTGTACACTCTCATTTACATACAGGGTTTTTTCGTCGGGGCTGAGGGTGATACCGTTGGTGGTACCCATGTTGGCCTCTAGTAATACAGGAATACGGTTACCATCAATGCGCCAGAGTTGCCCGGTATTGTTGGCCCATTTTGGATCGGACACAAAGATCTGGTCTTTGCTGTTCACGCAAAGATCATTCGGTTGATTGAACTGATCGGAATGGACATATACACTGACCTTTTTTGTTTTCATATCTACGGCCAGTACATTGTGTTTGATGAAGTCGGGTAGGAGCATGGTGCCTTTGCTATTGAAGTGAACGCCATTGGCTACACTGCTATCCGGGAGGGTCACGAATACTTCGCCAGCGCCGGTATGGGTATTTATTTTACCTATGGTACCATCCTGTTTAAAATTTACTACATAGAAATTGCCTGCTTTGTCAAAGTTGGGTCCTTCAATATTTGTAGAAAACATGTTTTCAGCGGTGAGGTCACGGGCTTCGTACAAAGGTCTGGCAGCGGTGGGTTGTTGAGCCATCATGGGCAAGCCCCAGCCAGTCAGCATGGCCATCATGTATATTTGTTTTCTCATGTGCGTCGTATTTTAAAACTTTAAATTAAGTAACTGTTTGGGATTTTTCTGTGTATTAGGAAGAGAGGAATACTTATGTAATGAAATTATCAAGAATTAATTACTGGTCAGGATGGTTTTTTTGGCTGTCAACTAATTTATTAATTTTGCGCCCATGATCCATGTTTCGGAGTTTAAAGATTTGGCGCAACTGACTATTCACAAGGTAGGGAACTCCTCAAATGATGAGGCCTTACTCTGTTCCAAGGCGCCTTTGCAGCTGGAGGATGAAACGATCAGCCAGTTATTGCTAACATATTTTATTCAGCCTTTTGCCAATGCTGCAGAGTATTTCCGGTTCCGGCATGACGCAGATATTCAATTGAATGAAATTTTTCAATATTGTCGACGTATATTTACGGACCAAAGCGAATTCCAGGAGCAGTCAGTAAATATTGCCAGGCATCTATATAAACATTCCACCCATCCCAAAATTAAGGGCGGGGAGTTGTATATAGCCTACTTTAGCAAGTGTCAGGTGGATGGTGAAGAAGTGGAGGCCATTGGCATTTTTAAGTCAGAAAATCGCGATACCTATTTAAAAGTCTTTCTGGCAGACGAGAATTACCAGGTGAACTATGAGGATGGTATAAATATCAATAAGCTGGATAAAGGTTGTCTTGTTTTTAATACAGAAGAATCTGAAGGTTTTAAGGTGAGCATTATAGATAGTAACAGCAAACAATCGGAGGCTGTTTACTGGAAAGATGCCTTTCTGCAGGTGCAGCGCCGCGAGGATAGTTACCATCAAACAGAAACTGCGGTAGATATGTGTAAGCTGTTTATACATAATAAGCTGCCAACGGAGTATGAGATGGATAGGGTAGATCAGGTGGATCTGTTAAATAAATCAGCCGCTTATTTTAAAGAAAAAGAACAATTCCAATTAGACGATTTTGCGAAAGAAGTACTGGGGCATCCTGATGCAATAGCTTCTTTTAAAGAGTATAGAAACGAGTACGCGAGTCATTTTCAACAAGATATCCCTGACGAATTTGAAATATCCGCACCTGCTGTTAAGAAACAGCAGAAAGTATTTAAGAGTATATTGAAACTTGATAAGAACTTTCATGTGTATATTCACGGCAACCGCGAAATGATAGAGCGTGGGTTTGATGAAGCTACCAACATGAATTATTATAAGCTACTGTTTGAAAATGAAGCATAGGTTCGTGTAAGAAGCAGTAGAGGCAGCTGTGTGGTTGATTTTGTGAAGAGAGATAAAAGAGTGTATTTAAAATTTTCTCATAAGCAAAAACCAATTGTTAACAAAGGCTGCCTCGTCTGGGCGGCCTTTTATTTTTATGTATTTATTGGTTTAGGCAAATAAAAAAGACAACCATACGGTTGTCTTTTTTATCGACACTATCTCATAAACTGTGTAAATTCTAAAAATCGGGGTGTTTCACCTCGATTTTTTAATTTTAAAGCATATATAGTTTTATGAAGACAGAAGATTTTTTATCAGACGACTTTCTGAAGCAGTTTAAAACGGC